>JAKOVA010000216.1 GCA_029782335.1 Actinomycetes bacterium | reverse complement strand
ACCGCGGCCCAGCAGTTGCCGGAAACCACGACGTGGTACTCCATCACGTGCTCCGACCTCGGCATGACCGCCGCAGCGATCTCGCAAGACGCCGGCGCCTCGGCCGCCCAGTCCCGCGTTCCGTTGACGTAGAAGTAGAGAACCCCCCGCAGACGCACGTTGCGCAAGACGTCGGAGAGGATGTCCTGCGTCATGGCGGATTGGCGATCAAGCCCGGCGGAGTCGCGGGAGGCCTCGCGGGCGGCGAGCAGGCAATCGAGGACGCGCGGCCAAGTCGTGCGGATTTCCGGCGGGGCGGGTTGGCACGGCTTTCGACACTATGGCCTCTCCCACCCTTCAATCGAATGGAGCAATGAATCATGGACCCCAAGGTATCCGACATCGAATCCGTCGTCCGGAATCACTTGCAGGCCTTCGTCGAGCAGCAAGGCGTCGACGCAATCGTGCGTGACTACGACGACGACGCACGCTTCTTCAGCGAGATCAAAACCTATCACGGCAAACCCGAGATTCGCCAGTTCTTCGAGGCGTTCATCGCCTCGCTCCCGCCCGGCGCGATCAAGCGTTTCTCGCTGCGAACGCTGCGCGTCGAGGGTGACATCGCGTACATCACCTGGAGCGCAGGCACCGGAATCCCCCTCGGCACCGACACGTTCATCGTGCGCGACGGAAAGATCCTGTCGCAGACCTTCGCGATGCACCCGACGGCCGCGGCATAGCGTCGTCGCAACGCCGACTTCGACCACATCGCGCGCCGCGACCCTTTCCGGGCCGCGGCGCGACCACACAAAGGACACTGCCATGGGCGCAATCTTCTCGTTTCTCTACGGCCTGTTCTCGTACGCCGCCTGCCTGGGGGCCCTTCTCTACCTCATCGGCTTCAGCGGCGATCTGCTCGTGCCGAAATCGGTCGATAGCGGAACTTCCGCGACACTGGTCGAAGCGCTATCGATCAACGTGCTCCTGTTGAGCCTGTTCGCCGTGCAGCACAGCGTGATGGCGCGCCAGGCGTTCAAGCGCGCGTGGACGCGGATCGTCCCCCAGGCAGTGGAGCGGAGCACCTACGTGCTCGCAACCAGCGTGGTGCTCGCCCTTTTCTTCTGGCAATGGCGGCCGATTGCGGAACCGATCGTCTGGCGGATCGGGGATGCTGCCGCCGTGGAGCTCCTGTGGGCGATCTTCTGGCTCGGATGGGCGCTGGTGCTGATCAGCACGTTCCTCATCAACCACTTCGAGCTCTTCGGGCTGCAACAGGTCTTCGCGCGATTGACCGGTCGCGCGATGCCAACGTCGGAGTTCAGGACGCCGCTCTTCTATCGGTACGTGCGCCACCCGCTCTATCTCGGCATCCTGCTCAGTCTCTGGTCGGTGCCGGTGATGACGGCAGGACACCTGCTGTTCTCGGTGGGGCTCAGCGGCTACGTCTTCGCCGGAATCTGGTTCGAA
>JAKOVA010000199.1 GCA_029782335.1 Actinomycetes bacterium | reverse complement strand
TGAGTTGCTGTTCGATCGTGCCGAGGTGATCGAGCGCCTGGGGGAACGGGTCGGCGGCTACCAGCCAGCCGAAACCCTGCCGGCTCTCGACGAGCCGCTCGGCGCGCAACACCTCCAGCGCCCGGCGCACGGTGACGCGACTCGCGTCGTAGTGGGAGGACAGCTCCGCCTCGGACGGCAAGACTCGGCCTCCGGCGAACTCGCCGGAGGTGATTCGGTCCCGCAGATCGTTCGCGATCGAGCGGTACCGGATCTGACGAACTTGTCTACTACTTGTCTGCTCTCGTCGACTTGTCATAGACTTGTATCAGCATAGAGCCGCCATCGGAACCCAACGAGGAGCACCGCCATGTCAGAGGTCACCGTCGCCGCATCCACCCCCATCGAACTCGTCGAACGCGTCTACGCCACCCTCGACGAGCGCATCGGCGACGCCCGCCGACGAGTCGGGCGGCCGTTGACCCTCGCCGAGAAGATCCTCGTCAACCACCTGTCCGACCCAGCGGCGGCCTTCGAGCGGGGCGTCACCTACAACGACCTGCACCCCGATCGTGTTGCCATGCAGGACGCCACGGCTCAGATGGCGTTGCTTCAGTTCATGACTGCGGGGCTCGACCGCGTCGCGTGTCCCTCTACGGTGCATTGTGACCACCTCATCCAGGCGAAGGTCGGCGCCGGCCCCGACCTCCAAGCGGCCGAGTCGGGCAACAAGGAGGTGTACGACTTCCTCGAGTCGGTGTCCGCCCGCTACGGCATCGGGTTCTGGGGGCCGGGCTCGGGCATCATCCACCAGGTCGTCCTCGAGCAGTACGCGTTCCCCGGCGGAATGATGGTTGGCACCGATAGCCACACCCCCAACGCCGGCGGCCTCGGCATGGTGGCGATCGGCGTCGGTGGTGCCGACGCGGTCGACGTGATGACCGGGTTCCCCTTCAACGTGCGCTGGCCGAAGCTCATCGGCGTCCACCTGACGGGGTCGCTCAACGGGTGGACGGCACCCAAGGACATCATCCTGAAGGTGGCCGACATCCTCACTGTGAAGGGCGGCACGGGCGCGATCGTCGAGTACTTCGGCCCTGGCGCCGAGTCGATCAGCTGCACCGGCAAGGCCACGATCTGCAACATGGGCGCCGAGATCGGCGCCACCACGTCACTGTTCGGATACGACGCCGCGATGAGCCGCTACCTGAAGGCCACGGGCCGCGAGGCGATCGCCGACGCGGCCGACGCGGTGAGCCACCACCTTCGTGCCGACGACGAGGTGTGGGCCGATCCCGCCAGCTACTTCGATCAGGTCATCGAGATCGACCTGTCCACCCTGCGGCCCCACATCAACGGCCCCCAGACCCCCGACCTCGCACGCGAGGTCTCGGCCCTCGGCGCCGAAGCACGCGAGCAGGGCTGGCCGCTCGAGTTCAGCTCGGCGCTCGTCGGGTCGTGCACCAACTCTTCCTACGAGGACATCACCCGCGCGGCGTCGATTCTGCGGTTCGCCGCGGACAACGGCCTGCGGGTCAAGGTGCCCCTCATGATCACCCCCGGCTCCGAGCAGGTGCGCGCCACGATCGAACGCGACGGCCTTCTGGGGACCTTCGAGGCGGCGGGCGCCACCGTCCTGGCCAACGCGTGCGGCCCCTGCATCGGCCAATGGGCGCGGCCGGCCGAAGCGAACGATCACATCAACACGATCGTCACCAGCTACAACCGGAACTTCCCGAAGCGCAACGACGGCTCGGCCAACACCCTCGCCTTCGTGACCTCCCCCGAGACGGTCGTCGCGCTCGCGTTGGCGGGCACGCTCGATTTCGACCCCATCGAGGGAACGCTCACGACCGACGACGGTCGGCAGGTGCACCTCCCCGAACCCGTCGGCGAAGAGCTCCCCGCGCTCGGCTTCACCCCGGGCGACAACACCTTCACTCCCCCGCCGGCCGACGGCTCCACCGTCGAGGTCAAGGTCTCGCCGACCTCAGACCGACTCCAGCTCCTCGAGCCCTTCCCAGCGTGGGACGGCACCGATTTCCTCGACCTGCCGATCCTCGTGAAGGCCGCGGGCAAGTGCACCACCGACCACATCTCCATGGCCGGGCCGTGGCTGAAGTACCGCGGCCACCTCGAGAACATCTCGGGCAACCTGTTCCTCGGCGCGGTGAACGCCTTCGGAGGGGCGGTCGGCGAAGGCAAGGATCAGCTCGATGGCTCGACCAGGTCCTACCCAGACATCGCCAAGCACTACCACGAGGCGGGCCAGCACTGGGTTGCCGTCGGCGACGAGAACTGGGGCGAGGGGTCCTCTCGCGAGCACGCAGCGATGGAGCCCCGCTTCCGGCTGTGCCGTGCCATCATCGTCCGCTCCTTCGCCCGCATCCACGAGGCGAACCTCAAGAAGCAGGGCGTCTTGGCGTTGACCTTCGCGGATCCGAGCACCTACGACCGCATCGGCGAAGACGACCGCATCTCGATCACCGGCCTCGCGCAGCTTGCCCCCGGCCGCCCGGTCGACTGCGTCATCACCCACCCAGACGGCAGCACCGAATCCTTCCAGGCGACCCACACGATGAGCGACGAGCACATCGAGTGGTTCAAGGCGGGCTCGGCGCTCAACATCATCCGCGCACGCTCGCAGCGCTGACGCGCTCGAGCGGCCCCGACAGCGTCGAACGGACGATGTCGGCGGTCGTCGCGACGAAGTAGGTCGCCCAACCGAGGGTGCCCAGCAGTTTCGCCCCGTCTTCGGCCACGAGCTGGAGGCGGGGCGACCCCCAGCCCCCGAGCGCGTCGATGAGGATCGACACGACCAGCGCGGCGCCTGCCACGACGAGCACGAGCCAGCGGGTTCGGAGGATCTGACGCCGCGACCACACCAACCAACACCCGACCACGCCCACGAGCACCGCTTCGGCGGCACGTTTGGGCAGCGGGGTGTGGTGCGGGATGAACTCGGCGTGCAGTTGCAGGAGGTCGTCCGCCAACACGTAGGCGGTGATCAGCGCGCCGCTGAGGAGGAAGCCCATCGCGCCCCGCCGTTGCGCGAGACGACAGAACCACGCCCCCCAGCACGCCGAGACCACGGCGGTGCACCATGACAGCACCGCCAGATATGTGACGATCCCCGCGTACCACTTGACGCCTGCAACGTCGTTGGCGTCGAGGAGCAGTTCGTGGACGAGGTCTTCCCGCTGCACCGCGATGGCGGCCATGACCGCCATTCCGCCGATCCAGACCGGCAACAGCGGGAGCGCGACGAGGAACTGGCGCACCACGGGGTGACGATGCCGACGGTCGGGAATCTCCCCGGTGAGCGATTGCACCGCCTCAACATCGGCGGCCGGCAGCCCGAATCGAGGTGTGCGTCGAACGCGGCCGCTTCTGGCTCAGTCTCGACCCGGCCGGCGCGACGCCTCCCCCGCGTCGTCGAGGTCGTCGGCGCTGCGACCCGGCGGCACGGTGCGTGCCAGTTCCTCAGGAGTCGGCTCGTGCCATTCGCGGGCCTCGGGCGGCAACAACGCCGAGATCGCCGACATCATGCGCTGCGTGTCGGCCTCGAGATCGTCGTTCGCGACGGCCACAGGCTTTCCAACCCGGATCGTCACGAGCGGCGGGTCCACTACGTTCAGCACGTTCGGGAGGCGCGACGAACGCGGCCACACCTGTTCGGTCCCCCACAGACCGATCGGGATCACCGGCGCACCGGTGGCGTGCGCGAGGCGCATCGCACCCCAGCGGCCTTGGAGGACCGGGTTGAAGAACTCCCGCCCGCGCGGAATGGTCCCCTGCGGCATCAGCGCGACCATCTCTCCGGCGGCCAGCGCTGCTTCTGCGGCAGCCAACGGCGCGTCGGAGCCCGTTCCCCGATCCACCCGGATTCCGCCCATCGCCCGAGCGATGTCGCCGACGATCGGTGCGTCGAAGACTTCCTTCTTGCCGAGGAAGCGGACCGGCCGGCCACGACGGGCGAGGGTCATCCCGACCGCGATCGGGTCGAAGTACGAGCGGTGGTTCGCGACCACGATCGCCGGGCCCTCCGCCGGAATCCGGTTCGCGCCGAAGATCCGGAACCGTACCCACGGGAACAACTCGGGTCGGGCGAGGGCCATCGCCACGTTCTGGGGTTCGAGTCCGATGAACTTCGGCACGCCGTGGGGCACGTCGAGCCAGCGGGCAGGCCAGCGTCGCAAGGCAGCGACCGCACGCAGGCGCGGGTCGGGGTTCACCGCGTGGGGGTGGCCAACCATCGAGAGCAGCGGCGTGTCGTAGTAGCTGTCGGAGTAGGCGAACGACTCGGTGAGATCGACGCCGCTGCGGGCGGCCCACTCCGCCACGGCCTTCGCCTTCCCGCGGCCCCAGACGAACTCGCCGTCGATCGTGCCGTCGTAGCTGCCGCCGTCGGTGCCGTAGCGGGTCGCGACGACGTCGTCGAAGCCGACCGCCTTCGCGAATGGACGAATCAGATCGAACGGCGTCGTGGTCGCCAATACCACGAGCCGCCCCGCCGCGTGGTGCTCGTCGATCAGCGTCTTCGCGTAGGGCTGGATCGCAGCGGCCAGCGCCGGGGCCGCCGCCTTGGCCGCCTTGCGGACCGCCGCGGTCGGCCAGCCCTTCGCCATCCGCGCCATCTGGCGCGTCGCGAGCATCGTGGGGCGGTTCTCGCCGATCAGGTTGAAGATTCCGAACAGCAGCGGCTCGGCAGGGTTGCGGCGATCGGGAAGCAGTCCGACGGCGCGGAGGGCTCCCGACAGGACCGGCCCGCTCGCTCCCGCGAGCAGGGTTCGGTCGAGGTCGAAGATCGCCGCCGCTTTCGGCGCGTTGCGACGGGTGGGCATTTCCGCAGGCTAGAGCACCGTTCTGGCGGAAAACGACCGAAGGACTGGAGGGGGGCCCAGTCCTTCGGTGGGGTCCTCGGCGGAGGGGGTCGGCCGGGACCGGCACGAGCCAGCGAGGGGGGATCGCTGTGGCTCGGCGTCTATGTGTTTCTCATGATAAACCGCAGCAAGCAATCATTCCAACTGTTCTCGTGGATATTTGCAATCGATTCGGCAGATAGGCTCTCGACGTGGACCTGAAACAACTGCGTGCACTGGTGGCGGTGAGCGAGCATCGGAGCTTCTCCGCCGCAGCCCGGGCGCTCCACACCGTCCAATCGAACGTCTCAACCCACGTGTCGCGACTCGAGCGCGAGATCGGAGTGGTGCTGATCGACCGTGCGACCACCACCCTCACCGAGGAGGGCCGGGTCGTCGTCGAACGTGCGCGTCGCATCGAGGCCGAGTTCGCCGCCCTGGAGTCCGACGTCGCCGCGGTGCGCGACGAGGTTCGCGGGCGGGTCCGAGTCGGGGTCATCGGCACGACGGCCCGATGGCTGGTGCCACCTCTGTTGGGCGAGGTGGAACGCGTCCACCCTGCGGTGAGCCTCGTCATCCTCGACGCGACCACCACCTCGCTCGTCTTGCAGTTGGCCGACGGCCAGCTCGACATGGCGGTCGTCAACCTCCCGATGAGCGAGCCCGATCTCAGCATCGAGCCACTCTTCGACGAGGAGCGCGTCCTCGTCGTGCCCGCCGGCCACCCCCTCTATGACGAGCCGTCAGTCACCTTCGAGGCGCTCGCCGAGCATCGACTGCTCCTCGAGGCGACCGGTACCGCATTCCGGGATGAGCTCGACGCCCAAGCGGCCGCGCACGGTGTGGAACTCCAGGCGCAAGCCGAGCTCGACGGCATGCGTCTGTTGGCGTCGCTGGCCTTCTCGGGATTCGGCGCGGCGATCCTCCCCGCCTCCGCAGCACCGAGTTGGGTCGGCGGAGAGTGGCGGCGCCTGCCCATCGAGGGTGCCCAGTCCCGCTCGGTCGGCCTCGCCCGGCGCCGACGCGGCCTGCCCTCTGCTGCGGACCGCGCGGTGGCTGAACTGATCCGCGGCGTCGTCCGTGCACATGCGCCGGATCAGATGGGGATTCACCCGACCGGCTGAGGGTCGCGGCCGAACGCCGTAGGATGGCCGTAATGGCTGACACCGTCACGATCACCGACAACCGCACCGGAGAGTCCGTCGAGATCCCGATCATCAACGGGGGCGTCGACGCCAAGGCATGGGCGAAGCTGATGCCCGGCATCTGGTTCTTCGATCCGGCATTCGGGGCGACCGCCGCGGCGGAGAGCGCGATCACCTACCTCGACGGTGAGAACGGCATCCTTCGCTACCGCGGCTACCCCATCGAACAACTCGCCGAGCACTCGAGCTATCTCGAGGTGGCGTACCTGCTCATCCACGGTGAGCTCCCCACCCCCGCGCAGTTCGAGCAGTGGCGCTACGACATCACTCATCACACGTTCATCCACGAGAACGTCCGCAAGCGGTTCATGGAGGGCTTCCACTACGACGCCCACCCGATGGGCATGCTCGTCTCGGCGATCGCCGCGCTGTCCACCTTCTATCCCGAAGCGAAGCAGATCGACGACCGGGCGAACATCGAGCGTCAGGTGATCCGGCTCGTCGCGAAGGTCGCCACGCTCGCTGCGTGCACGTACCGCTTCAGCGTGGGGATGCCCTTCGTCTACCCCGACAACAGCCTGGACTTCACCGCGAACTTCCTGTCGATGATGTGGAAGATCGCCGAGCCCCGCTACGACGCCAACCCGGTGCTCGCCCGGGCGCTCGACGTGTTGTTCATCCTCCACGCCGACCACGAGCAGAACTGCTCCACCACGGCGATGCGCACCGTCGGCTCCGCGCACGCGGACCCCTACTCGGCGTGCGCTGCGGCCACCGCCGCCCTCTACGGCCCGCGCCACGGCGGCGCGAACGAGGCCGTGTTGCGGATGCTCAACGAGATCGGCTCCATCGACAACGTCGACGACTTCATCAAGGGCGTCAAGGAGGGCAAGGGCAAGCTCCAGGGCTTCGGCCACCGCGTCTACAAGAACTACGACCCGCGGGCGAAGATCGTGAAGCGCACCGCCTATGAGGTGTTCGCGGTGACCGGCAAGAGCCCGCTGCTCGACATCGCGCTGAAGCTCGAGGAGGTCGCCCTCAGCGACTCCTACTTCATCGACCGCAAGCTCTACCCGAACGTCGACTTCTACTCAGGCCTCATCTACCAGGCGATGGGCTTCCCGATGGACATGTACACGGTGCTGTTCTCCATCCCCCGCACCTCCGGGTGGCTCGCCCACTACATCGAGCTGCTCGACCAGGATTCACGGATCGCCCGTCCGCGGCAGTGCTACACGGGCCACCCGGTCCGCGACTACGTCCCGATCGCGCAGCGCTGAGCTCAGGCATCGAGCTCCGCGGCGAGGAGTTCCGCGAGGACGGCGGGGCGGTCCCCCTGAACCGAGTGGCCGGCGCCGTCGACCGTGATGATCCGCGCGTCGGGACGGCGTCGAACCAACTCGGCCACGTCCGCGTCATCGACCACCGGTGACACACCCCCACGAACCAACAACATCGGACACGTCGTCGCCGAGACGTCGTCCCACAACGACCCCGCCAGCGGCAGCGCGACACCCTCGAGCTGGCGGCGGTCGTAGTTCCACTCCCACGACCCATCCGGCCGCCGGTGGGCGTTGTGGAGGATCCCCCGGCGCAGCGAGCTGGCCGAGCGCGTCGGGTTGAACTCGACGGTCCTCGCGAAGATCTCCCCGAAGGTGGGGAAGGTCTGGGGCCCCGCGATGAACGCCACGACCTCCGCCGCCTTGTCGCGATCGACCCCGGGGGTGACATCGACGGTGACCAGACGCCGGACCAACTCGGGGTGCGACGCAGCGAGGGCCGTTGCGGTGAGCCCGCCGAGGGACATGCCGACGAGCAGCACCGGATCCGACACCGTGTTCCGGAGGAACTCGGCGACGCGGTCCGCGTTGTGCCGGGGGTCGTAGCGGCCGTCGTCACGGTGGTCGCTGTGGCCGTGACCGGGCAGGTCGACGGCGAGTGCGGGCGGGCGGCCCATCGCGAGGAGCACCGAGTCCCACGTGTGAGCGTTCTGGGCGCCGCCGTGCAGCAACACGATCCGGGACGTCTCCCGCCCCCAGCGCAGCGCGGAGATCGCGTGGCCATCGCTTCCGCGATGCGACACCCGAGTGACGGCCAGCTCGTCGGGGGGCGGGACCGCAATGCCCAACTCGGCACAGTTCTCGGCGAAGTAGGCGAACTCGTCATAGCCGAAGCTGTCGTCGTCGGGATCGGGGTGGCCGTCGTCGTGCTCGTGGTTCACCCCGACAGCTTGGTCGCGCCCGAGTCGCGCCGCGGGTCCCGAGGCTTCGCTATCGGGGCAGGTCGATAGCCTCCGTTGCCATGCGCGCTCCGAGAACCCTCGCCGCGATCGCTGTCGCCGGCCTGCTCGCCGTTGCCGCGGCGGGCCCCGCGGGTGCAATCGACGGCATCGACGTGTCCCGCTGGCAGCACCCCAACGGCGCAGCGATCGACTGGAACGCGGTACGTCAGTCGGGCCAGCGCTTCGTCTTCATCAAGGCAACCGAGGGGCCCACCGCCACCCAGGCGCCTTACACCAACCCGTACTTCGCCGGCGATTGGGACGCATCGGAGCGAGCAGGTCTGCTTCGCGGCGCATACCACTACGCACAGCCGTCCCTCGAGGGTGGCTCGCCGGAGCGTCAGGCTCGAGACTTCGTTGCCGTCACGGGCTCGATGCAAGGCCCACACGACCTGCCGCCGGTGCTCGACGTCGAGGCCACCAACGGCCTGTCCCCCGCCCAGATGGCCGCCTGGATCGGCGCGTGGCTCACCGAGGTCGAGCGGCTCACCGGCCGCCGGCCGATCATCTACACGGGCCTCAGCTTCTGGAACGTGCAGGTGGGTGGCTCCAACGCGTTCGCTGCGTATCGGTTGTGGTTCGCCCGCTACGTCACGGGCCAAACGCCCGGCCAGATTCCCAACGGCTTTCTCACCTGGACGTTCTGGCAGCGCTCCTCCACCGGATCGGTTCCGGGCATCCAGTCCGCGGTCGACCTCAACACCTACTGCTGTGCCGAGTCGAACCTCCTCGCCCTTGCCGGGCCCTCGACAAACCCGAACGCCGGCAGCCCCTTCGGATCCTTCGACTCCGCGGGCGGGGGCCCCGACGGCTACCTGAACCTCACGGGCTGGACGATCGACCCCGACCGCCCTGGGCCGATCTCGGTGCACGTCTACGTCGACGGTCAGGGTTTCGACCTCGGCAAAGCGTCCGCTGCCCGTCCGGACATCGCGGCTGCCTACGGACAGTTCGGCGGGAGCCACGGGTTCGCGTGGAGCCGTGGCGGTTTCGCGCCCGGCACCCACCAGGTGTGTGCCTTCGGCATCAACGAGGGCTACGGAACCAACACCCTGCTGGGGTGTCGCAGTGTGGTGGTGCCGGGTGGTGATCCGGTTGGTCGGGTGGATGCGGTGGTGGGGCTGCCCGACGGGCGGATCGAGTTGGGTGGCTGGGCGTTGGATCCCGACACGGTGGCGAGCCCCGAAGTGCACGTGTATGTCGACGGAGTGGGCCGCAACCTCGGTGCTGCGGTGGGGTCTCGTCCCGATATCGCCACGGCGTTCCCCGGCTACGGAGCAGCACACGGCTACTGGACCCGCATCGAGGGCGTCACCCCCGGCCGCCATCAAGTCTGCGTATTCGCCATCAACCGCGGGGTCGGCTCCAACACCCTGCTGAGCTGCCAGAGCGTGGGTGGTGGGCCGTGAGGGATTCGAACCCCCGACCCCCTGCGCGTCATGCAGGTGCGCTAGCCAACTGCGCCAACGGCCCCGGTCGAGTCGCTGACTATAGCACGGCGCTGAACGCGCCTTTCACGCATCAGAGCGGCCCCGAGTAACGCGACCAGCCCACCGGCGAGCATGACCCAGGGCCCGGCCAGCAGGTGGGTGGTCACTCCTCGACCTGGTGAGGTGATGTCGAGCATTTCCGTGACCGCCAGCACGGTCGCTGCGAGCGCCCCCACCGCTCCGAGCCAGCGCACCTTCCAGGATCGTGAGAGCAGCGCGAAGAGTCCGGCGAACACCACGACGGCCCCAATGAGGACGAACCACGGGCCGTGCGCGACGTCACCCGCCACGTTCTCCCACCCGGTGCCGACCCGGACGCCGTGTCCGCGGATCTCCGCACGAACCCACGGGAGGAACGAGCCGGTCACGATCGCGGCGCCGGACAACAGCATCAGCGCGGCTCCCCAGCGCTGCGCGCGAGCGCGCGGTGCGACGGGCGACGAATCGGCGGGGGCTTGAGGCGGATCGCCGCCGAGCGGGGCGACGCTGATCCAGCCGGGCCCCCCGGGTGAAACCCAGGGGGCCCCAGCTGTGTCTTGGTCCATGCGAGGCGACGAGGGGAATCGAACCCCTGTACAAGGCTTTGCAGGCCTCTGCCTAACCACTCGGCCACGTCGCCGGAGCCCGACACGCTAGCGGACCGGCATGCCCTTCCGACCCAACTGGGCATCGGTACGCTGGACGGTTCGGTGCAGCGGTGGTCCGAGCCGTGGCCACGACGTCCGCGGCACGCCGAACCCACCGATGACCGTCCCCGACCCGGACCTCGCAGCCGACCAGATCGGCGTCGCCCTCTCCGACCTCCTCGCGCCTCGCGACGCGTCCGACCGCCCTGCTGCTCCTGCCGAGCCGCCGCCGAAGGCCGCCGCGGCGCCGCCGCCCCCGCCGTGGGAGCTCTCCGAAGACCTCGGCGCCACGCCAGACCCCTCGCCCGACCGCCCGCGCGTCTTTCGGACGGTGCCGCCGCGGGCGACCGAAACCGAACGCTCCCGGCTCCTCGGCATCAGCCGCATCCTCGCGACCCTGGTCCGCCAGCGACGCCGCGTCGCGCTCTCCACCGCGGTCGTCGCGCTCGGCGTCGCGTACCTCGCCGGCTCACTGTCGTTGCTCGGCAGGGTCTCCAACGGTCTCGACGATCTCGCGGGGATCGGCACGGAGCGATCAGACCTCGTCGTCGAGGGGGCGATCGCGGTCGACACCCCCCTCGAGCAGACACGTCAACTCGTCCCCCACGGCCTCGTCGGCATGATCGAGACGGTGCCGGGCGTCGCCGCGGTCGCCGGCCGCATCGAGGACACGGCCGTCGTGTTGAACCAGCGCCTCGAGCCGGTCGTGCCACTCGGACTCACCGAGCAGCCGATCGGTGCCAACTGGCCGAGCGCGGATGCCCTCAGCCCGTACCGGATCGTGGGCGACGGTCGGCCCCCACACGGGCCCAACGAGGCGGCACTGGACGAAGCCACGGCCCGGCGGGCGAATCTCCGCGTCGGTGACCGGGTGGTGGTGAGCACCAAGTCCAACCCGCGCCCCTTCGAGATCGTTGCCTTGTTCCGCCAGGCCGACCGAACCCTGCCCCCCGGGACCTCACTCGTCCTCTTCGACGACGCAACCGCCCGGGAACTCTTCGACCGAGCCAGCGACGACAACTCCATCGGCATCGCCCTCGAGCCGGGCGCGGACGTCGATCAGGTCCGCGCTGGGATCAACACGCTGCTGCCCCCGACCGTCGACGTCGTCGACGGCCACACCTACGAGCGTCATCGCGCCACAATCATGTCGAAGAGCTTCGAGCTGATCCGGCTCCTGCTGCTCGGCTTCGCGGCGCTGGCGGTGGTCGTTGGAGCGTTCACCGTCGCCAACTCCAACACCCTGCTCTTCGCCCGGCGACGCCAGGGCTTCGCGATGCTCCGCCTCGTCGGGGCCTCCCCGGCACAGCTGTGGGTCAGCGCCGCGATCGAGGCGACCGTCGTCGGAATCGGCGCAGTCGTGGTGGGCATTCCCCTCGGGGTGCTCGTCGGGCGTGGCATCGAGTCTGCGCTCGGATCGCTCGGCACCGCGATCCCCGTTGCCGGCTCCGCGGTCAGCACGTCGATGGTGGTGACCTCCGCAGCGGTCGGGATGGCCGTCACCATCCTCACCGCAGTGTTGCCGGCCCGTGACGCTGCCCACGCATCGCCGATCGCGGCCCTCACACGAAGCGACGACCGATCGGCGCCTCGGCTCCCCGCCGTCGCACGCCTGGCGCTCACCCTGGCCGCTGGGGCGTCGCTCGGGGGCCTCGGCGGATGGGCCCTCGCACGCTCGGGGGTCGGCGTCGGGATCGGGGCGGCGGTGGGCGCCGCGTTGTTCCTGCTCGTGTGGTGCCTCCCCCTCGCCCTGGGCGGCCTCGTCGGAATCTGCACGCGCCTGTTGCTCGGTCGGAGTACCGCGATGCGCTCGTTGAGCGCGCTGCGCTCGAGGCGCGCCCGTTCGCGCGCGACGGCGACGACCGCGGCGTTGCTCCTGGCGACCGCGGTCGTGGCCGGGTTGTCGACCTTGTCGAACTCGTTCGTTTCCTCGGTCGACGCGCAGGTTGGTGGCCTCGTGCGCGCCGACCTGATCGTCGACAGCCAGACCTTCACCCGAGGTGGTCTCCCGGGGGGACTCGTTGAGGCCATCCGCGACCTTCCCGACGTCGACGCCGTGTCCGGGCTTCGCGTTGGCTCCACGGCCACCGTCGACGGTGAGGCGATCCGCCTCTCGGGTCTCGACGGCGCATCGGTGCAGCGGGTCCTGTCGCTCGGTATCGACTCACCGCCGCCGCGGCTCGGCGCGAGCGATGTGTTCGTGAGCGCATCCCTCGCACGACGTCACCACCTCCGAGTGGGCGAGGAGATCGACTTCATCTTCCCGAATGCGCTGCAACCGCTCCGCCTCACCGGCATCTACCGCAACGAGTCGTTGCTGCTCGGCGACGCGATCCTCGACACGTCGATGGTCGAAGAGCTCACCCCCTCGAGCATCGACTATGTCGCGCTCGTCGATCTCGTTCAGGGTCGCGAGGGCCCGGGCAGTGCCGCGGTGCGGGAACTGGCGCGATCCTTCGGCGTCGACTCGGTGGTTCCACCCCGCCAGCTCGTCGATCGTCGTTCCGAGGTGCTGCGCGGCTTCGAGCGGGTCATCCAGTGGATGCTGCTCTTCTCCGTGGCGCTGGCGATCGTCGGCGTCGCGAACACGCTGCAGTTGAGCGTCAACGAGCGTCGCCGCGAGCTGGGCCTGCTTCGTGCCGTCGGTGGGGACCGGGTGCAGGTCATTCGTCTCGTGTTGGTCGAGGCGCTCGCGTTGTCGGTCGTCGGCTCGATCCTCGGCGCGATCGTCGGCGTCGGTGGGGCATTCGGCGCCGTCCGCGCGCTCGCGTCGCTCGGACTCGGCCACTTCGACGTGCCGTTCGCGGTGATCGCCCTCACGGTGATCGCCGCGCTCGCGCTCGGGCTGCTCGGCGCCTGGCTGCCGGCGCTCGCCGCAGCGCGCACCGGGGTGATGGAGGCCCTCGGCGAGGACGACGGCGCCGGTCGCTCAGCGATCGGC
The DNA here is from genome assembly GCA_029782335.1 of Actinomycetes bacterium. Lineage (GTDB taxonomy): Bacteria > Actinomycetota > Acidimicrobiia > Acidimicrobiales > Microtrichaceae > JADLFH01. The sequence continues at coordinate 45,187 of JAKOVA010000199.1, read as the reverse complement.
GCGATCAGCCGATACCGCGATGCCCGGCGATCCCGTAGATTGAGCGGTGCTCACGCTGCGCGCCGGCGCGGGCCGATGTCGTCGGACGCCTCGACGGCTGAAACAGGTGCTTCCGTCGGAGGGGCCGGCGGGACGGAGGAACAGATGCCGCGCTGCTACAACTGCGGGAACGATCCGGGGCCCGGTGAACGCTGCGGCATCTGCGGTGCCGTCCAAGATCCAGAGCCCGCCGGCATGTTCTCGACAGCACCCACCTTCGCGGCGCCGTCACGGGACGACTCCCCCGCCGCCGAATCCTCCTCCGGCGCTCGACTGTGGAGCACAGGTGCGGGTGCCCAGCGTGGCCGCCCCACCAACGGACATCAGCCGGGAGCACAGGAGGCCGCGCCGCGGGTCGCTCCACCCGTTGCGCCGCCGTGGCGCGGCGCGGATGGCGACATCGTCGACGCCGCGATCGTCGACGACGGCACCGCCGGGACGAGCGTGGGCACCCCGCTCGGTTCGATCTTCGATCTCGACGACGACGAGGACGAGGCGCCACACACGGCGGAGGCCCCTCGCGAACCGCAGTACGCCACGTACAACTCGGGGGCCGGCTACCCGCCGCCATATCAGCAGCCACGGCCGTCCTATCCGCCACCCGGCTACGGAGCCCCCCAGCCGAACTACGGCACTCCCCAACCGAACTACGGCACTCCCCAGCCGAACTACGGCGCCCCACCGCCCACCTACGGAGCTCCACCGCCCGGCTACGGCGCTCCGCAGCCTCCCTACGGTCAACCCGGCTACCCGCCCCCGCCCGCCTATCAGCCCACGTCGAGTTCGCTTGTGCACGTCCCTCCGGGCGACCCCAACGGTCTCCAGCTCGCCGTGTCCCGGATGAGCCCCGACGCACAACGGGACGCAACCCCGGTGCTGCTTGTCGCCGGTGCGCTGCTCGGCCACGACGAACGGGTCATCGGTACCGTCCAGGGCTGGTCCCTCGGGATGCCGACCGTCGCCGTGCTCTCGACGATGAGGGTGCTGGTGATCTGTGAGCGCCGCTGGAAGCCCGTGATCGAGACGTTCCCGCTCTGCCCGACCCTCACGGTCTACGGACGTCACGTCGACGGCCGCGCGTCGATGACCTTTCAGGACGGCGAGCACATGATCACCCTCGAGGGCATTCCCGACGTCTCGTTGGCGGTCGAGATGGCCACCGCGGCCCGGACCCAGGCCACCCACCAGTCGTTCTGACCAACGACCCCCGGGGAGTTGCTACACTGCCCCTCCGCTGCGGACGTAGCTCAGCTGGTAGAGCATCACCTTGCCAAGGTGAGGGTCGCGGGTTCGAATCTCGTCGTCCGCTCCATGCGAAACCCCCTGCCACGGGCGGGGGGTTTCGTCGTTCTCACCAACGATTTCCCGGGTTCGAATCTCGTCGTTGTGCGTTCCCTACTCCGGCGGGAGCGGGCGTGTCGGGGCCATCAGCGGGTCGGGCGCGACGGGTGCCACCCGGGTGCCGGTCGGGATCGGCGGGCGTTGCTCGTCGCCCTCGACCGGAATCACCGACACGGTCACGGCACGTTTCGGGCTCGTCGCACGCCACAGCATCACCGTGGCCACCGCGACCACGACCGCGAGGCCGACGAGACCCCAGATGATGTAGCGGAGGCGGTCCTGGGCAGGGTCGTCGACGGGGCCCGTTGGAGTTGAGGTCGTGCCGTCGGTCGACACGCTCGGCAACGAGGACCCACCCTCCGCCGGGCTGGTCGTCGGCGCGAGCGTCGTGGAGGGATCCGCCGCCACGCCCGCACCGGCCGGCGCAACGCCGGTGAGGAGGATCGTCGTCGCGACGAGAGCAGCGAGCAGCGCCCCCCAGAGCCCTCGGAGCGCGCTCGGGGCCCGGCCGGTCATCACCGCTCGTCCTCGGTCGCGTCCAGGGCGGCGAGCACGTCGGCCACCAGGTCGTCGGGGTCCTCGAGCCCGACCGACATGCGGATCGTTCCCGCGCCGATGCCGGCTTCGGCGAGCTCCTCTGGCAACAGACCGGCGTGGGTCGTCGACGCGGGATGGGTGACGAGCGTCTCGGGACCCCCGAGCGACGGAGCGAGCTGAGCGATCCGCGTCGCTGTCACGAACCGTTCCCCGGCTGCGAGGCCGCCGAGGAGATCGAAACTCAACAGACCGCCGTTGAGGCGGAGCTGGCGTGCTGCAAGTTCCGCCTGGGGGAACGAGGCGAGGCCCGGGTAGCAGACCTCCCCCACCCGCTCATCCGCCTCGAGCGCCTCTGCAACCTGCTGCGCGGTCGCACTCTGCCGCTGCACGCGGATGGCGAGCGTGCGCAACCCCCGAATGCCGTTGAGTGCGTCATAGGGGCTCGCCGAGGCTCCCTGGAGCACGGCGAACCCGCGGATCCATTCGATCAGCTCGGCGCTCCCGGCGACCACGCCCAAGGTGGCGTCATTGTGACCGGCGAGCGCCTTGGTTGCCGAGTGCAACACCAGATCGACCCCGTAATCGAGGGGTCGTTGCCCGAATGGCGTCGCGAAGGTCGAGTCGACGACGGTGACGGGCCCCGCGATCGCCCCGAGACGTTCGAGATCGACCAGATCGAGGCGGGGGTTCGCCGGCGTCTCGGCGTACACCAGCATCGTCTTGCCGGGACGGATCGCCGCCTCCCACGCATCGGGATCGCGGGCGTCGACGAAGGTGACGTCGATCCCGAACCGTGGACAGACCGCCGTGAAGAGCAACTGCGTTCCGGCGTAGAGCTGCCGCTGGGTGACGATGTGATCACCCCGCGAGCAGATCCCGAGCACCACCGCGCTGACCGCGCCCATGCCCGAGGCGAATGCCCGGGCCGCCTCGGCGTGTTCGAGTTCCGCGACGGCGGACTCAAAATCCGCTGTCGTGGGATTGGCGTAGCGGCCGTAGAAGGTCGGCGAGCCCGACGCCGCTCGTCGTGCCGCTTCAGCGACGTCGGGTGCGACAAACGCCGAGGACGCCCACAAGGTCGGCGCCAGCGCGTCGCCGCTGTGGGCCCTACCGGCACGGATGGCGACGGTCTCCGGTCGCCAGGTTGATTCGCTGTTGGGGGCCTGATTCGTCACAGGATGCTCCGAAGGTCGTTGGCGCCGTCGAGGAAACCGGCGACGAGAGGTGAGATCTGGGAGGTTTCGGTCAGGAACGCGTCGTGGCCGTCGGGGCTGTCGATCTCGTAGAAACCGACGCGGGTGCCGGCATCTCGCAGGAGATCGCGAAGCCGGTACTGCTGGTACGGCGGATAGTTCATATCGGAACGGATGCTCATCACCAGCGACGGGACCACGATGCGCCGCACCGCTGCTTCCACTCCACCGCGACCCCGCCCGAGGTCGTGGAGATCCATCGCCTTGTTCAGCCGCAGGTAGGAGTTCGCGTCGAAACGCCGTACGAGCTTCTCACCCTGGTAGTCGAGGTAGCCCTCCACGTCGAAACGCTGATCGAGGCGGAAGGATCCGCTCCCATCGAGGGGATCGACGAGCTTCCTCGCGAACCGCTCCGCGAAGACCTCCTCGGAGCGGTAGTGGATCTGCGCGATTTGACGGGCGACGGCGAGGCCAGCGTGCGGCCCCGAGCCCGCCGGGCGGTCGTAGTAGTCCCCTCCGGCGAAGTTGGGGTCCATCAGGATCGCCCGCCGCCCGACCATCGACCAGGCGATCTGCTGTGCGGACGCCGCCGCGGTCGTCGCCGCGATCACCATCGACGACAACCGGTGCGGGAACATGACGGCCCACTCGAGCGCCTGCATGCCGCCCATCGATCCGCCGACCACCGCGTTCCACCGGGCGATACCGAGATGATCGGCGAGCAGCGCCTGGGTGCGCACCATGTCCCGGATTGTGACCACGGGGAAGCTCGACCCGTACGGCCGCCCCGTTGCGGGATCCACCGACGCCGGCCCGGTGGTTCCCTGACAGCCGCCGAGCACGTTCGCACACACGATGAAGGAGCGCTGCGGATCCAACGCTCGGCCCGGACCGAACATGCCCTGCCACCATCCGGTCGAGGGCACCTCGTCGGGACGGCCGGCGACGTGGGAATCGCCGGTGAGCGCGTGACAGACCAACACAGCGTTCGACGCGTCCTCGTTCAGTCGCCCCCACGTCTCGTACGCGACGGTGACCTGTCGGAGCACCCCACCGCCCTCAAGGTGGAACGGGCGATCCACCACGACGTGGGCGAGCTTGCGGCTCCCGAGCGGATCCCCCTCGCGCCATGCGCCCGAGACGGGAATCGGTCCGCGGCCGACGGCACTGGAGGAGGGCGGCTCTGGGGTGACGGACATGGGTCAGGAGCGTCCCGGTCGGGGGGAGCGGCGGAGGGTCAGTCGTGAAGCGGCGTCATCGCACCATGCCGCCTGCTGCGGTGTCAATCCGGTTTCGCTCACCGCTGGACCCGCCGTGGAAGCTGATCCGACCACCACTCGACGACATCAGGTCGTTCGATGCCGAACGCCCGGTCCGCAAGGGCACCCACCGTCTTCCAGCCCGCTCCGCTTTGGTGCGCGGCGAGTGCCGGCGCCAGCCTCTCGAGGTCAGCCGGCAGCGGCAGCGCTGCGAGTTCCGCAGCGCTGATCCGCAGTGCGGCGCGGGATCGACCGCTGCCGGCGCAACGCCGGGCCGCCAGCGCGCTGAGCGACGGCGCGCTGAGCGCAGCGGCCATCAGCAGCGCCGTTCGGGCATCCTCGGTCCGCAACGCGACGGTCGGGGTCAGCCCCAACATCGTTCCGTCCGGATCGGCCGCCGCCTCGATCACCCGGGTCTGGCTCGCGACGAGCACTTTCGGCCCATCCTGACGGGCGGCCCATCGGGCGATCTTGCCGCCGGCTCCCGCGAGGAGCGAGCGGTCGACCACCGGCCGGGCCCACGACGTTCCCCCGACCCGTGCCGGCACCCCACCCCACCGCAAGGTCAACGGGTCGATCGCCCCCGACGTGACCACCCGAAACGCCCCGGGTTCGTCGTCGGCTCCCTCTCGGACGTTCGCTGCGACGGCATAGAACTCGTCACGGAACCCGCTCACCGCGGTGGCGATGTCACCGACACGCCGCGGACCGTCGACGTGGACCGCAGGAACGCCGTGGATCTCCGCGGCGATCTCGCTCCACTGCCACGGAGCGCTCAAGGTGACCCGTCGCCGTTGGGACCCGCTGCAGACCACCACCTCGTGTCCGTCACGACCTCCGGCCACGAGCACCGGAGCCCACACTTCGACCGCAGCGTCGAACACCCGCCCGTCGGGGATCCACGCCGCAGCGATTCGGGCGTGTTCATGGATGGTGCGTCGCACCGTCGACCCGTGTGCGGTCGCGAGCGACGACCACGGCTGGATCATCGCCACCACTCCGTCGGCGCCGACGGCTTGAACCGCAGCGAGCAGGAACAGCAGCGCGTTGTCCACGTATCCGAGCGCCGCGGCGCCGAAACGCTCGCGGACCACGGCGGTGGCCGTCGCGTCGCGGCGGGTCTGGTTCGAGAGTTGCCCCTGGAACGGCGGGTTCCCCACCACCACCTCCGGGTCGCCCCACTCGAGGGTGAAGGCATCGCCCGCACGAAGCGTCACGAGTTCCTCGGCCGCACGCTCGTCCAGACCGTGTGCTGCCGCCCACGCCCCGAGGGCCGCCCGGGTCGTCGCGACCGCTCCGGGATCGAGGTCGATCCCGGCAAGACGGCCGAGTGCGTCGTCGGGGGTGAGGCCCGCTCCGAGGAGCGCTTCGGCGGCAGCGATCAGAAAGACCCCACCGCCGCAGGACGGATCGAGCACCAACCGGGGCACCCGTCGCGACCCGAAGGTCTCGAAGGCCATCGACACGAGCTCACACGCGGCACCGCTCGGGGTGTAATGAGCGCCCGATCGCCGAGCGTCGAGGCTCAGCGTCGACTCGTACGCGGCGCCGATCGCGAACGCCTCGTCAGCCCGGGTGATGGCGTGTCTAGGCGACTGCGCCGTCCACGCTCGGATCCCACGCGATGAGATCCGCGAGCCGCGGATCGTTGGAGAACACCTCCACGATCGGCTGGGACACGCCGATCCGCTTGAGCAGGCGTTTCACCTCGAGCTCCTGGTTCCACAACAACAGCGTGACCACCACGCCTGACTCACCGGCGCGCGCGGTGCGGCCCGACCGGTGCAGATAGGCCTTGTGATCACCCGGCGGGTCGTAGTGGATCACCACGTCGACCTCGTCGATGTGGAGGCCCCGTGCGGCAACGTCGGTCGCGACCAACGCCCGCAGGGAGCCGTGACCGAAACGCGACAGCGCCTTCTCGCGGACCTGCTGGCGGAGGTCCCCGTGAATCGCCGCGACCTCCACGCCGTCGTCTCGCAGGGTCCGGGCGAGTCGATCGGCACCGTGTTTGGTCGCGGTGAACACCATCGTGCGGTGGGCGGCACGAATGATCGACGCAGCGACCCGCGCCTTGTCCATCTCGTGGACCAGCAGGAACCGGTGATGCATCTGTTCGACGGTGACCGTCGGTGAGCTGACCTCGTGACGCACCGGTTCGTGTTGGTAGCGGCTGACGAGGCCGTCGACGACTCCGTCGAGAGTCGCCGAGAACAGCAATGTCTGATGGCTGCCCTCAACGTTGCGGAGAATCCACTCGACCTGCGGGAGAAAGCCCATGTCGGCCATCCGGTCGGCCTCGTCGATCACGACGTGGGTGACTTCGGCGACGCTCAGATCGCCACGGTCGATCAGGTCGATCGCTCGGCCCGGTGTGCAGACGATGAGATCGACTCCCGCCTCAAGCGCACGAACCTGCTTGTCGACCGGGTCACCCCCGTAGATGGCGGTCACCCGCCGATCAACGGCCGCAGCGAGCGGTGCGAGCTCGTCGCGGACCTGCGTGGCGAGCTCGCGGGTCGGAACGAGGCACAGGCCGCGGGGCCGGTTGGGTGCCGCGCGGCTGAGGAGCTGAAGGAGCGGAAGCCCGAATGCGAGCGTCTTGCCGGAGCCGGTCTTGGCCTTGCCGCACACATCGCGGCCGGCCAGGGCGTCGGAGATCGTCAATGCCTGGATCGCGAACGGCTCGGTGATGCCTTTCGCACGGAGTGCATCGACGAGCGGCTCCGACACGCCGAGCGACTGAAAGGTCGTGGTCATGTCGTGGTGTCACTTCTGTCGAGTTCCCCCATCGTACCCGCCCCTACCCTGAGGCAATGAACCCCGCCGTCGACGCGCTCCTCGACTCGTGGCACTCCGAGGTCGCGGTGGTCTCGGTGACGAGGGACGGCGCCGCAACCACCTGGCGAGCCTCGGCTGACGACTACCCACTCGCATCCGTCTCGAAGCTCATCACGGCGCTCGGATGTCTCGTGGCTGTCGAGGAGGGAACGCTGCGTCTCGATCAGCCCGCGGGTCCGCCCGGCTCGACGGTACGGCACTTGCTCGCCCACACCAGCGGTCTGGCGTTCGATTCCGCCGACGTCCTCGCCGCGCCCGGAACCCGCCGCATCTACTCCAATGCCGGTTTCGAGTTGCTCGCGCAGACCCTCGCCGAATCGTCGGGGATCGACTGGCGGGGGTATCTGCGCGAAGCGGTCACCGAGCCGCTCGGGATGCGCTCCACGATCATCGAGGGATCGGCCGCGGCGTCGTTCCGGGCCACCGCGGCGGATCTCGCGCTCCTCGCTACCGAGTTGTTGGTGCCAACCCTCATCGGTCCCCCGACGTGGCGCGAGGCCGTCACCGTGCAGTTCCCGGGCCTCGATGGCGTGCTGCCCGGCTTCGGGACGCAACGTCCGAACCCGTGGGGACTCGGGTTCGAGATTCGTGGGACGAAACACCCGCACTGGAGTGGCAGTCGCAACTCCCCCGCGACCTTCGGTCACTTCGGGGCGTCAGGAACCTTCCTGTGGGTTGACCCCGACCTCGGCGTCGCGCTCGTCGGGCTCGGCCGACGCGCCTTCGGACCCTGGGCGGTCGAGCTGTGGCCCCGGCTCTCCGACGAGATCATCGCCTTCCACCGCGGCTGACTCGAGGGGGATCGAGCCCGGCGAACCGGGAGCGATCGTCAGCGGCTCCGGGTCACCGTCGCGACGCAATGGTCCCCGCCACAGCAGCCAAGCGGCGGAAACCACGACCATCACGATCGCGAACACGAAGTTCCAGCGAACACCGCCGAGCATCGCTGCGGGGTCGCTTCGGAGCTCTTCCACCCACATCCGGCCGAGGAAATACCCACCGACATAGAGCGGGAAGAGCTTGCCCGAGCGAAGGCGTTTCCGGCTGCCGATCGCGATGATGAGGGCGGCGAGGGCGAGGTTCCACAGCGACTCGTAGAGGAACGTGGGGTGGAACGTCGCTTCGGTGCGATACCGGTCGGGGCGGTAGAGCGGATCGACTTCGAGCCCCCACGGCAGCGAGGTTGGCCGGCCGAAGAGCTCCTGGTTGAAGTAGTTCCCCCACCGACCGAGGGCCTGTGCGATCGGCAGACACGGCGCCGCGACATCGAGCAGCACACCGAGGTTCAGGCGTTTCGCCCGCACATAGATCAGGCCCGCGAGCGTCCCACAGATGATCCCACCGGGGATCCCCAGCCCTCCCTGCCAGATCTTGAACGCGTTGGTCCACGTCTCGGCGCTGTTGTACTTCGGCCAGTCGGTGATGACGTGATACAGCCGCGCTCCGATGAGGCCGGCCGGAACGGCGACGAACGCCAGGTTGCTGATGACGTCGGGGTCGCCGCCGGCCGCTCGGTAGCGGCGTTGCGCGAGCCAGACCGCAGCGAGCACGCCGAGCGCGATCATCAGGCCGTACAGCCGGAAGGGGCCGATCGAGTTGAACGGCGGGGCTGGAATCGAGCTGAGCACGGCGCAGGAGTCTACGAAGCGGTTGTGGTCGTGGTGTCGACGTCCTGGGGGAACGGAGCGAGGGGGGTGATCGGGAGGAGATCCCGACCGCCGACGAAGCACTCCATCATCAACCGCGAGACACCGATCGCGAGCTGGTTGTCCCGGGCGAAGGGGTCAGGGGTGACTCCCGTCACGATCCCGGCGATGAAGTCGCGATCCAGGCCCCGCCGCGCGATGCCCTGGGTGAAACACGCGGCCGAGGACAAGTCGAGCTTCTGATAGCCGCTGATCACCGACAACAGCCCGTTCGCCACGTCGATACAGCCCGAGAGGATGTTCGTGACGGCCGTCTGTTCATCGGCGCTGTACTGGAGATTGAGACGGGCCCGGTTGGGGTCGAAGCCGAGGTCGAGCAATCGATCCACCCCGAGGTGCTGGACGATCTTCCCGGCAGCGCATGCCGCCTCATCCCGAGGCGCTGCCCATTCGTTGAGGTTGGTGGTCGGCTTGGAGAGGTAGTCGGTCATGGACTCGACCAGACCGGCTTGATCGTCGGTGTAGGTCTTCGGCCGAGACGAGGTGGGGTGATCGAACGCGCTCGTATCCCACTCGGAGGTGGTGCATCCTGTGGCGACCGTGATCGCCAACAACGCAGCGACCGCGATTCGCCACCCCACGGTGATCGACCGAACGCCGCTCAGCGCAGCGTTTCCTGAACCTGCTCGAGTGCGTCTTCCTCGGAGACGTCGAGCGCAAAGCTCAACTCGGACACGAGGACCGAGCGGGCCTTGACGAACATCGACTTCTCCCCCGCCGACAGCCCCTTCGACTGGTCGCGCAGCGCCAGGTTCCGGACCACCTCGGCGACCTGGTACACGTCACCGGACTTCAGCTTCTCCTGGTGATTCTTGAAGCGCCGGCTCCAGTTCGCCGGCTCCCGGATGTCTTTGCGGCCGAGCAGCTCGAAGAGGTCCTGCACCTCCTCTTGGCCGATCGGTGGGCGCATGCCGACCTCCTCAGCCTTGTCGGCGGGGACCGACAGGGTGAGCTCGCCGTGCGCCATCTGGAGGACGAGGTAGTCGGTCTTCTCCCCGTTGAACTCGCGGGACTCGCGACGGACGATCACGGCTGCGCCGTGGTGGGGGTAGACCACGCGGTCTCCGACGTCGAACAAGGCATCAGCTCCTTCGGTGCAGGCAGTGGACTGCGCTCCGCAGGATGCCATGTCCTCGGTGGAGCGTCGAATCATCTCGTACCCCAGGGTGGCGCGTCATCGAGGGCATGACCAGCCCGGGGACGGTGATGCACCATGGAGTGTGACGGAGAGCACCGGAACACGACGAGAGGAGGTGTGAGGTGATCCGCACGATGAGCCACGACGACCTGGCGCAGGTCGCGGACCTCGCACAGTCCGAACGTCTGCTGCACGCCGGACGTCACCCGCGACTGTGGGCACCGGCGAGCTCAGGTCACCACGTCCATCCGCTGCTGCTCCGACAGCTCCTCGACCGCAGCGGAGCCGTTGCCCTCGTCGACGAACGCGATGGCGCAGTGGTGGGAGCAGCGGTCGCCACCATGGGGGGAGGCGCACGGGTCTCGTGGGTCGTCACCGAATTCGTCGTCCGATCCTCGCCCGAGTGGGAGAGCTCGGGCCGGGCGCTGCTCGCATCGCTCGCATCCCGGGCGGTTGCGGCCGCAGTCGAGGAGATCGCCGTGGAGTGCGCAACGATCGACGCAGCGAAGGCTCGCATGCTCGCGTCGTCGGGCCTCACCCGGACGAACTGGCTCCGGCATCGCACCTGCGAGGTCACCTCGGCCGCCGCCGGCACCTCCGGCACGGACCCTGAAGCATCCGCCCTCCCCTGGGTGTGGAGCCTCACGGCGACGCCGCCGCAGTGCTCCGGCCGCAACGAGATGACTGCCGGCACGCCGATCGTCGTGGGGGTCGGATCGGCCCGGGCCATCGCGGCGGTCGCCGGAGTGCTGCGCGCTCCCGCCGGCTACGAGCCCGACGGAAGTGCACTGGTGGTGGGCCCGATCGGGTTCCTCACCGATCCGCCGGACTCCGAAGCGCTGCGCTCGCTGGCGGAGCTGCTTCCGGGTCTGGTCGCCGAGCGCGGCCATCGCCATCTGCTCGTGAACTGCGGACCAGCCGACGTCGCGCTCGACGCCGCGCTGGAACACGCCGGGTATCAGGAACCGTTGTCGTGGTGGCGAATGAACGTCGCCGCGCTCGGGGCCTCTGCCGCCACCTCAGCTACAGCCTGAGGTGGCGCCGCACTCGCTACAGCTGTAGCACGACCCGGCACGCTGCATCCGGACTCCGCACTGCATGCACAACGGTGCATCGGGAGCGACCGCGAACTTCGTTGCGGCTTCCACGCGTGGGGCCGACGGCGGGTCTGCCACCAGATCGGGGCCGGTCGTACTGGTCGCGACCGCCTCCTCCACACCCGGCAACGTTGGTTGCGTGCGCTCCGACACCGAGAAGATGCCCAACTCGTGGCGCTCGTCGCTGCCGAGGTACTCGAGCGCAAGCCGGCGGAACAGATAGTCGATGAGGCTCGTCGCGATCCGGACCTCGGGATCGTCGGTCATGCCGGCGGGCTCGAAGCGCATCCCGACGAAGGCCGCGACGAACGCACGCAGCGGCACGCCGTACTGGAGGCCGTGGCTGACGGAAATCGCGAACGCATCCATGATCCCGGCGAGGGTCGAGCCCTGCTTGGAGACCCGAATGAACAGCTCACCGGGACGACCATCGTCGTACTCACCGACGGTCACGAAGCCCTTGCAGTCGGCGACGCGGAACTCGAAGGTCTGCGAGCGACGCGAGCGCGGCAGCTTCTCGCGGACCGGTGATGCGGCGACCGGCATGGACTCGGCGACGCTGCCGGGCACCCCAGCGTTCGATGCAGTCGCGTTGGCGTCCGTTCCCGTGCTCAGCGGCTGGCCGACCTTGCAGTTGTCCCGGTAGATCGCGAGCGCCTTGAGGCCGAGGCGCCAGGATTCGAGGAGTAGCGTTTCGATCTCCTCCGGCGTGGTCTCCTCGGGAACGTTCGCCGTCTTGGAGATTGCACCGCTGAGGAACGGCTGAGCCGCCGCCATCATCCGCACGTGGCCCAGCGCGTCGATGGTCAGCTCCCCCATCGAACAGGCGAACACCGGGAGATGCTCCGGACGAAGATGCGGCGCACCCACCATCGAGTGGTGCTCGGCGACCCAGGCGAGGATGTCGCTGACCTGGGACTCGTCGTAGCCGAGGCGGCGCAGCGCACGGGGCACGGTCTGGTTGACGATCTGCATCGTGCCGCCACCCACGAGCCGCTTCGTCTTCACCAGACCCAGGTCGGGTTCGATACCGGTCGTGTCGCAGTCGAGGAGGAAGCTGATGGTTCCCGTCGGCGCGAGCACCGTCACCTGGGAGTTGCGGACGCCGACCTCGTTCGCGAGCGAGATCGCTTCGTCCCACGCGTCGCGTGCAGCGTCGAGCAGCGCCGCCGGCGCGAGCGTGGCGTTGATGTCATCGAGCGCCGCGCGGTGCTGCTCGAGCACGCGGAGCTGATGCTCGCGGTTCTCCTCGAAGCCGTCGTACGCGCCCATTCGACGGGCGAGGCGTGCCGAGGTGAGATACGCGTGGCCGGTCATGGTGGCGGTGATCGCGGCGGCCCAACTGCGGCCGGCGTCGGAGTCGTACGCGGCGCCGAGCGCCATGAGCAGCGCCCCGAGGTTGGTGTAGCCGAGGCCGAGTTGGCGGAAGCGCAGCGTGTTCTCTGCGATCGCCGGGGTCGGGTAGTCGGCGTTGCCGACGAGAATCTCCTGGGCGACGATGGAGATCTCGGCTGCGTGACGGAAGCCCTCGATGTCGAAGGTGCCGTCGTCCTCGAGGAACGGCAGCAGATTGATGCTCGCGAGGTTGCAGGCGCTGTCATCGACGCTCATGTACTCCGAGCACGGGTTGGACCCGTTGATCGGTGCCGTCGCGGCCAGCGTGTGCCAATGGTTGATCGTCGTCGTGAACTGCACGCCCGGGTCCGCGCACTCCCAGGCCGCAGCGGCGATGTCGGCGAAGAGGTCGCGCGCCCGAACCGTCTCGAGCACCTCGCCGGTCGTGACGGCGTGGAGATCCCAGGGGGCGTCATCGAGCACCGCCTGCATGAACTCGTCGGAGAGGCGCACGGAGTTGTTGGCGTTCTGGTACTGGACCGAGAACGCATCGGCGCCGTCGAGGCCCATGTCGAAACCCGCGTCGCGAAGCACGCGGGCCTTGCGCTCCTCACGCGCCTTGCACCAGATGAAGTCGTCGACGTCGGGATGATCGACATCGAGCATCACCATCTTCGCGGCGCGGCGCGTCTTGCCGCCGCTCTTGATCGTCCCCGCTGACGCGTCGGCGCCGCGCATGAAGCTCACCGGTCCCGAGGCCGTCCCTCCACCGCGGAGATGCTCCTTGGACGAGCGGATCTTGGACAGGTTGACGCCGGAGCCCGAACCGCCCTTGAAGATGACGCCTTCCTCCCGGTACCACTCGAGGATCGAGTCCATCGAGTCTTCAACCGACAGGATGAAACAGGCGCTCGCCTGCTTCGGAGCGCCTGCGACGCCGATGTTGAACCAGACGGGGCTGTTGAAGGCGAGGCGCTGGTTGACGAGGAGCCACGTGAGCTCGAGGCGGAACACCTCGGCCTCTTCGTCGTCTGCGAAGTAGCCGCCCTCGACGCCCCAGCCGGTGATCGTGTCGACGACGCGGTCGATCAGCTGGCGAAGCGACGACTCGCGCTCGGGGGTCCCGAGGCGCCCGCGGAAGTACTTCTGGGCGACGATGTTCGATGCGTTGAGCGACCACGACGCCGGGAACTCGACCCCCCGTTGTTCGAACGCATAGGAGCCGTCCCGGTGATCGATCAGCAGCGCGTCCCGGCGTTCCCAGGTCAGTTCGTCATAGGGATGGACGCCCGGGATCGTGAAGCAGCGATGGAGACCTTCTCGGATGTGGTCGTGGGTCACCGACATGGCAGGCCTTCCTGTGGAGGGGTGGTGATCACACTCTCGCGCGCCGGTCGCGGCGTGGAGAGCCAGGTTGGGGTGAGGTCAGCCTTCGGCCCTGCGGGCACCCGTTGCCACCTCCGACCCCAAGGAGTCGTTCGCCTCCAACTCCGAGACGAACTCCGCCACCCTTCCGGTTCTCCACGCCACGCCGCACGTCCTCGCACCCTACGAAGCAACGCCTGTGAACGAAAAGAGGATGACCCTGTGAATTTCGCCCGACTTATCCACAGTGGGTGGGAGCGCTGCGTGGGTCGGCACCCTGGCGGTCGCGAAGGGTGGCAAGGGCAGCGAGTTCCGTGGTCGTGAGCGGGGGAACCGACGGTTTCCCAAGCGATGGCCACCGCATTTCGTGGGCTTCCGTCCTCCACACCCCGGTGGATCACCTTGTGGAAAAGAAGCTGTGTGGAAAAGAATCCGCGTGGAAGCGCTCCGATACGGTGCCGCTCCGTGCAACGGATCTGGCCGACCGACCCCTCCGATGGTGCAAACGACTCCCCCGGCGACGCCGTCGCGAACCACCTCCGGGCCGATCGCGTCGTCAACGACCGGCCGTGGGTGATGGCGAACATGGTGGCGAGCATCGATGGCGCGGCGACCCGCGCCGGGCGCTCTGGGTCGTTGGCCGGCCCCGGCGACCGGGTGATCTTCCATGCGCTCCGAGAGGTTCCCGACGCGATTCTCGCCGGTGCGGCCACGGTTCGGACCGAGCGGTACCGGCCGCCGAAGCCTCGCCCGGATGGGGTGCGGCCCCGCCTGGTGATCGTGAGCGGCACGTTGCACCTGCCGGCGGATCTGCCGTGTTTCGAGGTTGAGGACCCAGCAGAACGACCGATCGTCCTGACGGGAGCGGACAGTCCCGTGGAGGAGCGCGAGCGGCTCGGCGACGTTGCGGAGGTGCTCGTCGCAGGCGACTTGGGCGTGGAACCTCGGGCCGCCCTCGCTGCGTTGGCCGACCGTCAGATCGGCGTCGTCTTGTGCGAAGGCGGCCCGCGACTGCTCGGCCAGTTCGTTGCGAAAGGTCTCGTCGACGAGTGGTACCTGACCATCGGCGCGGTTGCGGTGCTCGGCACGTCGAGCCGGATCACTCATCTCGATACCGACGTCGAGGCGCAGTTCCGCCTCCGCTCGGTCCTCCACGACGGCGATGATCTGTTTCTCGCCTATGCGGCCGTGCGGCCGACCAACTCGGCGGGGATCCGGACCTCCTGACCGACCGCCAGCGTGTCGAAACCGTTGGTCTCGACGAGACGATGGACCGTGGCACGCACGTCGCCGCTGGGGGTCAACGCTCGGGCGATGGCCCACATCGTGTCGCCGGGCTGAGCGACGTACCGATCGCCGTGGATCTCGAGCGTTGCCCGGGGTGACGTGGTCGCGGACTCGCCCTCGAGCAGCACCGGCACCATCACCGACACGAGCTGGATGGCCGCCCACAGCGCCACGCCCACGATGACGAGCGCGGCGAGGCGACGCCGGCGATAGAGGGCACGACGGCGGCGTGCAGCAGGGGCACGCCCACCCTCGACGAGGACCAGTCGAGGCGTTGGGTGGTTCGAGAGATCGGTGAGCACGGCAGTCATGGCGACAGTCTCCGGATGGGGTGTGACACTGAAGGGCGGCGAACGCCTGTTCGGCAGATTGGCAGAACGGATGTTCGCCGTCAAGGTCGAACATCCGTTCCGTATGTCACCTTCCTGTGCTACCCTCCAAACACCCGTTCGACGGGCTCGCCGCAGCACCAGGAGCTCCCATGACCCCAACGTCCCGGTCCCACACCGTTGCCCCGGCCGAAGCGCCGATCACCGAGCGCCAACTCGCGATCCTGAAGTTCATCGAGCAGATGGTCCGCGAACACGGCTATCCGCCCTCGGTACGCGAGATCGGCAAGGCCGTCGGGCTGGCCTCCCCCTCGTCGGTGCACACCCACATCGAGACGCTCCAGCGGCTGGGGTACCTCCGCAAGGATCCCTCCAAGCCACGGGCGATCATCGTCCGCTACGACTCGGCCTCCGGCGCCACTGCAGATCGCGCACAGGTTCGTCACGTCCCCCTGGTGGGCGACGTCGCCGCCGGCACCGGGGTGATCGCCCAGGAGCACGTCGAGGAGTTGGTGCCGCTGCCCGCCGACTTCACGGGCGAGGGCGAGCTGTTCATGCTGCGTGTCCGCGGCGAGTCGATGATCGAGGCGGGAATCTTCGACGGCGATTATGTGGTCGTCCGGGCGCAACCCGACGCCGATGCAGGCGACGTCGTGGTTGCGGGGATTCCCGGCGAGGAGGCCACGGTGAAGACCTTCCGTCGTGACGGGCGGCGGATCGTGCTGCAACCCGCGAACCCGCACATGGAGCCGATGGTCTTCAACCCCGACGAGGTCCAGATCTACGGGCGAGTGGTAACCGTGCTGCGCCGGCTCTGAGGGCGCTCAGAGGTTCGCGTGCAGGTCGGTGTTGAGGCCCTCCCACGAGCCGCTCGTGGACAGCGCCTCCACCACACCCGTGCGCGAGTTCCGTCGGAACAGCAGACCGGACCGTCCGCTGAGCTGCCGGGCTTTGACCACCTCGCCGTCGGGAAGGGTCACCAGGGTTCCGGCGGTCACGTAGAGGCCCGCCTCAACAGTGCAGCCGTCGCCGAGGGAGATGCCGATGCCGGCGTTCGCACCCAACAGGCACTTCTCGCCGAGGCGAATGACCTGGGTCCCCCCGCCGGAGAGCGTCCCCATGATGGATGATCCGCCGCCGATGTCGGTGTTCGCGCCGACTACGACACCAGCCGAGATCCGTCCCTCGACCATCGCCGCGCCGAGTGTCCCGGCGTTGAAGTTGACGAATCCTTCGTGCATGACCGTCGTGCCCTCAGCGAGGTGTGCCCCGAGACGCACACGCGACGCGTCCGCGATCCGCACACCGCTGGGCACGACGTAGTCGGTCATCCGGGGGAACTTGTCGATCCCCAATACCTCGATCTGGCCGCCCGAGGCTCGGAACGCGACGCGACGCAGCTCGAAATCGTCGGGGTCCGCGGGCCCGACGTTCGTCCACACGACATTCGAGAGCAGACCGAACAGTCCGTCGAGGTTCGCTCCGTGCGGGGCGACCTTGCGGTACGACAGCAGATGGAGGCGCAGGTACACGTCCGCCGCGTCGACCGGCGCGTCCCCGAGGTCGCGAATCCCGACGATCAGGAGCTGACGCGTCGTGCCCCACGGACTCTCGGGCGCATCAAGGGCGCTCAGGAGGGCTCCCGCGGCATCGACGTTCGGGTGGTCACCACCTGCTGCCGTGAGGGGGTGGAGGATCGCGAGCGCATCTCGGAGCGCCTCTCGGGAGACCACGTTGGTCCCGATCACGTCGGCAAGGCCCGATGCCTCCGCAACCGCTGCGGCGAAGCCGGCATTCTCCTGCCGGTTCACGACGGGGAACGCGACATCGAGGATCTTGCCGCTTGCAGCGATGTTGGCGAGGCCGAGGCCGAACGCGACCGGTTCGACCCAGGCGGGATCGGCGCGACGGGCGTCGAGACGGGCGCGGACTTCCTCTTCGGTGGTCATCACCCGACACTACGACGCGCCGTCGGCCCGACGCGACGTCCCCTCAGCCGGGTGGCGGAGGTGGGGGCGCCGGTGGGTACTGCGGGTCCGCCGGCGGGTCAGCCGGCGGTGCTGGCGGATATCCCGGTGGCGGGTAGGTCGGCGGTGCTGGCGGATATCCCGGTGGCGGGTAGGTCGGCGGTGCTGGCGGATATCCCGGTGGCGGGTAGGTCGGCGGCGGATATCCACCGGTGCCGCTCCAGGGGCCGTTCCGCTGGGCCGCCTTCGATCGGCCCCGCCGCACCAGCAGGACCACCAACAACACGAGCCCGAGCAGGCCGGCCAGCGAGCCCACGAGGACCGGAAGCCCCGACCGCTTGACGACCGAGGTGAGCCCCGATCGCCCGATCCACAGCTCCTGGGGTGAGGAGGCCGTTGAGCTGGCGGTGAGCCGGTACGTGCCCGGTTGGGTGATCTCGAAGGTTCCGAGCTCGACGAGTCGCGTCTGGGTCGAGCCGTTCGAGTAGTCGAAGGTGCGACTCCCGCTCGACTTCATCAGCACCACCGTGCCGTCAGGACCGACCAAGCGCATCTGGATCACCCCGTCGAAGTCCGAGGTGCTCCGCCGGTAGACGGTCCCGTCCGACACGGTTTCCGAGAAGCGGATCGGTTGACCCTCGACCGGCAACTCGAAGCGCCCGTAGTCATCGGCGTGGTCGATCATGTCGAGCGCTGCCGAACCGACCGCAGCGAGACAGCCGACGGGGCCGGCGACCATCAACGCGATGGCGAACGCAACCCACCACATCGAGGGGCGAATCCGTTGTGGGACAGAAACCGTCACCGTCTCAGTCTGCCGGGGCGGCGGCCACGGTGGTGGGAGGGGTCAGATTCCGTGACGCACCACGTCGTCAATGACCTGCCACACCCGCTCCAGGCTCGCGGCGGTGACGTGCTCCTCCGCGGTGTGCGCCAGGGTTGGATCCCCCGGACCGAAGTTCGCCGCCGCGACCCCCAACGCAGCGAAACGCGCCACGTCGGTCCAGCCCAACTTGGAGCGAACCTCCAGGCGGTGGCGCTCGATCAGCGTGGCGAGCAGCGGCTCGTCGAGGGACGGGTGCGCCGCGGGAGCACGATCGACGATCGTGATCCCGTCACCGTCTTCGAGCCACGGAGCGAGGAACTCCCGCAGCGTCGCCTCCGCTCCCTCCAACGTGGTGTCGGGGGCGAAGCGGTGGGCGATCGTGAGCGTTGCCGCGTCGGGCACCACATTGCCCGAGACCCCGCCCGTGATCCCGACGGCTTGGAGCGCCTCGCGGAACTCGCAGCCCTGGATGACCGCTCGACGCGGCTCGTGAACGTCGAGGGCGCTCAAGAGACCACCGAGACGGTGGATCGCGTTGCGGCCCATCCACGCTCGTGCGGTGTGCGCCCGCGTTCCGGAGAAGGTGACCTCCGCACGGATCGACCCCTGGCACCCCGCTTCGAGCGCACCGTCGGTCGGTTCGCCGAGCAACGCCAGGTCGCCGGCGAGCAGATCGGGACGTGCCTCGATCAACTCTCCGAGGCCGCTGTGGGCGGACGCCACTTCCTCCCGGGCATAGAAGACGTAGGTGAGATCGATCGGCGAGTCCTCGTGAAGGGCCGCCGACTGCAACATCACCGCGAGTCCGCCCTTCATGTCCGCGGAGCCGACGCCCCACAGCACGTCCCCCTCGATGCGCGCCCCGGCGTTGCCGTTCGCGGGGACGGTGTCGGTGTGGCCCGCCAGGATCAACCGGCGAGCCCGACCGCGGTCGGTGCGTGCGACGAGGTTGTCTCCGACTCGGGTGACCTCGAGATGGCGGAGACGCCGGAGCCGCTCCTCGATGTGGGCGACGAGGGGCGCCTCGGAGAAGCTCTCCGAGGGAACCTCCACCAACTCGGCGGTCGCGGCGAGCAGCGCTGTCACGCCTCGTCCAGTCGAACGCCGGTGAGCCGGGCGGCGATCGTGGCGATGGCGGCGTCGGGTTGCACCATCGCCAGCCGGAGGTGGCCCGCACCTGCCGGTCCGTAGAACTCTCCCGGGCTGCCCACCACGCCGGCGGCTTCGGCGAGGCGCCCCGCGAGGCCCCAGGCGTCACCGCCGGGCGCGGGAATCCAGAGATAGAAGCCACCGCCGGGAAGCGCCACGTCCACACTGGCGCCGCGAAGCGCGGCCGCGAGTGTCTCGAGGCGCCGGTGGTAGCGGTCGCGCTGTGCCTCCACATGACCGTCGTCGCTCCACGCCGCCGCCCCCGCGGCCTGCGCCGGGCCGGGCACCATCAGCCCCACGTGTTTGCGCACCTCTGCCAGGTAGCCGACCACGTCGCGGTCTCCGGCGTAGAACCCGACGCGGAGACCGGCCAGGTTCGAGCGCTTCGACAGCGAGTGCAGCGCGAGCACCCCGTCGAGGCCTGAGCTCAGGATGGTCCTCGGTGACCCCGCCCAGGTGAACTCGGCGTAGCACTCGTCGGAGGCGACCAGCACGCCACGATCCCGCCCCCATGCGGCGGCGGCGTCGAGATCGTCGAGCGCGCCTGCCGGGTTGCCGGGAGTGTTGACCCACAGACACAACGCCCGCGCTGCGTCGTCGGGATCGATCGCGTCGAGGCGGATGCGCCACTGCTCGTCGCACGGCACCTCCACGGCCCGACACCCTGCGAGGGTCGCCCCCATCGCGTAGGAGGGGTAGCTGACGGCCGGATACAGGACGGTGTCGCGGTCGGGCTGACGGAGGCGGAGCCAGTGCGGCAGGCCAACGACGAACTCCTTCGTGCCGACGCACGCGGCGACTCCGGAAGCTTCGAGATCGACACCGAATCGGCGCCCGACCCACCCCACCGCAGCCGTTCGGTACTCCTCCGAGCCGATCGAGGTGGGATAGCCCCGCTCGCTCTGGGAGGTTGCCTCGGCCTCGAGGACACTCGGGGGTGGTGCGTCGCAGGGGGTGCCGATCGACAGGTCGAACACTTCGACGTGGTGTGCCGCCGCACGGTCCTGGAGGCCGCGGAGCCGGTCGTAGGGGTAGGGCGGAGGGACGAACCCGCTCATGCGGAGGACACCCGGAACTCGGCGAAGCGGCCCTGATCGGCGCGTTCGACGCTCACTCGCATCTGCAAACCCGCCTCCGTCGTGGTCTCCGACAGCACCTCACCGGCACGATGCAGCCCGGCGACGACGTCTCCCCGGTCATAGGGAACCAGGAACGTCGAGATGCGTCGCATCCCTCGGAGCCGATCGCCGATTGCGGTCAGCAACTCGTCGGTTCCAGCGCCCGTCGTCGCTGAGATCACGACCGAACCCGGATGATCCGCGGCGATCCGAGCCGCCCGCTCGGGTGCCACGTCGGCTTTGTTCACCACCAGAAGCTCCGGGCGATCGGCCGCGCCGATCTCCTCGAGGACGCCCCGGACCGCGGCGAGCTGTCCGTCGGCGTCGGCCGCGGAGGCGTCGAGAAGATGGATCAGCAGGTCGGCTTCGGCTGCGACGTCGAGGGTCGACTTGAACGCCTCGACCAACTGGTGGGGCAGCTTGCGGACGAAACCGACGGTGTCGGTCAGCAGCACGGGTTCGCCGCCGGGGAGCTGCAACCGACGCGTCGTGGCGTCGAGGGTCGCGAAGAGCCGATCCTCCACCAGGACGCCGGCGGCGGTGAGACGGTTCAGGAGCGTCGACTTCCCGGCGTTGGTGTACCCGACGATCACGACGTGGCGGAGGCCGGAGCGGCGACGTGACTTCCGCTGGGTGTCTCGGTGTCGTCCGATCTGGCGGAGTTCGCCCTCGAGCTGGTGGATCCGCTTGACGAGGCGACGCCGGTCGATCTCGAGCTGTTTCTCCCCCGGCCCGCCGCGAAGGCCGATCGCGTTCACCTGCTGGGACATCCGCCCGCCTCGACCGCGGAGGCGGGGCAGTCGGTAACGGAGCTGCGCGAGTTCGACCTGCGCCTTGCCTTCCTGGCTGGAGGCGTTCTGGGCGAAGATGTCGAGGATCACCGCGGTGCGATCGATGGCGGTACGGCCCAGGAGCTTCTCGAGGTTCCGCTGTTGCGCGGGAGCCAGCTCGTCGTCGAAGACGACCGTGTCGCAGTCGGTCGCCACGGCGAGTTGGCGGATCTCCTGCACCTTGCCCGAGCCGACGAAGGTCGCTGGGTCCGGGGAGCGACGTCGCTGCACGAAACGGCCGACCTCATCCGCTCCCGCCGTGTCGACGAGACGCGCGAGCTCGTCGAGGTTCGCCTCGACCTCCTCATCGGAATGGTCTGGGAGCGCGACCGCGGCGAGCACGATCCGCTCACGGAAGCTCCGGTCGATGAACGCGTCGGACTCGCCCGCGAACTCCCCGAAGGCGCCGCGGTGCGAGTCGATGGGCGGCGTTTGGTCGTCGTGGTCGTCTGGTTGGTGCTGGTCGGTCATCGGAGCGTCACCTCCCCCACGATGGTCGCGGTGGCCCGCAGACGCACCGCGCCGCCGTCGAGCAGCACAGTGGCCGCCCCGCCGGGCATCCGGACGACGACCTCGTCGCCGGTCAATCCCCATGAGCGGGCGGCCGCGGCGGCGACACTGGCGCCGGACCCGCACGCCTGGGTGATCCCTGCGCCGCGCTCCCAGTGGAGGAGCCGCACCGTCGTGTCATCCTCAGCGACGAGGAGATGTACGTTCACGCCGCCGGGCACCGCCGCTTCGATCGGCGGGCCGATGCGTGCAGGGTCGAGGCCGTCGAGGGAGGCGACGTGGATGACGACGTGAGGATTGCCGATGTCGAGGCCGATGGCGTCGAGCGCTTCGATCGGGAGGTCCGGAACCGTCGGGCCGGGCTTGACCTCACCCATCTCGGCGGTGAGCAGATCGACGTTGGGCTCGTCGGTGGGTGTGCTCGTCACGTGGCGGAGTCCCGCGTCGGTGCGCACGCGCAGCTCGCCCTCGCGTCGGCCGTCGGAGCGGAGGACCGCCTGCACCAGGCAGCGCAGCCCGTTGCCGGAGATCTCCGCACGCGATCCGTCGCTGTTGAGGAGGACCATCTCGACGTCTGCACCGTCGGAGACGGCCTCGGCGAAGAGCAGGCCGTCCGCGCCGATCCCGAAATGACGGTCGCACACCGCGCGGGCAAACGCTGCGGTGCGCGGCACCGCGACGGCTTGGGGGACGCGGGCGACGAGGAAGTCGTTGCCGAGCCCGTGATGTTTGGTGAGCTGGATTCCGTCGGTCACAGGCACGGGGTCACGGTAGCGAGCCGTCATCGTCGCGCTCACCTGCTTTCTGCCAGTGCGCCGAGACCTGCTCGAGGAGATGCGGTGACGTGGCGTCAAACCAGACAATGCGCGGGTCGCGCCGAAACCAGCGATCCTGGCGAACCGCGAACCGTCGGATGTGGACGATGGCGTCGCTGCGGCACTCGGCGAGCGGACGGCCGTCACGAACGTGATCGAGTAGTTCGCGGTAGCCGAGTGCCTGCGCGGCGGTGCGAGACCAGCCCGTGCTCGCCTCGATCCGACGCACTTCCTCGACGAACCCCGCGGCGAGCTGCGCGTCGAAACGCGTGGTGAGGCGATCCTCGAGCTGCGCGCGCTGCACGGCGAGCCCGACGATCACCGTCGAGCTCAGCGGATAGACCTCGAGGCCCGGACCGTAGGAGGAGAAGGGTCGGCCGGAACCGATCGTCACTTCGAGGGCGCGAATGATGCGGCGGCGGTTCGCGGGATCCATTCGTGCGGCCGCCTCCGGATCGAGCGCGCGGAGCCGGGCGTGGAGGGATGCGGTGTCGGCCACGGATTCGAGCTCGGCGGAGATCTGCTCGAATCGTCCGGGGAGCTCGAGTCGGTCGACGATCGCCCGGTGGTAGAGGCCGGTGCCGCCGACGAGGATCACCGGGACCGAGCGTTCGGCGAGGGCTGGCAGCACCTCGTCGGCCCGATCACGGAACCACGCCACCGAGCACTCCTCATTCGCGTCGAGGAGGTCGATCAGGTGGTGCGGGACGCGAGCCTGTTCGCCGCGAGTCGGCTTGGCTGTGCCGATGTCCATCCCCCGGTAGACCTGCATCGAGTCGACCGACACGATCTCGGCGCCGTGACGCTCGGCGAGATCAAGCGCCAGGGAGCTCTTGCCCGAGGCGGTCACGCCGACGATCGACAGCGGCGGGAGCGTCGCGGCAGGAAGCGGCACGACGTGAAATCAGGCGGTCGCGACGGGGATGCGGGTGCGGTGCCGCGCTGGGGCCGTGACTTCGAGCAGCTCGCCACGAAGTGACGACAGCCCCGCGTCGGTCACGGTGACGAGGGCGTAGCTGCCCCGGCGGATCGGTGCCGCCGCGAAGTGAACCAGCTTGTTCTGACGAGTGCGGCCCGTCAGCACGTCGGGGTTCTTCTTCGACGGGCCCTCCACGAGAACTTCCTCGACGCGACCAATGCGCGCCTGGTTGTGCCGGAGCGAGCTGCGCTCGACGACCGCTCGCAGGCGCTCCATTCGCGCCACGGCGACCTCGTGGTCGACGAAGCGATCCGCGAGCTCGGCAGCCTCGGTGCCCGGGCGTGGCGAGTAGATGAAGGTGTAGGCGGAGTCGTAGTCGGCCGCTGCCGCCACCTCGAGGGTCGCCTCGAAGTCCTCGTCGGTTTCGCCGGGGAACCCAACGATGATGTCGGTGGTCACCGCGAGGTCCGCGATCCGGCTCCGCGCCGCGGCGAGTCGTTCGAGATAGCGCTCCGCCGTGTAGCCGCGGTGCATCGCCGCGAGGATCGAGTCGCTCCCCGACTGCAGGGGAAGGTGGAGGTGCTCGCACACCGCCTCCGTCTCCGCCATCGCGGTGATCGTTTCGGGCCGGAGGTCTTTGGGGTGCGGGCTCGTGTAGCGAACCCGCCGGATGCCCTCGACAGCGCCGACCGCCCGGAGTAGCTCGGCGAAGCGAGGAGCGAGTGCCACCTGTTCGCCGGCGCGGCGTGCGTCTCGAGCGAGGTCGCGACCGTAGGAGTTGACGTTCTGGCCGAGCAGGGTGACCTCGGTGACCCCTTGGGCGGCGAGCTGTTCGACCTCGGCGACGAGGGCCTCGAACGGACGCGACACCTCGGGGCCACGCACCGCCGGAACGATGCAGAAGGCGCACGAGTTGTCGCACCCGATCTGGATGACGACCCACGCCGAATGATCGACCTCCCGCCGGATCGGCAGCGCGGAGGGGAAGGCCTCGTAGTCGGCGAGTTCACCCGCTTCGACGATCTCGACTTGCTGGCCGTGGAGGCGCGACTCGGCGAGCAGCGTCGCTGCTCGGCCGACGTTGTGCGTCCCGAAGACCACGTCGACGTGGGGCGCACGCTCGGCGATCAGCTCACGGTCCTTCTGGGCGAGGCATCCGCCGACCATGATCTCGAGGTCGGGGTTGCGGTCCTTCAGCGACTTGAGATGGCCGAGGGTGCCGTACAGCTTGTTGTCGGCGTTCTCTCGGATGCAGCAGGTGTTCAAGACGATGACATCCGCATGCTCGGCGTCGGTCGCGGGCTCCATGCCATCGGCCTCGAGCAAGCCGGCGATCCGCTCCGAGTCGTGCTCGTTCATCTGACACCCGAAGGTGCGGACCAAATACCGCTTTGTCACCCTGCCATCGTACGGCAGGGTGACAAAGCGCTCAGTCGAGGCTGATGGGGAGGTCGTCGGGGTCGACCTCCCCATCAGTGGTGAGATCGACCTCTTCGACCTCACCGATACCCGCCGCAGCCCGAACTCGCTCGGAGATCTCCACCATCACCTCGGCGTTGTCGGCAAGGAACGACTTCGCGTTCTCCCGGCCCTGGCCGAGTTGCTCGCCCTCGTAGGTGTACCAGGCTCCCGACTTCTTCACGATGCCCAAGTCGACACCGAGATCGAGGACGGCGCCCTCTCGGCTGATCCCCTTGCCGTACATGATGTCGAACTCGGCCTGCTTGAACGGTGGTGCCACCTTGTTCTTCACGACCTTGACCCGAGTGCGGTTCCCGACGATCTCGACCCCATCCTTGAGGGACTCGATCCGACGGATGTCGAGACGGACCGAGCTGTAGAACTTCAGCGCCCGACCGCCCGGAGTGGTCTCGGGCGAGCCGAACATCACCCCGATCTTCTCGCGCAGCTGATTGATGAAGATGCAGATCGTGTCGCTGCGGTTCAGGTTTGCGGTCAGCTTGCGCAGCGCCTGGGACATGAGGCGGGCCTGAAGGCCGACATGGCTGTCGCCCATCTCGCCCTCGATCTCGGCGCGGGGCGTGAGCGCCGCGACGGAGTCGATCACGACCACGTCGAGGGCACCAGAGCGGACGAGCATGTCGGCGATCTCGAGGGCCTGCTCACCCGTGTCGGGCTGGGAGATCAGCAACTGGTCGACATCGACGCCGATGCGGGCGGCATAGGTCGGATCCATCGCGTGCTCGGCGTCGATGTAAGCGCAGGTACCGCCGTTGCGCTGTGCCTCGGCGACGACGTGCATGGCGAGCGTTGACTTGCCGGAGGACTCGGGGCCGTAGATCTCGGTGACCCGGCCGCGGGGAAGGCCGCCGACACCGAGCGCGATGTCGAGAGGCAGGGCGCCGGTCGAGATGGACTCGACCTTCATCGTGCCCTTCTCCCCCATGCGCATGACCGAGCCCTTGCCGAACTGCTTCTCGATCTGGCCGAGCGCCATGTCGAGGGCCTTGGTGCGATCCTGTCGTTCCACCATCGTGGTTCCTTTGTGGTCTGATCCCGGGTGGGATCGGCTGGGCTGAAGCTGCCGAAGTGCGACAGCGATCTCGGTAGTTGGAGAACCTACGGATGGGGTGTGACAGTGAAGCGCTGAGCGCGCTGGTCGTACCGACCCGAGGAATGACAGGAGCGTAGTTCCGAACGCCTGTTCGGTCAAGCATCCCCGCCAGGGGGCGCCGCGGCGGAGGGCAGGGGCAGCGCCTCCGGCATCAGCTCCGCGCACGCCTGACGGGTCAGTTCGATGAATCGTGCAGCGGCGGGCGCCTGGTGAATGCGTTGCCGCTGCACGACAGCGATGACCCGCGGCGGGATCGGCGGGTCGAGCGCTCGCACCAGCACCGTTGGATCATCGGGGTCACATGCCAGCCGCGCCATCACCGCGTGGCCCATCCCCGCTCGGACCATTGCCTGGACAGCCCCGTTGTCGTTCGAGCGGAAGACGATCTCCATCTCGACGCCCGCCATTCGCATACCGCTCTCCAAGGTGAGCTGACACGTGTCGTCGGCACGCTGGCCGATCATGGCGACGCCATCGAGTTCGGAGGGGTTGACCGTCTCCGATCCCCCTGCGAGTTCGGAATCGATCGGGCTCAGGACGACGAAGGGGTCGGCCGCAAGTGGCGTGACCTCGAACTCGTCCCCAACGATGGGCATCACTCCGAAGGTGAGGTCGAGCTCACCTTCGGCGAGGCGTTCGAGCAGGTCGAGTTGGCTGTCCGACTCGATCAGGCGGAACTGCAGTTCGGGCTGCTCCTCGCGATAACGCATCAGGACCGTCGGCAGGATCTCCACCGAGACGCTCTGGAACGTTCCGATCGTCAAGCGCCCCACTCGACCCGCGCGGTGCGCCGCGAGCTCGTCTGCGGCGGTGGAGATGCGCCCGACGATCGCCTGCGCATGCGCCAGCAGCACGGTGCCCGCCGGCGTGATCTCAATCGGACGGGGGCCGCCCGGACGATCGAAGAGCGGCTCGCCGACGATCCGCTCCAGCGCGGCGATCTGTTGGCTCACCGCGGACTGGGTGTAGCCCAACCGAGCAGCCGCACGACCGAAGGAACGCTCCTCGGCGACCGCAACGAGGGCCGTGAGGTGACGGAGTTCGACATCCCGAAGATCAACAGGTGCACTGATGGATTCCATCATAGAGAATCGTTGGACCTAATGGACCCATCTTCGTATGGTGAACCTATGGCCACGGTACGTCACCTTGATCCCACCGCCGATCGATTCTCCAGGCTCGCGGAGGACCTCCGGCAACTGACGCTCAGCGTGGCAGCCGGGGCGGGATCCCTCGACAGCACGACGCTGGTTCGATGCGCACGCGAGGCCGAGGACCTGGATCTCCCCCGCGGCCTGGTCATGGCGCTGATCGATCCGACCATGGCGCCGATCGCTCGCGAACGCGCCGCGATGTTGCTGGGCCGAGCCGCTCAACGCAGCGTGACGGCAACCGTTGGCGACGAGCCATCCCGGGCCGCGTTGCGCTCGACGACTCAGATCGTGAGCCGGCGGCGCAGCGCGTCGAGCACCGAGATGACGGTCAACTCGCGCACCGCCTGACGGTTTCCCGGCAGTCGCAGCTCGAAGGTTGAGACGTCGTCGCCGAGGGCGACGCCGAAACACACCGTCCCCACCGGACGCCCCTCTGACTCGGTCGGCCCCGCGACGCCCGTGACGGCAAGACCGACATCAGCGCCGAGCCGCTGCCGGACGCCGAGGGCCATCGCCGCCGCAGTCTCCTCGCTGACCACCGGCCCGTCGGGGACGCCGAGTTGCTCGCGCTTCACCTGCGCGGTGTAGGCGATCACCCCGCCCACAAAGACGTCGGAGGCCCCGGACACCGCGGACAGACGAGCACCGAGGAGACCGCCGGTGAGCGACTCGGCAACGGCGAGGGTCAGGTGCCGCTCGCGGAGCGCCGCGAGGACCACGGCCTCCATCGTCTGGTCATCGAGTCCGAAGACGAAGTCACCGATCAGCCCCCGCAACAGCTGTTCCTCCGCCGCGAGGAGTTCCACGGCCTCCTCCTCGGTCGGTGCGGCTGCCGTGATCCGTACTTTGAGCCCCTCGGCGCCCGACGCCAGGAACGCGAGGGTCGGGTTCCCGAGTTCGTCGAGTTCCGAGATCCGCTCGGAGAGGCGCTCGGCGAGCCCGGACTCGGACTCACCCCACGTACGCAGCGTGCGTGAGCGCAACACCGAGGTCACACCGCTCCGGCGTTGCAGGTCGGGAATGATCTCGACGCTCACCATCTGTTGCATCTCCCACGGCACTCCCGGCACCGCGTAGATGACCTGCTTGCCGCCCTCACCGACGGGACAACGCAGCCCGGGTGCCGTCCCAGGCTGTGTCTCGAGGAACTCCGAGCCCGCCGGGCGGTAGGCCTGGGTGAGGTTGTTGTCGGGCATCCGACGGTTCCGCCCGCGGAACATCCAGCGGATCAGGTCCGCACGGTCCTCGTCGAAGGTCAACTCGACGCCCATCACCGCGGCGAGTGCCTGACGGGTGAGGTCGTCTTGGGTCGGCCCGAGGCCTCCGCAGCAGATCACCGCGTCGGAGCGGTCGAGCGCGATCCGGATCGCCGACACGATGCGATCGACGTTGTCGCCGACCTTCGCCTGGAACCGACAGTTGATCCCGTGGAGTGCGAGTTGTTCACCGATCCACGCCGAGTTCGTGTCGATGATCTGTCCCAACAGCAACTCGGTTCCGATGGCGACGACCTCACAGTCCATCGTCGGGAACCTAGTAGCGCGAGGCGAGCGCCTCAGCGAGACATCGACGTCGCGGCGCGCCCGCCGGCGATCAGGTACTGCGCGCCGCTCACCAGACCGAGGACGACACCCGCCCACAAGGTGCCCAACGACAGCCAGTGGAGGTTGGTGGTGGGCGGCAAGGTGACCCACCCGACGGCTCCGAGCTGGAGGAAGGTCTTGTACTTCGCGAGCTTCGAGGCGGGGATTGCCAGCCCGCGGCGGACATACGTGGAGCGGAAGATCGACACCGCGACCTCCCGTGCGGCGATCAGCACCAGCGCCACCCACGGGAAGCGCCCCAGGTAGCACATGATCCCGACACCGCCGAGCGCCAGAACCTTGTCGGCGAGCGGGTCCAGGAATGCCCCCGAGCGTGTCGTGCCGTAGCGACGGGCGAGGCGGCCGTCGAGCAGATCCGAGGTGGACAGGACGAACCACACCCCGACGAGCGGCCACGACGACTGATTGTGGGTCTCCAACATCATGGAGAACGCGAGAGGCGCCGCCGCGATTCGTGCGAGGGTGACGGCGTTCGCCGGGGTCAGGATGGCGCCCGGGCCGTACACCTCGCGGCGGACGCTCATCGCGCTGTCGCCAACAGATCGGGGCCCGCCGCGGACTCAATGCGGACCTCGTGGAACCGGCCGATCGCCAAGTCGGGTGGCACCTCGATGATCCCGTCGATCTCAGGTGCTTCACGGTGGCTTCGTGCGACACCTGCCTCGTCGACGAGGACGGTGGTGATCGAGCCGATGAGCACATCACGCCGTGCTGCGGTGATGGCGTCTTGGAGTTCACGCAACTCGGCGAGCCGCTCCGCAACCAGCGCTGCGTCGACCGCTCCGTCGAGATCCGCCGCGTACGTACCGTCCTCGCGGCTGTACGCGAAGAAGCCGCACCAGTCGAGTTGCGCCTCGGAGACGAAGTCCAACAGTTGGTCGTGGTCCGCCTCGGTCTCACCGGGGTAGCCGACGATGAAGTTCGATCGGAACGCCGCCTCGGGCGCTCGTCGGCGGATGTCGGCGATCCGTCGCAGGAAGCGCTCGCCGTCGCCCCATCGACGCATCCGGCGCATCAGCGGCGGCGACACGTGTTGGAGTGAGAGATCGAAGTAGGCGACGCCGCTCGTGCAGATCACATCGATCAGACCATCGGTGAGGTCGGATGGATACAGATACAGCAGCCGCACCCACTCGGTGCGGTCCGCGATCGCCCGGACGAGCGGCACGATCGCCCGCTCCCCGACACCTTGATCGCGGCCGTAGGAGGCGAGATCCTGGGCGACGAGCACCACCTCCGCGACGTCGAGGGCATCGACTTCCTCGAGAATCGACTCGATGGAGCGTGAGCGTTGTGGCCCCCGGAACGACGGGATCGCACAGAACCCGCACGCCCGGTCGCAGCCCTCAGCGACCTTGACGTATGCCCACGGCCGAGCGCTGCGTGGTCGGGGGAGATTGAGCAGGTCGAACGACGGAAGCGGCGCTGCGGTCACGGGAATGCCGCGGCGTTGGGGCGGGGCGACGGTCACGGGTTGACCGAATCCGGCGACCAGGTCGACCTCGGGGAGCGCGTCGGCGAGTTCGTCGCCGTATCGCTCCGCCATACATCCGGTGACGACGAGTCGCGCGCCCCGATGACGGGCCTCCGCGAGCCCGAGGGTCACCTCGATCGACTCGGAGCGAGCCTCTTCCACGAACGCGCAGGTGTTGACCACGATCAGGTCGGCTTCGGTCGGGTCCTCCGCCGGGACCATTCCGTCAGCGACGAGCGTGCCGGTGAGCTTGTCGGAGTCCACCTGGTTCTTCGGGCAGCCCAGGGTCTCGACCCAGTAGGTGGAAGGACGCTCGGAGCCGGACATAGACCGTCCAAGCGTAGGCGACTCAGCTCAGCGGCCGACGATCACACGCGGTAGGAGAGGTCGAGGCCGCGTCTCGGCCACCGACACCGGAGGAGGCGGCCGGTCGCCGAAGCAGTCAGGTAGGCGACGTTCGAGTCCGAGCCCTCGAAGCAGATGTTGGTGATCAACGGGTCGTCGGCAACCGGATGGAACTCGACTGCCGCGCCGTCGGGAGAGATCGCCGTCACGCCTCCCTCCCCCAGCGTGCCAACGGCCACCCACCCGTCGCCGTCCACGGCGAGCGAGTCGAAGAGCCGATAGCCGCCGGCGCCGTGGAGCAACGTTCCCTTCGCGTCGATCAGTCCGTGGCCGACCACCTCACCCGGGCCGGTGACGTCCCACTCCCAGACCCGACCGGTGTGCGTCTCGGCGACATAGAGGCGGGCCCCGTCGGGTGACAGTCCGACGCCGTTGGGCGAGTCGAGGGGGAAGACCACCTCGGTCGCCGTGCCGTCGGCACGCAGGTAATGCACGCCGCTTCGGTCGCTCGTTCGTTCCAGGCGGAGGCCGTGATCGGTGAAGTAGCAGCCGCCTGAAGCGTCGAACACCAGGTCGTTCGGCGCCCGCAGCGGACGACCGTCGCTCGATTCAGCGACGACGTCGACCGCCCCGCTCTGCGGGTCGATCCGTTGGATCGAGCCGTGGCCCAGATAGGTGTCGGGCACGCCGCCGGGGAGCAGCAGGCCGATGTCGATCCACTCGAAACACCCGCCGTTGTTGGCCACATAGATCGCCCCATCCGGCCCGACCGCCGCACCGTTGGGGCCGCCTCCGCAGTGAGCGATCACCTCGGTTTCGCCGCTCTGCGGCCAGACCCGCGTGAGGGTGCCGCGAGCGATCTCACAGAGCACCACGCTGCCGTCCGGCATCGCGATCGGCCCCTCCGGAAAGCGCAGACCTTCCGCTACGACCTCGATATCCATCGGTACCCCCTGTCGTTCTCAGGAGGCATTGTGGCAAGCGCCGCAGCGCGCCGCTCGATGAAGCAACGCCAGGCCGGGACGACTCAGCTCCGGATCCGTCCGGAGTCCGGCGACACCATCAGCGGCGCCGTGTCGACCGCCTCAAAATCGCTCCCTCGCAGCACGTCGAGGTCGTGGAGGTTGTCGTTGTCCCAGCGTGGGTCGGGGGCCCCGCTGATGTACCAGGAACTGCCGTTGTCGGCGAGGATGATGCCGTGTCGCTGCATGGCCTCGACGACCACCCGAGCAGCGCCGCTGAAGCGGGCGGGATCGACCGACGACTTGAGGCGGAACCACGCTCCCATCGGTGGCGCGGAGTTGCTCGACGTTGATCCGGCTTGATGGCGGGCCGGCCAGAGGAAGCTCCGTCGGGTGACCGGCGCCGTGAATCGGATCGGGTGGTCGATCCGGCCAGCGGCGACCTCTTCGTAACGAACCAACCCGGGGAGGATGGCGAGTCCGGCGGCATCCGCGGAGGTCCATGACGCCGGCCGCAGCGCGTTGGAGCGAAGGTCCCAGACGGCACCCGAACCGGCATGCCACCCCGCACCACTCGGACGCGCGTCGTACAGCTCGTAGAGGTGGCAGTCGCCGGTGTCGACCACGAGCGCGTGGCGGTCGCCATCCGCGTTCGGCCCACCCTCGATCGGCACATCGGAGGGAATCGGATACGGACCTGGATCGCTCTCGTCCGCGTACTCGAAGCTGACCGGCACGCGCGGCTGGCCGGCCTTCACGCTCGTCCACGGGATCCCGATCGGACCGCCGTCCCACAACCCCGAACCGAAGTCCGCGTGCACGCGCTTGCTTGCCCCGATCGTTGAGACCCACGCCGCGCTGTCCGGGTGAAGCGCGAGGCCGGACACATCTGCGTGCCAGAAGCTGTCGGCGGGGAACATCGGGCAGGTCCCGACGGCGCCACCGCCCGAACCGGGGATCGTGGTCGCACCGGGGGCACCCGGAGCACACGAGCAGCCGATGATCGAAGCGAGGAGGAGTGCGGCAATACCGAAGCGACGGGTCACCGTCCACACATCGACCATCTCGCTGCTCCGGCTTGAGTCGAATGGCCTATGCGGGCGCGTCTTGCGGCCGAACTATCGGTTCGCCAGCAGTTCTTCGAACTCCTCGACCGTCATGGTGACCGAGCGCGCCTTCGATCCCTCGGACGGACCGACGACCCCGCGCTCCTCGAGGAGATCCATGATGCGGCCGGCCCGAGCGAAGCCGACCTTCAGCTTGCGTTGCAGCATCGAGGTGGAGCCGAGCTGGCTGCGCACGACGAGGTCCATCGCCCGCCAGATCAACTCGTCGTCATCGTCGTCGGTTCCGCCGCCGCCGCCGGTTGAGCCGGTTGCGACCGCGGCAAGGTTCTCCTCGCCTTGGACCTCTTGTACGTAGGCGACCTCGGGCGCCTGCTTGCGCCAATGTGCGACGACCTTGACGACTTCCTTCTCGTCGACCCAGCAGCCCTGAATACGGCTCGGCGTCGGCGACGACGGGTCGGTGATGAGCATGTCGCCCTTTCCGACGAGCCGTTCGGCGCCACCCTGGTCGAGGATCACCTTGGAGTCGGTTGCGGAGGCGACGGCGAACGCGAAGCGGGCCGGGATGTTCGCCTTGATCACGCCGGTGATCACGTTGACCGACGGCCGCTGAGTTGCGATCGCGAGATGGATCCCGACGGCACGGGCCTTCGCCGCGATCCGGTTGATGGACTCCTCGACGTCGCGCGCTGCGACCATCATCAGATCCGCGAGCTCGTCGACCACGATCAGGATGAACGGCAGTCGTTGGTACTCGCGCTCCTCCCCGAGGCCCGGCTGCAACTCGCCGCGGTCGTACGCGGCGTTGTAGCCGCCAATGTCGCGGACCCCGACCTCCTCGAGCAGCTCGTAGCGCCGCTCCATCTCCTTGACGGCCCACGCCAGCGCGTTCGCGGCCTTCTTCGGGTTGGTGACCACCTGGGTGAGCAGATGCGGCACCCGGTTGTACTGGGTCAGCTCGACACGTTTGGGGTCGACGAGGATCAAGCGGACCTGATCGGGCGTCGCTCGCATGAGGATCGACGTCATGATCGAGTTGATGCAGCTTGACTTGCCGGCTCCGGTCTGACCGGCGATGAGGATGTGGGGCATCGTCGCCAGGTTCACGAGGACCGACTTGCCGTCGATGTCGCGGCCGACGGCCACTTCGAGCGGATGGGTCGCGCGGTGGGCCTCGGGCGACGAGAGGATGTCGCCGAGCGCCACAATTTGGCGGGTCGTGTTGGGTACCTCGACGCCGATGGCCTGCTTGCCGGGGATCGGCGCCAGGATGCGCACGTCGGGCGAGGCCATGTTGTAGGCGATGTCCTTGGACAGGTTGATCACCGAGTTGACCTTGACCCCGACGCCGAGTTCGAGCTCGTAGCGGGTGACGGTCGGACCGACCACCATGTTCACGAGGCGGGTCTGGACGCCGTGCTCGGCGAGCGCCGCCTCGAGTTGGCGACCACGGGCTTCGACCGCCGCGGTGTCGATCTGTCGCGCCGGTGAACGTGACAACAGCGCCGCGGGCGGGAGACGCCACGGTGAGCCCTCGACCGCGGGGCCGAGGTCGATTTCGAGCTGGGTCGTATCGGTGAACGGATCGGGTGGCAGCACCAGCGTGGGCTCGGTGCTGGCGCGCTTCTGCTTGCGGCTCGCCCGCTGCTTGGGCAGCCCTTGGCCGTCCGCGTCCTGATCGAAGAGCTGCACCGTCGGCGCGGTGGGCGCATCGCTTTCGGGGTCCTCGTCGACACCGGGCGTGTCGCCGACCCGAAAGAGCTCAGCGGACCACGCGGACACCTTGCCGCCCAGCGGCGAGAGCAGGTGGCCGACGTCGCGAACCAGGGTGAGAATCGACCGGCCGCTCACCAGCGACACGCCGAGCACCGCGACTAGCACGAAGATCGGCACCGCACCCCACGTGCTGAGCAGGGCGCGAAGGGGCGTCGCCGCCGCGGCGCCGACGAGCCCACCAGCGGGCGCGAAGGCGTCGAGGCCGGAGCGGGCGGCGAGTCCACTGGCGAATCCGAGGTGCAACAGACCCATGGTGGACAGGGCGAGGAGCGACGCTCCAACGGCGAGTCGCGCGGCGGCTGCGTCCCAGCGTTGGACGTCCTCGACGGGGACCTCGTCGTCGGGGCTGCGACGCTGCGGACCGCGGATCAGGAGCACCCCTCCGGCGAGCAACAACGGCGGCAGGACGTAGCGCAGCAGACCGAACACGGCGCCGAGCGCGGCAGCGACCCCGCGTCCGATCGGCCCGGCCGAGTGCGCGTAGACCCCGAAGCCACCGACGATCGCGACCGCGACGAGGATGACCCCCCAGACGTCGTGGCCGTGCCCGTCGAGAACCGCGGAGACGCCGGAAAGCAACGGATGACGCCGCGGCGGTTCCGCAGCGGGCGACTTCCGGCGAGGTGGAGCTGGAGGCATGCTGCGACCTCCGCGAGCGGGGTTGGGCCGCGCGGAGCGACCCTTCGGAGGGGTCGACTGGCGCGCAGGACGGGACTGCTGGCGTGTTGAAGCGATGCGGAGAGGCTACCGAGCAGGTGTGACGAGTTGCGGGAGGCTCGCAGGCGGGCGCCCCGGTCAGGCCTCGATCACCACGGGAACGATCATCGGGCGACGCCGGGTCAACTCGCTCACGGCCGATCCGGCGGCTTTGCGAACCACCCGCTCGAGCGACGCCCGGTTTCGTTCACCATCACGGAGCGCGGCGGCGACGTTGGTCCTGACCCGCTCGGTCACCGCCTCGACGATTTCTGCCGAATCCTCCCGCTCCACCCAGCCGCGGGTCGCGACCTCGGGTCCCGCCACGATCACTCCCGATGTCGGCTCCACGCACACGATCGCGGTCACGACCCCCTCCTGGCCGAGGATGCGCCGCTCCCCCAGCGTCCCCGAGCTCACGTCGCCGATCGTGCCGTGCACGTAGACGTACTCGGCGGGAACCCGGCCACGGTGGCGGACGCCGTCGGTGTCGAGAATGAGTTGATCGCCGTCTTCGGCGATGACCACGCGATCCGACGGCACCCCCATCTTCACCGCGAGCCTGGAGTGGGCGACGAGGTGGCGGTACTCGCCGTGCACCGGGACGAACCACTCAGGTCGGGCGACCGATAGGAACAGCTTGAGGTCTTCCTGCTTGGCGTGACCGGATGCGTGCACGTCGGCGATGCCCGAATGCACGACGTCTGCGCCGAGGCGAACGAGATTGTCGATCACACGCGAAACCGCCGACTCGTTGCCGGGAATCGGGTGCGAACTGAGAATCACGGTGTCGCTCGGGCCGACCTTCAGCCACCGGTTCTCGTTGCCGCCGAGCAACGCGAGCGCCGACATCGGTTCGCCCTGGCTGCCGGTTGAGACGACACAAACCTGACCGGGTTCGAAGCGATCGACGTCCTCGACGTCGATGAGGGACGACTCCGGAAGATCCAACACGCCCATCTCGCGTGCCATCGCGATGTTGCGCCGCATCGAACGACCCAGCGGTGCGATGACACGTCCGACGGACCGAGCGGCGTCGGCAATCTGCTGGATCCGGTGAATGTGGCTCGCGAAGCAGGCCGTGATGATCCGCCGGCCGGTGTGCTCGAGAAACAGGCCGTGCAGGACGGCGCCGACCGAGCGCTCCGATCGGGCGTGGCCGTGTTCCTCGGCGTTGGTCGAATCCGACAACAGGAGGCGGATCCCCTCGCCTGAGGCCAGGCCTCCGATACGCGACAGGTCGGTCAGGCGACCGTCAACCGGCGTCAGGTCCAACTTGAAATCGCCCGTGTGGAGGATGGTGCCCTGGGGTGTGTGGAACGCCGTCGCGAATCCCTGTGGCACCGAGTGGGTGACCGGCAGGAACTCACAGTCGAAGGGCCCGATGCGATGCCGCTCCCCGTCGCGGACGACGTTGAGCGACGTTGCACCGAGCAGGCCCGCCTCCTCGATTCGCCCTCGAGCGAGGCCGAGGGTCAGCTCGGAGCCGTAGAGCGGGGCGCGGAACTCGCGCAGGAAATACGACAGCGACCCGACGTGGTCTTCGTGGCCGTGGGTGAGGATGACGCCGTCGATCGCGTCGGCGCGTTCACGGAGCCACGTGAAGTCCGGCAGCACCAGATCGACGCCCAACATGTCGTCGTCGGGGAACATGAGTCCGCAATCGAGCAGGACGATGCGACCTTCGCATTCGAGCGCCGCGCAGTTGCGGCCGATCTCCCCCAAGCCCCCGAGGAAGGTCACCGTGACCGGCGGCGCACTCCCCACTCCACTGCCGCTGGTCACGACAGGCCGCCGAGCACAGCCCGCGCGTGGTCCTCGAGGCCGTCGGGGGCGGGCCCCATCGGGAGGCGACATTGGCCGACCGGCAGCCCGAGGACCCGCAGCATCGCCTTCGTCGGGATCGGATTCGGCGCCGCCTCGGACGCCTCGAACTCGTAGGAAGCCAACAACCCGGCGTTGATCCGTGCAGCGGAAACCACGTCGCCACGCTCGAACGCCGCGATCATCTGGCCGATCTGGCGACCCGCCCAATGGCTTGCCACCGAGATCGCTCCGACGGCCCCCACCGCGAGGAGCGGCAGGGTGTAGGCGTCGTCACCCGAATACAGCTCGACGCCGTCGGGAGCATGTGCGATCACCCGGGCGGCAGCGGAGGGATCGGCGGCAGCGTCTTTGACCCCGACGATGTTGGGCACCTCGGCGAAGAGTCGGAGCATCAACTCGGTCGAGATCTTGCGGCCCGTGCGGCCGGGATGGTCGTAGAGCACGACGGGTAGGTCGGTCGCGGCCGCGACCGCGCGGAAGTGCGCATCCAAGCCGCTCTGTGACGGCCGGTTGTAATACGGCGTCACCACCAACACTCCGTCGACCCCCAACTCGGCTGACCGTCGCGTCGAATCCACCGCGTAGGCCGTGTCGTTCGAGCCGGTCCCCAACAGGATCGGAACGTCCACGGTGGCACGCACCACTCGGGTGAGCGCGACCTCTTCACTTTCGGTCAACACCGGGCTCTCGCCAGTGGTTCCGCACAAGACGAGACCATCGCTGCCGTTGCCGACGAGCCAGTCGGCGAGGGTCGCCGCGGCGTCGAGGTTGAGGGCTCCCTTCTCGTCGAAAGGGGTCACCATGGCGGTGATCACTCGCCCGAACCGTGCCATCGTCAGCCTCGCATCTGTTTGTGGATCTCAGGGTCGACTCGTCAGCTTCCGCGTTGCTCCGACGAGCGGGTTCGTCCGAGCGTCGCGAGGAGATCCTCGTGCAACTCGAACCACACCGTGTGATACGAGTCGATCAGAGGTCGGGTGAACCAGTCAACGTCGTTGTCGGCGAGCCGCTCCCACGCCCGTTCGAAGCGCGGTCGATACCCGCCGAAGCGATCGAGGGCCGTCGTGAGGTCTCCGAGCAGCTCAGCGATCCGGGCGTGGATCGGCTCCAGGCGGCCGATCACCGTTCGGTCGTACGCGGCATCGGAGTGATCGTTCATGACCGCGTCGCCGTCGTCGCCGGTACGTAACTGCCAGGCGGTGCACAGCTCGAGAAACGGCGCGTTCAACACCAGGAACGCGTCGTAGGCCGACTCGACGCTGGAGTGCGCCCCGGTCCGGTCCAGCTCCGCACGGAGGGCACGCTGCAATTCGTCTCGGCCCTCGGCGGTGAGCGACCAGCCTCCGAGCGCGCCCCGGTGCGCGACCACCCAGCCCGACGCAGACGCCACGGAGAGCTCCGCACGGAGCTGGTCGTGGTCGAGGGAGGTGCGGCTGGCGAGCGCGTCGAGGTCTGCGAGGGAGGTGATCCGGAGGGCGTGGAGGATCCGGTTCCGGCGTGTCGCGCTCGTCACCCTTCGGAGGCTACCGAGCGCTCAGGGGACGCAGAGGCCGAAGGGATCACCACCGCCGAGGGTGGGGAAGATCGTCGACGTCGACGGGGCGCCACCGCGTACTGCCATCACTTCGGCAACCGAACGACGCCAGTCGTTGAGGACGGTGAGGTCGCCCTCGGGGCCATCGGCGATCGTCGGCACGAACGACCCATAGACCCCGCCGCGAACGTTTCCACCCATCACGAACTGCACGCTCGCTCGTCCATGGTCGGTGCCGCCGGATCCATTCTCGTTGATCGTGCGCCCGAACTCGCTCATCGTGAACAGGGTGACCTCGTTCATGTCCGATCCCAGATCCTGTGCAAACGCCGCCAGGCTGTTGCCGAGCGCGGCCGCCTGGCGCCGGAAGTAGGAGTCCGTGCTCTCGGGAGCGCCCATTCCCTCGTGGGTGTCCCAGCCGCCGAAGTCCAGCGCCACGGCACGCAGACCGACGTTCGCACGAATGAGCGCCGCCACCTGCCGGAGGCCCTGCGCGAGCCCATTCGACTCGTAGACCGCGCCGTTCTGCGGTTGGAACTGGGGCTGTGACCAGTCGACCGCGTTGACCATCCCGATGGCCGACATCGTGTTCGCCCCGGTGGTCAACAGGAGGTCCGTGGTGCCGGCGTCGTAGAACGCGGCGAGCGCGTCGCGCGCGCGGGAGTTCGAGGAGAACCCGCGAACGCTGAACGAACTCGGGCTGTGCATCGAGAACGCCGGCACTTGGCCCGAGAGGCTCCGCTGGAGGCTGCCACCCAACCCCACCGCGTCGATCCGCTCCACCCCTGGCAACGTCGCCAGGTAGCGGTTCAGGAAGCCGTTCGAGTAGGTCATTCCGGCGGTACCGACCTCCCAGTTCCGCATGGAATCGAAGTGACTCCGGGTGTCGCTCTCCGATGCCGGCATCCCCGCGGCGTGGATCACCGCGAGGTTCCCGGCGCTCCAGGGTCCCGCGTGCAGCGCCGCCATCCCGGGGTGAAGTCCAAACACGCCGTCCAGGTCGAAGGGAGCGACCGCTCCCCCGGCGCTGAGCGGCAGCGCGGCGTTCTCGGGTTCGACCTCGCCGGGGGACTTCACCCGGATCGTCGGACGCAAGGCGCGGTAGGTCGGCATCGCGTGCGGGGCCACCAGGCTCAACCCATCCGCGCCACCCCGGAGGAAGAGCGCGACGAGCACATCGCCGTGCTCGGTGTTCTCCGGCGTCGCGAACGCGTAGTTCCCGCCGAGGGTGACCACCCCGGCAGAGATCGCCGCCGTCGCCGCGGTGCCGGCGAGGAAGGTTCGACGCGAGATGCCCGATTGGGCCTCGGCAGAGAGCGCAGTAGTCATCAGTCTCCGATCAGCGGCGCTGGAACAGCGGGTGGCACAGGATGAGGCCGAGCACCAGGGAGAGCTTCGGCAGGTTCGTCGACAGCGCGGTGGCGGCGGACGCGGCGGGGATTCCCACGGCGTTACAGAGGTCGGTGACGTCGTTGCCCGGAATGGCGATGTTCGCAACGTCGGTTCCGAGCCGCGACACCAGTTCGCCGACCGTCGCCGGCAGCGGGTTTGGCAACAGTGCGAGGGGGTTGACCTCCACCCGATCCTCGGTCTTGCGGCTACCGAACCCGTTGCGGGCGATCTCCCCGGTGACACGCCACCGTTCGAGGAGGGCAGCGGACGACACCCAGTACGGATTCACATCGGGATAGCCGTCGGGGCTGACACGCTCGAAGATCGGCTGGCCGAGCACGTCGAGGGCACTGCGGAGAGCCGAGATCGACTTGCCGTCGGGGGCGGTGCCGAAGGTGGCATTCAGCGCCCGGAGGGTAGCGATGAGCTGTTCGAAGGGTCGCCGCACCTTTGCGTTGCCCGAAGCCGCGAACTCGGCGGAAACGAAGATGTGACGCAACGTCGGAACGATCGCCGTTCCGTTCGCGAGGAACACCTGCGCCGCGGACTCGACCAGGGACATCGGCGGATCGTCGGAGAGGAAGCGCCGGCACAGCTTCCAGCAGATGTGGCGTGCGGTCGCCGGATGGTTCGCGAGGACCTGCAGGAAGCGGACGCCGTCGTCGTAGCCCTGCCCGTAGCGCCGAGCCGGACGCTCGAACGCCCCGTTCAGCACCGACACCGCATCGAGGCTGTGCATCCAGGGGGCGAACCGGAAGCCGTACTTGTTGGGCCCGCTGTTCCAATCGATGCTCCAACCGGAGATCAGCTTCGCGACCTGATGCACGTCGTCTTCGGTGTGCACCTGGGTGCCGTTGACGATCCCGAGGGTGTGCAACTCCATGAGCTCACGGGCGTAGTTCTCGTTCACACCGCCCGGCGTCGACGCGTCGTTGGGCAGGTTGTCGAGATAGTCGAGCATCGCGGAGCTGTGGGCGGACGCAACCAGCATGTCGGAGAAGCGGCCGAGGGCGTGCGCCCGGACGACCTCCCGATGCTCGGCGTTCTTGAGGAAGCCCATCCAGGTCTTGGAGCGCCACGTGTTGAAGTGGTTCGACCAGAAGTCGCACATCACCTCGTAGAGCTGCGCCTCGCTGCGAGTCGCGCGGATGATCGTGGCGGCGTCGAGTTCTTTGGCGTGGAGGTCCCACTTGACGTTCGCCGAGAGCTGGTAGTTCTGCAGGTTGGTGTTGGTGAGGCTCGTGAACGAGCTCACCAAATGCTCCGCATCGGACAGTCCCGCACGCGTGAGCTGTCGCTCGATCCACGACGCGACACCCATCGCCTTGACCGCGTCGACGAGACCGGGGGTCGGGCCGAAGGTCAGCTTGTCGACCGCGACCTCTGCGGAGACGTCGAGGGGTGGCGGCTGTGGGTCGGCCGGGGGTGGACCCTGGCGGCCCGGGGCGGTGCATGCGGCACTCGCCGCGAGTCCGGCGGCGAGTGGAAGGGTGAAGAGTGAACGTCGCGAACGCAGCCGCTGCGACGAGGGGGTCTCCCCGTCGGAAGCGGCTGGTTCGAGTTCGACGTCGGATGGGGCGGCGGGGCTGTCGAGCACCCCGCTCCATCGGCCGAACGACCCCTGGAACTTGAGCCGTTCGGCCT
This sequence comes from Actinomycetes bacterium, assembly GCA_029782335.1. GTDB lineage: Bacteria > Actinomycetota > Acidimicrobiia > Acidimicrobiales > Microtrichaceae > JADLFH01. Next base: position 3,536 of record JAKOVA010000199.1, on the reverse strand, counting down.
ATCGGTGCCCTGGCGTCACCTGTGAGGCGAAGTGGTGCGGGTTACGCGGTCGCAGCGTTCTGCTGGGCGGCGAGCTCCTCGAGGGCGAACTGCTCGTACTCCTCGCCGGTATCGACCCAGTCTTCAAACTGGATCACGCCCAGTTCCTCGAAACGGTGCCGCAACCACTTGTCGTTGCGGTCGAGGAGGCCGAGCTTCTTGCAGTTCGGGACGATCTTCGAGAACAGCATCATCTGGAACATCTGGCGGGTCGGCGTCGACATCACGAGCTCCACCGCCGTCTTCACGTCGACCCCCATGCGCTCCCAGACCTCCTGCTGGAGGAAGCGGTCACGCATGCGTACGGATGCCTCGAACGCGAACTCCTGGCGCTCCTTCATCTCGGCGTCGGTGAGGCCCTGGTAGTACTCCTGGAGCGACAGCACGCCGAACGCGACGTGACGGGCTTCGTCACTCATCACGTAGCGAAGGAGCTGCTTGAGCAACGGCTCGGTGGTCATCATGTGGATGAACCCGAAGGCTGCGAGCGCGAGGCCCTCGACCATGATCTGCATGCCGAGATAGGTCATGTCCCAGCGGCTGTCGTTGACGATGTCGTCGAGCAGCATTTTCAGGTGCGCGTTGATCGGGTAGTGACCCGTCAACTTCTCGTCGAGGTAGCGGGCGAAGACCTCGACGTGGCGGGCCTCGTCCATCACCTGGGTTGCGGCGTAGTACTTGGCGTCGATCCACGGAACGGTCTCGACGATCTTCGCCGTGCAGATGAGCGCACCCTGCTCACCGTGCATGAACTGGCTGAGGGTCCAGTTGTTGGACTCGATGCCGAGCTCCATCCACTGCTTCTCGGTCCACTTCTCGAAGGGGGTCCCGATGACGTCGAAACCCAGACCGTTCGAGTCGTTCTGGAGGAAGTTCTGCGCGACGACGGCCTCGAGATCGACCTCGGTCTCCCAGGGAAGGTCGGTCGAGCCGTTCCACTGCGACGTCTTGGCCTTCTCGTACAGCTTGTTCAGCCCCGCGCGAGCGCCCTTCTCGTAGTCCCAGGTGAAGATGGCGTCTGCGTTGTCTTTGACGGAGTGAACCAACTCGTCGACGTCGGTGTTGACCACCGCCAGAATCGCCTCGACGTCGTCGACGTCACTGCGTCCGATCAGCTCGGTTTGGTCGGCCATGGGTCAGGCTCCTTCGGGTTCGGGAGTTGTGGTGGTCGTGAACTTGGGGGACATCGCTGCGCTCAGCATCGGATGACCGCAGCATCGGCTGCTTCGATTCCGGGCATGAGGTACGCGCTGACGAGCGCTTCGATGTGGTCGGGCTGAGCGAGGTCGACGAAGGCGCTGGGCTCGAAGACGTAGGAGAACACCAGGCGAGCGCACCACTCGATGAGCTCCGCAGCGAGGGATGGTTCGACGAATCGCTCGAGGTACGGGCCGAGCACCTGAGCGGACGCCGCAAGGATCGGATCGAGCCGGTCGAAGGCGAGGAAGGACAACACCAGCTCGGGCTCATGAGCAACGACGGTGCGGAGCGCCTCACTCTCGTTGATGAACGCGCTCGTGGCGCGGAGGCCGCCGGTGAGCGCGTCGTGGAGCGTGGCCGCCTCACCGATGACGCCCTCCAACGAAGCGAGGAGCCGCTGAACCTCGCTGCGAGCCACCCGCTCCAACAGCGCGGCCTTCCCGCCGGGGACGAGTCGGTACAACGTGGCGCGGGAACAGCCCGCTTCGCGGGCAATGTCGTCGAGGGTCGACTTTGCGACCCCCCAACGCCCGATGCAGCGCAGGGCGGCCGACACCACCGCCTCGTCGGACGTTCGCGTCGTGGCCACGCGGGAACCCACGAGCGAGACAATACGACAGAATTCGTCTCAGTGGTTCGGTGATTGTGTGACCTTTGTCATATCGCTGAGGTCACATCACCACCCCGTCAGGGCAGGATGCCGGCCAGGAACTGCGTCCGGACGAGCCGCCGCACCTGCGCTTCATCGGTGAGGTCCCAGCGGCCGTGGGACCCGATGTGCAACAGCAGCATCCTCGCGAGGTAGTCCGCAGCGTGATCGGGATCGACGCCGGCCCGCAGCGGCTGACGGGCGAGCATCTCGAGGAGGTAGCGGCGCAGCAGCACGTTCACCTCCGATTCAGATTCGAAGAGTGTCGGCAGGAGCTCTTCGGGCTCGGAGGAGAGCAACTTCTGGAGGAGGCGATGGTGGCTGATCCGCTCGTTGGCGATCATCAGGCCGAGCACCAGCCGGTCCTCGAGGCCGTCGAGGTGGCTCACCGCAGCGGCGAGGCCGCTCCAGAACGTCGCGAGCTCGCGCCGCACCGCCTCACGGATGAGTTCGTCCCGACCGCCTGCGAACTGGCGGTAGATGGTCGCCCGACCGACGGCAGCCGTCGCCGCCACATGTTCGAGGGCGAGGCCGTTGAGCCCCTCGCGCTCGACACAGACCAAGACGGCGTCGAGGATTCTGTCGCGCACCGTCGAACCCGTCACCGCCGCTCACGGTAGCGTGAGGGCACCGAGGGCCTTCGAACAAGGAGATCAGGTGAGCAGCCCTGACAAGACCGATCCGACAGCGGTGCTCGCCCAGAACCAGGACGTCTGGTCCACGATCTACGAGCAACGCCGCCAGAACCTGGGCCCCACGGTCGAACGCGTTCGCAACGCGGAGGCGACCATCGCGTCCGACATGGCGAACTCCCACGGGGCACGTTGCGCCTGGGGCGGCGAGCTGCTCGAACGGCTCAAGGGCGCCACGGTCCTCGAGGTCGGAGGCGGTGGCGGAGAGGCCGCCAACCTGATGCTCGCTCTCGGCGCCGAGCGCGTCGTCACAACTGAGATCACCCCCGAGGCGGGCGAGCTGATGCGGGCACTCGGCGACGAACTCGGTTTCGGCGACCGCCTCGAGGTCCACATCGGCGACTTCTTCACCATGCCGCTCGGTTCCCCCCACAGTTACGACATCGTGATGGCTAAGCAGGTGCTCCACCACATCACGACCGTCGACGAAGACCGCTTCGCCGCTCGGCTCGCCGAAATGCTCAAACCGTCGGGGATGGCTCGGGTCATGGATCCGGCGGTGAACTCCAAGACCCTCGACGCGTTGCGTTGGGCGGTGCCGGTGCCGGGTCGCCCGTCCAAGCTGTTCCAGCCGGCGAAGTTTGCCGAGTGGAAGGCCAACGACGAACACCCCGAGCGCGACAACAGCACGCGCCATGTGCTCGAGTTGCTCCGCCGCCATTTCGGACGCGTCGACGTGATGGTCACCGGGGCGGTCGCCCGCTACCACCGGCTGATCAACAGCGACCGCTGGCACGGCCCGGCGATGGCTGCGTTGACCCGCCTCGACGAGCGGATTCCGCAACGGGTGCAGATGAAGCTGGGCGACAACCACGGCTTCAGCGCCTACGAACCTCGCTGAGCCACCTCGTCATCCGTGCCGGGGGTCTTGGTCCGCTCTGCCCCATCGCCGTTCGTTTCGTCGAGTCGTGCGCCATCGGGGTCGCGCGGGAGCCGCGCGTTGTGACGGAGCGCGA
>JAKOVA010000171.1 GCA_029782335.1 Actinomycetes bacterium | reverse complement strand
CGGGCAGAGCGCCCGCCCGCGGCAGTCCGGGGTCGCGACAATGGGTCGCGCACGAGATGCGTCTGCCCTTCGTCCGTAATCGAGAGCCATCGGTAGCTTCACGCCTGCAAGGATCGCCATCTCATGAAGCGGCGCAGCGTGCGCGGACGCCTTGAAGAACTACCTGCGAGACGCGGGCGCGGTTCACGGTCGGCCGCCTGCGCCGCACCAGACGCGCCTACGGGCGGCTCTATTCGTTACCGCCCGTTCACGTCGACCCGACGACCGCACATCGGCCGCCATTCGCGCTCCTGCGGTAGTGCGACAAATGTCCGGTATCGCGCCCCTCGAAGCACTATCGTCGATGCATCTACAGAATGCGGGGAACGAAACGATGTATGACGACCAGATCGAGGATCTGCTGCAGCGAGCTGCCGATGGCGACGCGGAGGCGCAGGCCCGGGTAGACGCCTGGATTGCCGAGGCGCTGGGCCCCGTATGCACGACGGCGCCATTGGAGCCGACCGAGCGTACCGGCGAAGTGGTCGGCTACGATCGGCTGGAGTGCTGCTGCATGGGGACGTAGGCATGCCGGGGTAGCAAGGCCGTGGCCGATGAGGCGTTTCGCGCGGGTCGACGCGGACGTATGGCGGCTCGACCCGTCTGTCGAGCCTGGCGCCGCACGTGGCTGCTACAGGCACCGCCGTTCGAGGGTCTGGTCGACGCCACCTTGCGTGGCGCGAAGGCCGATGTCATCCGATGGGAGCGCTCCCTGGAGGACAGCCGCGGCCACCGCTACGTCGTCGTGATCCGCCTCGACCCGGCGCGGCTCGATCGGTTTTTCGACGCGTCGAGCGGCGACCGGGCGCAGTTCCTCGCCGAGCCGGGGCTCGGGCACCAAGCCGACCGATCCATGCTCGATACCGCGTTGCATGAGCTCGCACCGCATCTCGCGAGCCGCTACGGGCCCGTCTCTCCGAGGAAACGGGTCGAGGCGTCGATCGCGCACCCGCGATCCAGGGGATGGATTCAACAAGGGCCGTGGCTGCGACACGCTAGGGGCGCGGACCAAGTCCTTCGGGTCGCCGCGTGGATGCGCGGGCTCGAATCCGCCGACAGGGATCGCCGGAAGAAGGCGCGCTGGGGCATGCTCGCGCCGCACACCGAGTCGCCGCTCCTGCTGAAGGGCGCCTGTTTCCACGAGGGCAGACCGCTCGAAGTCGGCGAGGCCACGACCGATCGCGCGCGCGACCTGCACGAGCTCGGCTTCACCTGAGCGAGATTGCACGGCGCCGGGGGGGATGATCCGTCGACCCGGATTCGCAGCGTACCCCGTCGGGCAAGATGTGCAGGACGTCGTCTGATCTGCCAGCACGACGAGCTCGAGCGGTCCCATGCTCGCGAGCAGGTCGCATCGAGGCAGGCGCCGGCATCGGCCGCCATCGTCGAGGCGAATTGCCCGGGGGTAATTCCGCGCCCGTTAGCCCGGCGTTAGCCAAGCCAGAAACG
>JAKOVA010000162.1 GCA_029782335.1 Actinomycetes bacterium | reverse complement strand
CGCCGAGTTCGGCGGCGAGCGCACTCACGTACGGCGAAGGGGGTTGGCCGTCGTCGAGGGTCGCCAACAGATCGACCTGGAGGGGGGTCAGGCCGGCCTCAGTCGCCGCGGACTGCCGGACGACCCGCTCCGCTCGAGCGATCCGGTCGATCGCTGCAGCGACCTTGGCTGCGAGCGGCTCGGGTCGGTCCGGCCTCATTGCGACGTGCCTCTGCCGTTCACCATGTGCCGGGACTGTAGGGCCGCGTCCACAGCACCACCGAGAGGGTGACGGCCTTGAACCAGGCGTGGTACATGGCGTCGACCTGCGCCGGATCGGACTCAGCGGCCGCGAGGAAGTCGCGGATCGTGACGGTGATCGGGACGATGAGGGCGATCAGGTGGCTGAGCGGCACGTGGCCCGAGGGGGAGGTGACACCGTCGGTCCGGTTCTTCTTCGTGGTGTGGTGGCGGAGGGCAATTTCCTCCTGGTAGGCGAGCCACGTGGCGTCGTGATCGCGCTCGCAGAGGTCGGCGATCCATTGGCCGAAGCGACCGCGGACCGCGGTCAGATAGTCGCCCGACGGTTGGTTGTCGGCGCCGGCGAACGTGGCGACGAGGTGGTTGTGGCTTCCGACGAACCCGTACCAGACGTCGAGGATCGCCTCGGTCTGTGGGACGAGGATGGTCGCGGCGCGACGGAGTGCGACTCGGTCGGCATCGGACCACAGGACCGACTGGTGGAGGGTGTCGAGCGTTGCGTCGCTGACCGGTGACGGTGGCAGGGATGCTTCGTCGTAGGTGTAGCCGGGGATCGGTGGCATGGCGGTACTCCGTTTGTAGGGTGCCGTCATAATCATAGGAGTCCTATGAAAAGTCAAGCGTTGCTCGGCGGGCTTCGACGCGACCTTGATCCGAGCGGAGCAGCCAGCAGTCGTCAGCCACGGCGCCGTGAGCCGCAGGACATTTCGTTCTGCGGTACAAACCGACCCTCTGGCGTCGTCTTGTACCGCAGTTCGGATGGTGAGGGCGGCGGGGCCGGATGGCGAGACCGGATGGCGAGACCGGCGGGGCCGGATGGCGAGACCGGATGGCGAGACCGGCGGGGCCGGCGGGGGAGGCCCGTCGGGCCGGCTGGCGATCCGCCGTTCAGTCGGTTGGCTCGAGGACGAACAGCGGAATCGTGCGGTCGGTTGCCGCCTGGTACTCGTCGTAGCTGGGCCACACCGCCATCGCCCGCGCCCACCACGACGCCTTCTCGTCTCCCTCGGCCTCGCGGACGCGGAAGTCGCGCACCGTCGGGCCGTCCTGGAGTCGGGCGACGGGGTTCGCCCGGAGGTTGTGCACCCAGCTCGGGTTGGTCGGCGCGCCGCCTTGGGATCCGATCACCGCGTAGTTGCCGTTGCCGTCGGCCGTACGCACGAGCGGCGTTTTCCGGACCTTGCCGGAGCGGGCGCCGAGGGTCCACAGGATGATCCACTGGTCGCCGACCAGGTCGCTGGGCTCGCTCCCGCCGCTGCGCTCGTATCGGGCGACCTCGTCGGCGATCATGTCCCAGGCACTCGGCTCGTACTCACCGTCAAACGCTGACATCGGCGTTCCCCCTTGTCGTGTGCCGCCGAATCGTAGGTGCGAGTGGAGCGAAGCCAGCAAGGCTTGCCACCACTCGGCGTTGCGTCGTTGGAACGGGCCGAGCGGGAAGCCGTGCCTCGCGACGTGGTGCTGGGGGATCGCATCCCATCCGGTGTGTTCCACGGTCACGAGCGTCCCCGTGTCGATCGGGGCGAAGCGCACCGACACCTCGGTGTCCTGGTCGGCATCGAAGCCGGCCTGGCGCCAGCCGAACACGATCCGCTCCGGCGGTTGCCAGACGCGGACTTCGCCGATGTGGAACCTGCTGCCGTCGGGGCCGATCTCGACGAGGTGTTGTGGCGGGTCGGGTTCGAACGCGAGGCGGCAGCCGACGCGGTCGGTGAAGCGAAAGAGGCGGTTGGGTCGCCACCAGTCGCCGATCTCGTCGATGAAGGCATCGAAGGTGCGCTGGCGCGGAGCCGAGATCCGCAGCGACACGAGGACCCGCGAACCGCTCATCCACCCTCCACATGCGCCTTGAAGGCGGTGAGCTGTTCGCTCCATCCGGCCTCAGCGTCGGCCAGCCACGCCTTCAACGCCGTCATGGGCTGCGGACGGAGGCTGAAGATGCGCACGCGTGCGTCGAAGGGCGGATGCTCCTCCTGAACCAACTCTGCGTCGCGCAGCACGCGCAGATGGCGGCTCATCGCGGCGGGGGAGAGGCTCAGCTCCTCTGCCAACTCGCCGGCGCGCCTCGGTCGCTCCGCCAGCAACTCGATACCGCGGCGCCGCACCGGATCGGCGAGCGCCGCGAGCGTCCGGTCGAGTCGCGCCTCCATGTGCGCGGTGGAAGCGGCGTCGACGCGGGCCCGGCGTGCCGTGCTCACGGCCACTTGGTCGCGAAGATGGGGCTGCCGAACGCCGCCTCGGCTTCTTCGAGCGTGACGGTCCTCACCGGCATCGAGAACGTCCAGTGCTGGCCCTCGAGGTCTTTGCAGCGGTAGACGCGGTCACCGTAGAACTCGTCGGTCGGCTCGATGAGCATCGTTGCACCGGCGGCCCGGGCGCGCTCGCAGTGCGCGTCGATGTCCGCAGCGAGCGCGACGTGCGTTGAGCTGGTGTTGAAGCCGCCGACGCCGTCGGGGCTGCGGGTCCAGTCGGCCCACTCGGCGCCGATCATGATGCGGCCTCGCCCGTCGAAGCTCATCTCGTAGTGGCAGTTGGCGGGGTTCTCGGGATCCTCGATCGCCATGGTCAGTTCGAACCCGAACGCTGCCGTGAGCCACTCGATCGCCGCTTTCGGATCGCGGTAGGTGAGTGCCGGAACAAAGGTGGTGTCGTCCATCGGGTGCCTCCTCGGGTTCGCCGTCACAATAGTTCACAAAATATGAAACTATCAACCGAGACGAGAATAATGTGGCGCGGCGCGACACCCGGTCGGGTTGCGTGGCCAGGTCGCGCGACGCCGACACGCATCGGCGAAGGCCCCTGTCTGGAGGCGGCTACGCCACCGGCAACCACAAGAGCGTGACCGACTCCACGGTGACATCCGAGCGTTCGAGGGGAATCGCGAGGGTCTCGATCTCCGCAGCCGCGTCATCCCACTTGCTGCCGATTGCGAGGATCTCGTCCTGAAGCTCCGCCTCGAGATCCGCGAGGTCGCCCTGCTTCGCCTCGACGCGTGCGAGTGCCTGGTCCACACGATTCTGCGTTCGCTGCGTCCGCGCTCGGCCGGTGCTGGCCCGGTTGATCGCGCCGCTGATCGAACGCACGCTGCCCCGCCCGCCGAACAGCGCTCCGAGCACGCTGCCGCCAACCGAGAGCACCTCGGACTGGCGCGACGTGGACGCCTGATCTTGGAGGTGCTCTGCTTGAAGCTGGGTCTGGGCGATCGTGTCGCGAAGACGATCGATCCGCGGGGCGAGCCGCGCCCGGAGCTTGTCGGCTTCCGCATCGGCAGCGGCATCCGCCTGCTGTCGGCAGCGTTGTGCGAATGCGTCGGGGTCTTCGCCGGGCCGCCCGAACAGCTTCAGGGCGCGGTTGGCCTGGATCTCCACCCGTCGATTGGTGACGAGCCAGGCGGTGAGATCCTTTCGCACAGCGGTGAACGTTGCGCTCGACTTCAGGTCGGCCATCGGCACCACGTAGGCGGCACCGCTCGGCGCGGTGTCGATCAGGTCTCGGTCGTCGAAATCGACCGCCACCGCTTCGGCGACGCTGATCGGATTGCCGAGCGGATGGATGATCGCCTCCCATTCCTCGGTCTCGTCGATGCCCGCCTTCGTGTCGTCGAAGCGCAGCCGGCATCGCAGCATCAACGCGGCGTCGAGTCGAGTACCCCCAGGCCTGGCGCCCACCTCGGTCGCCCATGGAGCCGCCGGGTCGAGGTAGCGCACCGGAATCCCCGATGCGATGGTCGGGGCGATCGGCGTGGCGTCGGTGTCGGTCGGTGCAGGTGCAGGTGCGGGTGCGGGTGCAGGTGCAGGTGCAGGTGCAGGTGCTGATGACGGCGACGTGGTTCCGGCCGCCGGAGCAGCCTCGGAGGCCGGTGACCCGGCGGTGGGTGCCGCGTCGGCACCGGGGAGCCGACCGAGCTGCTCCTTGGTGAGCGGCCCGGCGAGATAGGACATTGCCCAGCGCACCGAGAACGTCGAGGGTGCACCCTTGCCGACCCGATGGAGGAGAAACTCTCGCTTGTCGAGACCACCGATGCGGGTCCCCAGCGCGGCGCGGTCGACGCTGCCGTCTGCCGCGGTGAGCCCATCCATCAGGCGGGCCTGGTCTCGCTCGGTCTGCAGTCGGCCGATCATCCACGTCCCCGCGTTGGAGATGGCCTTGTAGTCGAGGTCGACAGGGTTCTGTGTGCTGAGCACCAGACCGACGCCGAACGCTCGGGCCTGCTTCATGAGCGTGAGGATCGGCCGCTTGGACGGGGGGACGGCGGACGGCGGGGCGTAGCCGGCGACCTCATCGATGTAGACGAGCACCCGGAGGCGTTGGCTGCCCGGCTGGGTCCGCATCCACGACACGAGCTTCGACAGCACGCGGGTCACCACGAGTTGTCGCTCCGCGTCGTCGAGGTGGGCGAGATACACGACCGACGCCTTCGCCGCGCCCTGCGGGGTCCACAGCATCGTGGCGATGTCGAGGGGGTCACCCGATCGCCAGGCCTCGAACGACGGCGATGCGAGGAGTCCGTTGAGCCGAAGCGCGAGCGCCTGACGATCGCTGGCGGGGAAGAACGACTCGATGTCGATCACGCCGAGCTTGCGCATCGGCGGGGACTGAACGCGGCCGATGAGGGTTGCGAGATCCAGGGATTCGCCGGCCGCCCATGCCGTTTCCACGAGGTTCGACAACAGGATGTGCTCGCGGCCCGAGACGGGATCGGAATCGACCCCCACGAGGCCCAACATCCCCGAGACGAGCGCGGCGACCTCGTCTCGCAGTGACTCCGCATCGCTCGTCCCGCCTGTCGGCGGTGCCATCGAGCCGATGATGTCGAGTGGCCTCGCGGCGGTGGAGCCCGGTGTGTAGAGGGTCATCGGATGTGCGGCGCGCAACGCGGCGATGTCGGCGGCGCCGAGACCCCACCCCGAGAGGCCGTCGCGCCACTGCGCAGCGACCGCGGCGGCGTCGGTGTCCGGCGGAACCCACGGCGCGAACTCCGCGGGGGAGAGGTCGGGGAAGCTCAACAGCAGGTTGCCGAGGTCGCCCTTCGGGTCGAGCGCCAGCACGGCGACGCCCTGCGCAAGCGCTTCCTCCAACATCACCAGGCCGAGGCCCGTCTTGCCCGACCCCGTCATGCCCACGATCACGCCGTGGGTCGTGAGCTCAGCCGGGTCGAGGGCGACGGGTGTTCCGTTGCGCTGGTGTTGCGCGTCGGTGATCTCGCCGAGATACATCCCGGCATCGGGTCGTGTGGTCATCTGCACTCCTCCGCTGCGCGGTCTCGGAACGTCGCCCGTCGGCCGGCCGCGCCCGGCCCGGCGAGGAACCCGAAGCGGCTCAGCTGTCGGAGGACCCGGCGCCGAGTGCGGCTTCGATCGCCTCGATCACCTCGGGTGCGTCGGGGGACGTTGCGGGTTCGAAACGGGCGAGCACGGTTCCGTCGCGGCCGAGCAGGAACTTCTCGAAGTTCCATCGGATGTCGCCGTTGTGTCCGCTGGCATCGGTGAAGGTGACGAGTTCGCGGTAGAGCGGGTGACGGTCGTCGCCGTTGACATCGATCTTCTCCGACAGTGGGAACGTCACCCCGTAGGTGGTGGAGCAGAACTCGGCGATCTCCTCGGGAGTGCCGGGCTCTTGACCCATGAACTGGTTGCACGGGAAGCCGATGACGGTGAATCCGTCGGGGGCGTAGCGCTCCTGGAGTTCCTCGAGTTGGGTGTACTGGGGCGTCAGGCCACAGCGCGAGGCCACGTTGACCAGCAACGTCACGTTGTCTCTTGCGGCGTCGAGAACGTTGGGGGTTCCGTCGAGGCGGTTCAGTGAAACGTCATAGATCGACATGCGGTCTCCTTGGTGTGAGGTCGGACGGTCGCGGCGAACGGGTTGCCGTCGTCACGGCACGAGAACAGCTTTCCCCGCGACTCGACGTTCGAGCAGGTCTCGGAGCGCGAGCGCGACGTCCGCCAGCGGATAGCTCGACGGCTCGATCGGGTGGTAGGTGCCGGCGGCGACGCGCTCGAGGACGGTGTCGAGGAGGGCCGTGTTCTCCGCGGGGTGTTGCATCGCCCAGGCCCCCCAGTCGACACCGATGACCCGGCGGTTGCGCAACAGGATCTGGTTCGCGGGCAGCGACGGGATCGTCCCGGACGCGAAACCGACGACGGCGAGACGTCCGTCGTTTCCGAGCGCGCGGAGGGCCTCCTCGCCGAGGGCGCCCCCGACCGGATCAACCGCCACGTCCACGCCGCCGCCGGAGAGCTCACGCGCCCGGTCCTTGAGCGATTCGGTCGACGTGTCGATGACCGCGGATGCACCGGCCGCCACGGCGAGATCCCGTTTCGCCGCGCTCGACGCGGCGGCGATCACGGTTGCGCCGTGACTGGCGGCGACGTCGATCGTCGCGAGGCCGACCCCGCCGCCCGCCCCCAACACGAGCACGGTCTCACCCGACGCGAGCTCGACCCGGTGCTCCAACGTGAACACCGCCGTGCAGTAACTCTGACCCAACGTCGCCGCCTGGCCGTCGGAGACCCCGTCGGGCACCCGTGTCACCCCGCCGGCGGCGACGACGACCTCCTCGGCGAACGCCCCCAAACCGATCGATGTCATGACCCGGTCGCCGACGGCGAGATCCTCGACCGCAGCGCCGACCTCGGTGATGCGACCGGCGAGTTCGCTGCCTGGAACAAAGGGAACCGGTGGGCGGATCTGGTAGCGACCGGCGACGAAGAGGGCGTCGACGAAGTTCAATCCCGCCGCACGCACTTCGATACGTACCTGCTCCGGCCCACAGGGTGTCGGGTCGCGGCGCTCGATCGTGAGGCGTTCCGGTGGGCCTTCCTCAGTACACACGACCGCTCGCATCGCGAAGAACGGTAGCGTTTTGGGGGTGAGGACCGACGCTCGGGTGCGTGCCGCGCTCGCCGACGCCGCGCCCTCGGTGTGGTGGCTCGACCAACCGGGTGCCACAGCGTTGAAGGCGTCGGCCGCCGACTCATTCGACACCCCGATCCCGGCTGAGGCGGACCTCGTGATCGTCGGCGCCGGATACACCGGACTGTGGGCAGCGCTGCAGGCGACCGAGGACCGACCCAACTCGAGTGTCGTCGTCATCGACGCCGCTGCGGTGGGTTCGCAGGCGTCAGGCCGCAACGGCGGATTCTGTTCCTCTTCGCTCACCCACGGCATCGCCAACGGGGTCGACCGCTTCCCCGGCGAGGTGGACCGGCTCCAGCAACTCGGACGGGAGAACCTCGACGACATCGAGGCCTCCATCGCGGAACACGGCATCGACTGTGGCTTCGAGCGGACCGGGAACCTGGCGGTGGCCACCGCCCCGTGGCAACTCGAACCGCTGCGCGACGCGATGAACCAGGCCGCGAACTACGGCGAAACGGTGAGCTGGCTCGACCAGGAGGCTCTCCGAGCAGAACTCGATTCGCCCACCTATTCCGGGGGGTTCTGGCAGCGCAGTGGCGAGGCGATGGTCGACCCGGCACGGCTCGCCTGGGGCCTCGCGTCGGCGGCACGCCGTCGTGGCGTTCGCATCTTCGAGCACACACCGATGGTCGACCTCGGAGCATCCGGCGCCGGGGTCTCGGTGCGCACCACGCGCGGCCCGATCCGAGCCGGCCGGGTGGTGTTGGCGACGAACGCCTTTCCTTCGCCGATTCGGCGGATCCGCCGTCTCGTCGCACCGGTCTACGACCATGTGCTCGCGACCGAACCGCTGAGCGACGCACAACTCGACGCGATCGGGTGGCGGAACCGTCAGGGGGTCAGCGACGCGACCAACCTGTTCCACTACTACCGCCTCACGGCGGACCAGCGCCCCTCCGGTGGTGAGGGACCTCGGATCGTCTGGGGCGGCTACGACGCCGTGTACCACTTCGGGAACCGCATCGACGCTTCGCTCGAACAACGTGATCGAACCCACCACACCCTTGCCGAACACTTCCTCGCCACGTTCCCGCAGCTCGACGGCATTCGATTCACGCACCGCTGGGGTGGCGTGATCGACACGTGCACTCGGTTCTCGGTGACGTTCGGAACCGCCCACGACAACCGGGTCGCCTACGCGGTGGGCTACACCGGCCTCGGCGTCGGTGCGACCCGCTTCGGTGCCCGAGTCTGTCTCGACCTGCTGTACCGGCCCGAGTCCCCGCTGCTCGCGTTGGATCTGGTGGGTCGCTCCCCGCTGCCGTTCCCGCCCGAGCCGCTTCGCTGGATCGGGATCACCTGGACGCGCCGAGCGTTGGAGCGCTCTGACCGTCGGGAGGGACGTCGCAGCTTGTGGCTGCGCGCGCTCGATGCGGTCGGCCTCGGGTTCGATTCGTAGCCCGCTCACCCCGGTGCGCCGAGCATGCTGGGGGGATGCAGACGCTGAACTTCATCGACGGGCAACTGCGGGGGGCGCGTTCGGGGGAAACCGACGACGTCGTGAACCCGGCGACGGGTGAACGGATCGCACAGGTGGCCAGCGGCGACGCCGGTGACATCGACGACGCGGTCGCGGCGGCGGCGCGTGCGTTTCCGGCGTGGGCGGCGACAACTCCTCGCGAGCGCTTCGAACGGATCGATGCGCTCGCCGACGCGGTCGAGGCGAACCTCGGGGAGTTGAAAGAACTCGAGTGTCGCAACGTCGGCAAGCCGACCTCGATCGTGGATTTCGAGTTCGACCTGACCGTGGACAACCTGCGCTTCTTCGCCGCCGCGGCGCGCTTCGCCGAAGGCCGAGCGGCAGGCGAGTACCTCGAGGGGCATACGTCGTTCCTGCGGCGTGATCCCATCGGAGTCGTCGGGTCGATCGCTCCGTGGAACTACCCGCTCAACATGGCCACGTGGAAGATCGGACCGGCGCTCGCGGCGGGCAATACGGTCGTGTTGAAGCCGTCGGAACTGACGCCGCTCACGGCGCTCCGGGTCGCCGAGCTGGCCGCAGACCTGTTTCCGCCCGGTGTGCTGAACGTCGTGAGCGGACGCGGTCGGACCGCAGGCGAAGCGCTCGTCACACACCCGGGCGTCGACATGGTGTCGCTCACCGGATCGGTGGCGACGGGACGTCGGATCGCGGAGTTGGCGGCGGCCTCCCTGAAGCGGGTCCATCTGGAACTCGGCGGGAAGGCGCCGGTGGTGGTCTTCGACGACGCGGATCTCGAACTACTGGTCTCGACGCTCGCCGAGATGAGCTTCTACAACTCGGGTCAGGACTGCACCGCACCGTGCCGGGTGATCGCCGGCCCGGCGAGCTACGGCGAGGTTGTCGATCGGCTGACCGAGGCGGTCGCTGCGCTGCGCTGCGGAGACCCCTTTGACCCCGCCACGGAGGTTGGCCCGCTCGTCTCGGCGACCCAGCGTGACCGTGTCGCGGCGATGGTGGACCGCGCTCGCTCCGAGGGTGCGGAGGTGACCGTCGGTGGGGAGTCGATGCCGGGGGCCGGCTGCTTCTACACGCCCACGGTGGTCGCCGCGCCCGCCCAGGATTCCGAACTCGTCCAACGTGAGGTGTTCGGCCCGGTGGTGAGCGTGCAGCGCGCCGCGACCGACGAACAGCTCGTCGAATGGGCCAACGGCGTCGACTACGGCCTCGCCGCCTCGGTGTGGACCCGCGACGTGGGTCGGGCGATGCGGGTCTCCGCCCAGTTGCGCTTCGGCACGGTGTGGGTGAACGACCACATCCCGATCGTCTCGGAAATGCCCCACGGCGGGTTCAAGCAGTCGGGTTACGGCAAGGACATGTCGATCTACGCGCTGGACCACTACAGCGAGCTGAAACACGTCATGGTGCGGTGGTGAACTCGGCGGCCGGCCGGCCGATCAGCTGAAGCGACGCACGAGCCAGTCGACGAGGAGGCGGTTCACCTCGACCGGCGCCTCTTGCTGAACCCAGTGGCCGGCGCCCGCGATCACATGCCGTTCGAGATCGGCGATGCGCTGATCCATCCCCTCGCTCAACGCCGGCGGGAGGGCCGGGTCCCATTCCGCCGCCAACATGAGACACGGCACACCCGGGTCCGATTTGCCCACCTCGGGGAATCGCTCCGCGTTCCGGTCGAGGTTGCGATACCAGTTCACGCCGCCGCGGAGGCCGGTACGGCGGAATGTCTCGATGTAGTGGTCGAGCTCCGCGTCGGAGACGATCGGTTCGCCGAGCGTCTCGAGCCCGACGAGGTCGCGGAAGGGGTTCATGTCGATCTTGCCGCCCGAACTCATCCGAGTGAGCGCTTCGCGGGGCGGGATTCCCCCGACCATCAACTTGCGGAACAGCAGATCGATGTGCGGCTCCATCGCGGCCTCGGCGACGCCCGGCTCCTGGAACCACAACATGTACTGACGTTCGACCTCACCGTCGACGAGCATCCTGAGAAACTCGGTGCCGGGGAACGCCATCATCGGCGTGCACACGCCGACCACGCCGGCGACCCGTTGCGGTTGCAAGGTCGGCATCCCCCACACGACGGCGCCGCCCCAGTCGTGGCCGACGAAGATCGCGCGCTCGACGCCCAACTGTTCGCACAACGCGTCGAGGTCACCGCAGAGGGCGCCCAGGTTGTAGGCCTCAATCGCCTCGGGCGCCGACGACGCGCCGTAGCCGCGCTGGTCGGGTGCGATCGCTCGGAAGCCGGCGTCGGCGACGGCTGCGAGTTGGTAGCGCCAGGAGTACGCCAACTCGGGGAAGCCGTGGCTGAAGACGACCGCCGGGCGGTCGGCGGCCGCTGGATCGGCGGGCTGAGCCTCGTGGTAGGAGATCGTGAGTTCTCCGTCGCCGCGGTCAGGCAGGACGACACTCCGGGCGGCTGGGAGTTCGACAACGGGTTCGTGTGGGGCGGGCATGGTGTGACGCTAAGGCAGCGCCGCGCACCGATGCGTGACGAACCCAGCCAAACCTCAATCCGGCGGGGTGTCGGTTTTCACCTCGCCGTCGGGCATGTTCGTCTCCACTTCGGTGTTGTTGGGTACACGTCACTGCGTCCCCCACCCGGGTGGCGCTCGAAGCGAGGTCTCTGCAATGCCAACCTCCGTTGTTCCCGACATCGATCTCTCCGACCAGCCGGTGGCGCCGCCGCCACCGAAGCGTGCGCGCCACCGCGGCGGGCGCGGACCCGATGATCCGGTCGGCCTCTACCTCGATGAGATCGGTCGCCACTCCCTGCTCACCCCACAGGAGGAACAGCGTCTCGCCGCGGCGATCGCGGCAGGCCGGGCAGCCGCCGCCGAACTCGACGCGGCGGACGGGCTCACCCCGGCGCGTCGCCGTCGCCTCCGCTCGCTGGTGCGGGAGGGCGAAGCCGCCCACACCCGGTTCGTGAACGCCAACCTGCGGCTCGTCGTGTCGGTTGCGAAGAAGTACCAGGCATCCGGCGTGCCCCTGTTGGACCTCATCCAGGAAGGCAACCTCGGTCTCATCCGGGCCGTCGACAAGTTCGACCACGAAAAGGGATTCCGGTTCTCCACCTATGCCGTGTGGTGGATTCGCCAGTTCATCTCGCGAGGGATCGCGGCGAGCCGCTCGGTGGTGAAGCTGCCGTCGCGGGCGAACGACGAGCTGTTGCGCATCCGTGAGCTGTCCAGCCAGATGGAACAGAGCCTCGGCCGGGCGCCGAGCGCCACCGAGTTGGCAGAAGCGGCGGACATGACCTCCCAGCGGGTGTTGGAGCTCTTGGCCGGCTCCGAGCCGGTGTCGCTGTCGGGCCCCGTGGGCGACGGCGGAGCCGAGCTGGGTGACTTCGTCGAGGACCCGAAGGCTCGGGGTGAAGTCGAGGACATCGCCACCCACCTGTCCGACCGGGAGCTCGCGAAGCTCATGTCGGTGCTCGACGACCGGGAACGACGCATCCTCCTGCTGCGGAACGGCTTCGAGGACGCAGAGCCGATGTCGGTGGCGCAGGTCGCGACGCAGATGGGCCTGTCCCGCGAGCGGGTCCGCCAACTCGAGCATCGAGCCCTCTCCAAGCTCACCCATCCGTCGTGGAGGAACCACATCGAGTCGCTCATGCCCTGACGGCCCGCGTCGCGTGCCACAGTGTCGGCTATGGCCGCATCAACCCGACGCCGCGCCGTCGTGCTCACCGTCCCCGCCGAGTTCCTCAACACCCTCGCCGCCCACGGAATCGGCGAGGGTGTTGATGTCCCGGAGTTACGGGACATCGTCCAGCTCCCGATGATGGGGCCGATGGAGCTCCGGGTCGCGATGACCATCGTCGGGGTCTCCTTCGAGATGCGCTCGGGTGACGGCGGACGGCTCCGCGCCACCGTCCGAGCGGCCGCTTCGATCGAGATCCTCGGCGACACCCCCATGATGATGCTGCCCGGGCTGGTCCGGGTCAGCGGCGAGGTGCTGGTCGAGCCCGTGGTCGAGCTCCGCTCCGACGGATCGTTCGTGGCGTACCTCGATCTCCCCAACAGCGAACTCGTCGCCACCAACTTCGACGGGATCGACGGGATCGAGGCCGACGCGGATGCCGCTGCACAGATGGGACAGATGCTGTTCGCGACCGTCGGCGGTGACCTGTTCGGTGGACTCGCGGACAACCTCGGGACGGTCGGCCTGGAGCTGACACCCGAGGAAGGTGCGATCGTCGCCGAGCTGGGCGTCGCGGTGGGCAAGGCCGAGATCCGGGTTCGGTCCGGTTCGGTCGAGGTCGGCTTGCCGGCGGTCGAGCATCTCGAGGGCGAGGCGTCACCGATCGCGGTCCACGGCCCCTGCGTCGGTGTGGGGATCGCCTCCGGCGCGATCTCGGCCCTCGCGACCAATCTGCTCCAGCAACGAGCGGGTCTCGATCACCTGCCGTTCGAGTTCGACGTCCGCACCGCAGAGCGGGAGTTGGGCGGCCGCCTGCGGAGCACGCGGTTGGTCGAGTCGTCGCTGATTCCCGACCTCCGCCCCGGCGTCAGCTACGCGGTCGAGCCCCGCCTGGCCGGTGACCACGTCGAGCTGGTCGTGCAGGCGGCGTGGTTGGAGCTTCCCCTCGTGCCGGGCCCGGTCAACCGGCTCAATCGCTGGCTCGGAGGGCTGGCAACGCGGGTGGTCGCTCCGATCGTCGGTCCGCTCACGCTGCGGCTCCCAGCTCGTGCGGAGGTGCCGGCACGGCCCGACAGCGACGTCAAGATGTCGATCGCCGTACGGTCCCTGCGGGTCGATGACGCCGGAGTGCAGGTCATCGTGGCCGCCGACCTCGACTAGCGGGTGGCCGCGGTGAGCTGGTTCAGCGGTGCCCGACCGGCGTGGCGGTGTCCCGAGCTGAGCGGCGCCGGCCGCGAGCCGATGCGGGATGACTCGACGGCCTACCCCGACCGAGAGACAGCTCTGGCGGGCCTCGACGGGGCGCCGTCGCCGTGGGTGCTGTCGCTCGACGGCCGGTGGTCCTTCCGGCTGGTGGAGTGCCCCGCCGATGCACCGGTGGGCTTCGCCGCGCCCGACTTCGACGACGGCGACTGGGGCGGCATCTCCGTGCCCGGCGATTGGTACCCCGAGGGCTACGGCGAGATCGCCTACACGAATGTGGTGATGCCGTTCGCCGATGATCCGCCCGACGTGCCCGACGCGAACCCGACGGGCCTGTATCGCCGCACCTTCCGGCTCCCGTCGG
This sequence comes from Actinomycetes bacterium, assembly GCA_029782335.1. GTDB lineage: Bacteria > Actinomycetota > Acidimicrobiia > Acidimicrobiales > Microtrichaceae > JADLFH01. The sequence goes on along the minus strand of JAKOVA010000162.1, from coordinate 969 downwards.
CGTGGCAGGGCCGGCGGGTGGAACTGCGGGTGGGTGCCGCGGAGAGCTTCGTATCGGTGTGGGTGAACGGGGTGGAGATCGGCTTCGGCAAGGACTCCCGGCTTCCCTCGACCTTCGACATCACGTCGTTCCTTCGTCGTGGCACGAACACCGTCGCGCTCGCGGTGGTGCAGTGGAGCGACGCGACGTGGCTCGAAGACCAGGACCAGTGGTGGATGCCGGGCATCCACCGGAGCGTGACCCTGCACGCCTCCGGCGACGGGTTCATCGCGGATGTCTCCGCGATCCCAGGCCTGCGCCCGGATGGGACCGGAACGCTCGACCTCACCGTCACCGCCGGTGGTGAGGCCGCGGTCGAGGCGGGCTGGTCGGTGCGCGCCGAGGTGCGTACCGCTCGTGGGCGGGTCGTCGCCTCCGTGGGACCGACCAGCGTCCCGGTCTTCCAACATGGTGAGACGTTCGCCGAGTTGATCTCGGGCATGTTCTTCGAGGGGCCGGTGGTCCGTGGGGTCCTCGAGGTCCCGCAGTGTGATCCGTGGTCCCACGAATCGCCGACGCGCTACGCGCTCGTGGTGGCGCTGGTCGATCCGTCCGGCGAGGAGGTGGAGGTCCGGCCGCGGTGGGTGGGGTTCCGCTCGGTTGAGGTTCGTGACCGGTCGCTGCGGATCAACGGCGAGCCCGTGACGATCTGGGGGGTCAACTACCACGAGCACGACCCCGACACCGGCCGGGTGTTGTCCGACGAGCGGATCCGTCAGGACCTCGAGTTGATGAAGGCGCACCACCTCAACGCGGTGCGCGCCGCGCACTATCCCCACGACGAGCGGTTCCTGGCGATCTGCGACGAGCTCGGCCTGTACGTCATCGACGAGGCGAACGTCGAGACACACGCCCGACAGGCAAGCCTCTGTCACGACCCGCGCTTCGATGCGGCGATCGTCGAGCGCGGGGTGCGGATGGTTCGACGCG
>JAKOVA010000149.1 GCA_029782335.1 Actinomycetes bacterium | reverse complement strand
CTGAACGACACGGCGCTCGGCGCGGTTGTCGATGTCGATGTCGTGTGTCTCGTGGTCGACGCGACCGCGCCGATCGGCGGGGGCGATCAATGGGTTGCGGCGCGCGTGCCGCAGGACGCGGTGGTGATCCTCAACAAGATCGACCTCGCCACCGACGAGCAGATCCTCCTGCAACTCGCACGCGCCGGGGAGATGGGGCGGTCGGAGTACTTCCCGGTGTCGGCTCGAACCGGCGAGGGAATCGGTGTGCTCGTCGAGCACCTGGTCTCGCGCCTGGAGCCGGGACCGAGGTGGTACCCCGAGGACATGGTCTCCGATGTCGAGGAGGCGTTCTGGGTCGCTGAGCTGGTGCGAGAGAAGCTCCTCGCGGTGACCCGCCGTGAGCTGCCGCATTCGATCGCGTGTCGCACCACCGAGTGGGAGTGGCCCCGGATCCGCGTCGAGATCCTCGTGGAGCGCGAGTCCCAGAAGCCGATCGTGATCGGCAAGGGCGGAGCGGTGCTCAAGCAGGTGGGCGTCGAGGTCCGCAAACAACTGCCCGAGGGGGCCTACCTCGAGCTGTATGTGAAGGTCGACAAGGACTGGCAGCGTCACGCCCGAGCCCTCGACCGCCTGGGCTACTGAGCCGCAACGCCACCCCCTGATTCCCCCGTCCCCGTCCGAACCCCGTCCCCGTCCGAACCCCCTTCCGAAGTTTGGGTCGAGCGTCCCGAATTCGGTGAGCTGAGCCCAAAGTTCGGAAGGGGGTGCGTCGGAAGGGGGTTGGGTCGGAAGGGGGGTGCGTCGGATGGGGGGTGCGTGTCGTCAGGGTTCAGCGACCGCAGCGCGGAGGAAGGCCGCGACCTCGTCGAAGTTCTTGGTGCGTCGCAACGGCGGGAGCGCGGCGATCAGGTCCCAGCGGTAACTGGCGGCGCTCGCGAGGCGCGAGTCGAGCACGGCGACGACGCCACGATCGTCACGACGGCGGATCAACCGCCCGGCACCCTGGGCGAGCAGGGTCGCGGCGCGCGGCAGGTCGATGGTGCGGAAGGCGTCGGGGCCGACCGCCTCGCGACGGGCTTGGGTCAGCGGGTCGTCGGGGCGTGGGAAGGGGATCTTGTCGATCGTGACCAGGGAAAGCGACGGCCCGGCGACGTCGATGCCCTGCCAGTAGCCCATCGTGGCGAACAGGCACGACGCCTCGTCCTCCGCGAACGCCGCGACGAGTTTTGGCTTCGGCAGATCGCCTTGGACCAGGATCGGTAGGTCGAGCCGCTCGCGTGCCTCCTCGGCTGCCTCCCGCATCATCCGGTGGCTCGTGAAGAGGGCGAGGGTGCGCCCCCCGGCGGCCGTGATGAGGCGGACGAGTTCGTCGAGCATCGCCGCTCGGTAGGCGGGTCGGCGAGGATCAGGCAGCGACGCCGCGCAATACAGCAGACCCTGATGCTCGAAATCGAACGGGGTGCCCACGTCCACCACGTCAACGAGGTCCGGGGGGATCCGGAGATCCTCGACGAGGGAACTCGGGATGGTCGCGGAGGTCAGCACCACCGAGTCGGGCCGCACCGGGCCGGCCTCCTCGCCCTGGTCGTGGTCAGTCACGATCTCGAGCCCGCCATCGTCGGGATTCCACAGGATGGCGTCGAGCGTTCGGCCGACGTCCAACGGCGCCACCGCGAGACGAGGGTGAGCTTCGTCGCCCGCCACCCACATCACCTCGTCGTCGCCGGCGTTCACGAGGTGGTCGATGTCCGCGATGAGCGCGCCAATCGACGTCTGGACCCGCTGAACCCGAGTCGCGATCTCCCCTGAGCCGCGGGCGTCGATCGCTCCGGCGGCTTCGTTGAGACGCAACAGACGCTCGCGGCCGGCATGAATCACGGTCGCGACGTCGTCGGGAAGGCCCCGTCGGAGTCGCGATCCGGCGAGCGGCGCGAGGACGTCGGTGAGCTGTTGTCCGACCGTCTCGAGCGCGTCGGTGAGGCCGTCCTCGGCGATGAGGGTGGCCGCGAGTCGACCCGCGGAAACGAAGGATCGCGCGCCCACCTCGACACCGGTCGTGGCCGAGATGATGTCGGCGACTTCGTGCGCCTCGTCGAAGACCACCACGTCGTGTCGCGGGAGCATCCCTGCGTCAGCGGCGAGGTGGAGGCCGTAGAGATGCGTGTTCACGACCACCACGTCCGCGCCGGCCGCGCGCCGTCGGGCGGCTTCGGCGAAACACTCCTCGCCCCGGGGGCAGTTGCGGGCCCCCGGACACTCGCGGGGGCCGACCGAGACCGCTGCCCAGACGCGCTCGGATGGCTCGGTGGGCAGATCGGCCCGGTCGCCACTGGGGGTTCGCTCCGCCCACCTCCGGAGCGCCGCGACCTGTTCGGGACTAATCCCCGACCCGTCCACACCTTCGAGGCGACCCTGGCGATCGCGTTCCGCTTCGTCGAGGCGTTGCAGGCACAGGTAGTTCGAGCGGCCCTTGAGGACCGTCCAGCTGAGATCGGCCTTGAGGTGCCGGCGGAGGAACGGCAGTTCGTTGTCGGCGAGCTGGTCTTGGAGCGCCTTGGTCGCGGTGGCGACGACGACGCGTCGTCCGCGAAGCAGCGGGGGCAGCAGATAGGCCAGCGACTTGCCGGTGCCGGTTCCGGCGGCGACCACGAGATGCCGACGGCGTCGCAGCGCCCGATCGACGGCGCGGGCCATCTCGTGTTGGCCGGGCCGGTCCTCACCGCGGTCACCCATCGCCGCGGCGAGGCGCGCCAGTGCGTGATCGACCTCGCCGGTGGTCGGAGTCGGCGGAGCACTGGGGTCGTCGGCCATGGGTCGCCCATGATGGACCACGCGGCCGAGCGCAGCGGGTACGTTGCGCCGGTGGAGCTCGCTGCACTCGACCCGTCCCGGATGCCACGACACGTCGCCGTGGTCATGGACGGCAACGGGCGATGGGCGCAGCGTCGCGGTCTTCCCCGCACCGACGGCCACGCCGCGGGCGAGGAGGCGCTGCTCGACACGGTGTGGGGTGCGGTCGACGCCGGGGTGCGTTGGCTCACGGTGTACGCGTTCTCGACGGAGAACTGGAAGCGGCCCGTCGACGAGGTGCGTTACCTCATGGGCTTCAACGAGCGGCTCCTCATGCGCCGCCGCGACGAACTGCACGCTCGCAATGTGCGGGTGCAGTTCCTCGGCCGCCGCGATTGGCGTGTGCCTCGTCGAGTGCTGCGGCGGATGGACGAAGCGGTCGATCTGACGCGCCACAACACCGGGATGGTGTTGTCGATGGCGTTCAACTACGGCGGTCGTGCGGAACTGGTCGACGCCGTCAAAGCGCTCGTTGCATCGGGGATACCGGCGTCGAAGGTGAACGAGAAGGCGATCCGGTCGCACCTCTACGACCCGGCGATGCCCGATCCGGAGCTGGTCGTGCGGACCTCCGGAGAGCTGCGCACCTCCAACTTCCTCATGTGGCAGGCGGCGTACAGCGAGTTGGTGTTCACCGACGTGTTGTGGCCCGACTTTCGTCGAGGAGATCTCTACGCCGCCATCGCGGAGTTCCAGCAGCGGAACCGCCGCTTCGGCGGACTCGACGATCCCGACGTCCGGTAGTCCGGTGGCGCTGTATCGCGACTCGGGCGTCGTCCTGCGCACCTACAAGCTGGGCGAAGCCGACCGGATCGTCGTGTTCATGACCCGCGGCCGCGGCAAAGTCCGCGCCGTGGCGAAAGGGGTCCGCAAGACGAAGTCGCGCTTCGGCGGTCGCCTGGAGCCGACGAGCCACGTGAACCTCCAGTTGTACGAAGGCCGAGGCGAACTCGACATCGTCACCCAGGCGGAGTCGGTCGAGTCGTTCCGGGGGATCCGGGCGTCGCTCACCAAGATGGAGCGCGCTGTCGCCATGCTCGAGGTGATCGATCAGGTCGCCCAGGAAGGTGAGGAGAACCCGCAGCTCTACGAGATGCTCATCGGCGGGCTTCGCACCGTCGAACACCGTGACTCGCCACTGGTGACGCCGGCGTTCTTCCTGAAGCTCCTGGGCCACGAAGGTGTGGGGCTCTATGTGGAGGGATGCGTGCAGTGCGGGCGCGACAACTCGCTTGGATCGATCGACCTCGACGACGGCGGGCTGCGTTGTGCTGATCACCCGGGGCCGCTGGCGGTGTCGGCCAACGCCGTGACCCTCCTGCAGCAGGTGCTCGGCGGACACTTGGCCTGGGCCCTCGATCAGCCCGTCACCGCCGAAGTGTGGGAGGTCGATCACCTCGCGCACGTGGCAATGGAGCGTCACGTGGATCGACGCCTGCGTGCTTTACGGCTGATCGATCGCGCCTGACGGCGCAGGGGCGGCGCCCGGACGCGACGAAGCCCGGGCGCCGGGCCCGGGCTTCGCGGTGTCGTTCGAGGAACGGCTACTTCTTGACGACGTAGGTGTCGCCGAGCTTGTCGTAGAGGTCCTCCTGGCGGGGATCCGAGAACAGCAGGGTCAGCTGATAGACGCCGATGCCGATCACGGCGACCGTCGACAGCCAGCGCCCGGCACCGATCGGGATGAGCGCGAGGGCTGAGGTTCCGCCGTCGATGATCCAGCGACGGACCGCCACCGCGATGTCGGGTGCCTGTCCGTTCTTCTGGACGATCTTGAGGCCGAACGCCATCTTGCCGGGCGTCGTTCCCATGAAGGCGACGAAGCCGATGTAGTACGCGCCGTTGAGAACGAGGGCAATCAGGCCGTACATGAAGTAGTCAACGACGGAAATCCGGCAGCCATCGAGGTTGCCGAAGGTGCAGTCGTTGAGGTTCACGGTGAGCAGAATGCTCGCCAGGATGAAGTTTGGAATCGCCAGGATGACACCGTCGATGATGCGGGCGACGAGTCGCTTCCACGGTTCGTCCTGGTAGGCGCCGATCTCGGGGATGACTCGTCCCTCGGGGCCCGGTTGGTACGTCTGGTAGCCGCCAGGCCCGGAGGGCGGTGGCGGGGCAGATGGGTAGCCCCCGGCGGCCGGTGGCGGCGGCGGAGGAGGCGCCATTCCGCCGGGTGGCGGCGGTGGCGGTACGGCCCCAGGAGGCGGAGGCGGCGGAGGCGGTGGGGGTACGGCCCCCGGTGGCGGCGGGGGTGGTGGTGGCGGCGTCCCGCCGGGGGGTGGCGGGTTGTTCGGATCGCTCATCGACGCTCCTCGGGGCCTCGAGTCGGGGAAAGGACGCGGGCCACGGTAGTTGCCAACCAGGCAAAATCGGCGTTTCTCGGTCATCCGACGCAGGATCTGCTCGGTAGCGTGGTGCGCCTATGTCAGAGGCACCCTCACCTGAGCTGTTCGACAAGATCGTCAACCTCTCGAAGCGCCGAGGGTTCGTTTTTCCCTCCGCGGAGATCTACGGAGGCTTTCGCTCGACCTACGACTACGGGCCGCTCGGGGTGTCGCTGCTGCGGAACGTGAAGCAGGCGTGGTGGCGTTCGATGGTGCAGCTGCGTCCCGACGTGGTGGGTCTCGACGCGTCGATCCTCGGGCCGCCCCAGATCTGGGAGGCGTCGGGTCACCTCGCGAACTTCACCGATCCGCTCGTCGACTGCACCAACTGCAAGATGCGTTGGCGTCTCGACAAGCTCGACGACCCCGAGCTCTGCCCGAACTGCGGCCAACGCGGCGCGTTCACCGAACCTCGTGCGTTCAACCTGATGTTCAAGACCCACGCCGGGCCGGTTGAGGATTCCGGAGCGGTCGCGTACCTGCGTCCCGAGACCGCCCAGGGCATGTTCGTGAACTTCGCCAACGTGCTCAACACCTCGCGCAAGCGGCCCCCGTTCGGGATCGCCCAGATCGGCAAGTCGTTCCGCAACGAGATCACGCCCGGCAACTTCGTGTTCCGAACCCGTGAGTTCGAGCAGATGGAGATGGAGTTCTTCGTGCCGCCGGATGAAGCGGCGACCTGGTACGAGTACTGGTGCGCCGAGCGTTACCAGTGGTATCTCGACTTGGGGATGCCCGAGGATCAACTGCGGCTGCGCCCTCACGATCCCGATGAGTTGTCCCACTATTCGTCGGGCACGTCCGACGTGGAGTTCCTGTTCCCGTGGGGCTGGGACGAACTCGAGGGCATCGCGAACCGGGGGAACTACGACCTCACCCAGCACGCGGCCCACTCGGGAGAGAAGCTCGACTATCTCGACCCCGAGACCAACGAGCGGTACGTGCCTCACGTGATCGAACCTGCTGCGGGCGCCACCCGCACCGCGTTCGCCTTTCTGCTCGCCGCGTACGACGAGGAGGAGGT
>JAKOVA010000133.1 GCA_029782335.1 Actinomycetes bacterium | reverse complement strand
CCCATCGATGTGCCGCAACCGGCGCGCGCGGAGGAACGCGAGAGCGTTCCGTTCTGACCGCCGGCACCGTCAGTCTCAATCCATCCCCCGGGGAGCTCGCTCCCTGGGGGAGGAGTTCCCCATTCGTCATACGAAGGAGAACTCCATGTGTCGACCGATCGAGTCGATGTCGGACGCGGCCCTGCTCAGCACGCTGGTGGGGCCCCGAACGGCAGCGAACCTGTTGAAAGATGCGAGCGGCAGCCTGTCGCGGCTGCTGAACGCGGACGTAGCGCAGCAAGTCCCGTCGTCCTCCGTCGGAGCGAAGCTGATGGCGGCCAGGGAACTGGTCCGTCGTGCCCTTGCCGAGACGATGTGCGAGCGGGACATGCTGGCCTCACCGGCCGCGGTGCGCGACTACTTGCGGATCATGCTGGCCCAGCGCGACCACGAAGTCTTCATGGTGCTGTTCCTCGATGCACAGAACCGGGTCATCGCGCCCGAGGAAATGTTTCGAGGGACGCTCACGCAGACCAGCGTGTACCCGCGTGAAGTGGTCAAGCGGGCGCTGTCGCTGAACGCTGCGGCAGTGATCCTGGCGCACAACCACCCCTCGGGTGTCGCCGAGCCCAGTCGGGCCGACGAGTTCCTGACCCAGTCGCTGCGCTCCGCGCTGGCCCTGGTCGATATCCGTGTGCTCGACCACATCGTGATCGCAGGCAGCAACGCTACGTCGTTCGCCGAACGCGGTTTGTTGTAGCCCGTGAACCCTGCGCGACGCCCGTCGCGCTTCCCATCCGGATCGGGATTCCCCGGTCCGGTTCTTCACCCCAGCGGGGATGTGCATCCCCGCATGACGGGGGCCGTTCCCGCAACTTCTCAGGAGTCTCCCCATGAAGAGCGGACGTTCCCTCGTCGACCTGGCCCGTGAACTCGAGCGTCAGATCTCCTCCAAGCGCGACCTGGTCGTGCCTTCGTCCTTCCTGCAATGCCGTACCGATGAGGATGGCAGCCTCAAGCTGATCGTCGACTTCCGCCAGGGAGACGGCGAATACGGCGTCACGGGTCTGGCGCGTCGGCAGCTCGCCGACAAGCTCAAGATTCCGTTCGCCTACTTCGAGCGCATGCGTACCGAGCAGCCGCAACTGCTCGATCGCAACGTCAACACCTGGCTGCAATCGGACGGCGACCGCCGGATGATCCGCACGCTGGACGGGCAGGTGAGGGCGGTGCTGTCGGACCGCTATCGCCGGTTGGATAACTTCGATCTTGCGGAGAACGTCCTGCCGATCCTGCAGCGGCTGGAGGGTGCCCGCTTCGAATCGGTCGAACTGACCGAGACGAAGATGTACCTGAAAGTCATCACGCCCCGCGTCGAGTTCGAGGTCGCCCCCGGCGACATCGTGCAGGCCGGCATCGTCATCACCAACTCGGAAGTCGGCTGCGGCACGCTCTCGGTGCAGCCGCTGATCTACCGGCTGGTGTGCAAGAACGGTCTGATCGCGTCGGACCATGCGCTGCGCAAGACGCACGTCGGGCGCTCGCTGACCACGGAAGCGGAGTCGGTGAATGTGTTCAGGGACGACACCCTGGCCGCAGACGACCGGGCCTTCTTTCTGAAGGTGCGGGATGTGGTCGAGGCTGCGGTTTCCGAAGCCACGTTCCGCCAGGTCGCGCAGAAGCTGCAGAAGACGCGCGACATCCGTCTGACCGGCGACCCGGTGAAGTCCGTCGAGGTGCTGGCCAACCGCTACACGCTCAACGACACCGAGCGGGCCGGCGTGCTGCGGCACCTCATCGTCGAAGGCGATCTCAGTGCCTATGGGCTGGTTAACGCCGTCACGCACTTCTCGCAGGACGTCGAGGACTACGACCGTGCCACCGAGTTCGAGGCGCTGGGCGGCAAGCTCATCGAGCTGGCTCCTGGCGACTGGAAGGAATTGGCCCACGCCGCCTGAGAACCCCCGAAGCACCGCCGCCCGCGGTGCTTCGGGACTGCTGCCCCTGCTTGAAGTCCTCCCCCGCGCCCGGCGCAGCCTCACGGTTGCCCGGGCATTCCTTCGTCCGTCCGCAGTGCTGACGGACGTGTTCGGCGAGCACGGTGCTACCGACTCACTCGACGCGTGACTCGCTCGCGCAGCAGTGCTGGTTTCCTTCGCCTCGTTGCTGAATCGGTGGGCAAGGCACCGAGCCATAGGAGCAGTAGACGCAGCAGTCGCCCGGCTTTGGCTTCAGCACGGTGTGGCATTGCTCGCACTCGTAGAACCATTGACACGCGTCCGTCGGCATGGTCTCGGTCTTCGCGTGACCGCAATTCGGGCAGGTGAGGGTCGATTCCAGGATCACCTTGCTCACTTGGCGCTCCCCGCGAGTGTGGAGGGATAGCCGGCATCCCGCGTCGCACGGGTCAGGGCATCCACGTTCGTGCGGGCGTCGTCGAAAGTGACGGTCGCCTCACGCTTTTCCAGGTTGACCTCGGTCCTGGCGACACCGGCCACCTTGCCCAACGCCTTCTTCACCGTGATGGGACAGGCCGCGCAGTTCATGTCCGGCACCGACAGCGTCACGGTCTTGGGTGCAGACCAGGCGGGACTGGACGTCGCGACGACGATGGCAAACGCGAGCAATGCTCTCTTCATGGGGTTGTCCTCTCAAGAGAACCAGGGGGCGATGTAGGGAAAGCCGAGCGCGATCGCCACGAGCGCGGCGACCAGCCAGAACAGCGCCTTGTAGGTCGTCTTCACCTGCGGCAACGCACAGGCTTCGCCCGGTCGACATGTCGCTGCGGGGTGCCAGATGCGGCGCCACGCGAAGAATAGGGCCACCAGTGCCGCGCCGATGAAGACCCGCCGAAAGGGTTCGAGCACCGTCAGGTTGGCGATCCACGCGCCGGAGAATCCGAGCGTGATCAGTACCAGCGGCCCGAGGCAACAGGTGGAAGCAAGGATCGCGGCCAGCCCGCCGGCAAACAGAGCGCCACGGCCCTGCGTGGGTTCGGCCATCGCATACTCCTTTCGACCAATCTGGTCCGGGGTGTAACCTTACTTCCGTACATAAGTACGGAGTCAAGACCCATGCACGACAAAACCGGCGCAACCATCGGCACCTTGGCGGAAACCGCCGGGGTCAACGTCGAGACGATCCGCTTCTACCAGCGCAAGGGCCTGATGCCTGAGCCCGATAAGCCCTACGGCAGCATCCGCCGGTACGGCGCGGCCGAAATTGCGCGAGTGCGGTTCATCAAGTCCGCGCAGCGGCTCGGGTTCAGCCTGGAGGAAGTCGGCGAGTTGCTGAAGCTCGAGGACGGCGCACGCTGCAGCGAAGCGCGACAACTGGCCGAACAGAAGCTCGTGGACGTGCGCCAGAAGCTCAGCGACCTGCAGCGCATCGAGTCGGTGTTGGCGGGGCTGGTGGCGCGATGTTCGGCCGTT
>JAKOVA010000056.1 GCA_029782335.1 Actinomycetes bacterium | reverse complement strand
CAGGATACATAATCACCGTGCGCGTCCTCACCACGAATGTCTATCTCGACTGGATCAATGGCCTGAAAGACGTCGTGGTGCGCGCGCGTATCCAGGTGCGTGTCGATCGCCTGGTACACGGCAACCCCGGGCAATACCGCCGACTCGCGGCGGGCGTTGCCGAACTCAAGATCGATGTGGGTCCCGGGTATCGCGTCTACTACATATCGCGGGGCGATGCCCTCGTCGTGTTGCTGGCGGGAGGGGACAAGTCGAGCCAGCAGCGGGATATCGAATTGGCGATCGAACTCGCCAGGAAACTGGGGGACGAGTTGGAATGGTGAAAGCAGCAGTCAAGTCCAAGCCGGGAGCGACGACCGTCCGCTACGACGTCGCCGAGCAACTACGTGATCCCCGTGAGATGGCCGCTTACCTCGACGCGTGGCTCCAGGATGCCCCCGACGACGCGGGCGGCATCGTCCGTGCGCTCGGCGACATCGCGCGTGCGCAAGGCATGACGTCGGTCGCACGCGCCACGGGCCTGGGCCGCGAGAGCCTGTACAAGGCGCTCGACGCCGCCGGAAACCCGAGCTTCGCGACCGTCCTGAAGGTCGTCCGCGCGCTTGGACTTCGCTTGCGCGTCGAAACGCGTCCGTAGCGAGTGCGCCCGACTTGGCATCCCGATCCGGATTTGCAGCGGCCGCGCCGGACTCGCGCCCGGGTTACGCCGGGATCGTCAACCCACGCGCCACCGCCGGCCGCGCGACGAACGCCGCCAGCGCTCGCGCCACTTCCCTGAACTCGCCGAAGCCGACCAGCTCGCCCGCCTCGTAGAACCCGACCAGGTTGCGCACCCACGGAAAGGTCGCGATGTCGGCGATCGTGTAGGCGTCGCCCATGATCCACTTGCGGCCTGCCAGCCGCTGTTCGAGCACCTTCAGCAGCCGCTTCGCTTCGGCGACGTAGCGGTCGCGCGGGCGCTTGTCCTCGAAGTCCTTGCCGGCGAACTTCGTGAAGAAGCCCACCTGGCCGAACATCGGGCCGATGCCGCCCATCTGGAACATCA
>JAKOVA010000130.1 GCA_029782335.1 Actinomycetes bacterium | reverse complement strand
GTCCAGTCCCACGCGGGCTTGCCCGCCATCTCGACGAGCTCGTCGATCGCCTTGATCGCGGTCTGCATCTGCTCGTGGCCGTAGACCACGGCGCCGAGCATCACGTCCTCGGGCAGCTCGTGCGCTTCCGACTCGACCATCAGCACGGCGGCGTCGGTGCCGGCCACGACCAGGTCGAGCTTCGAGCTGTCCATCTGGGTGGCGCTGGGGTTCAGCACGTACTGGCCGTCGATGTACCCGACGCGCGCCGCGCCGATCGGGCCGTCGAACGGGATGCCCGACAGCGCCAGCGCCGCCGAGGCGCCCAGCATCGCCGGGATGTCGCTGTCGACTTCCGGATTGCTGGACATCACCTGAACGATGACCTGGACCTCGTTGTAGAAGCCCTCGGGGAACAGCGGGCGGATCGGTCGGTCGATCAGCCGGCAGATCAGGATCTCGCGCTCGGTCGGACGGCCTTCGCGCTTGAAGAAACCGCCGGGAATGCGCCCGGCGGCATAGAACTTCTCGACGTAGTCGACGGTGAGCGGGAAGAAGTCCTGGCCGGGCTTCGCGCTGCGCGCGGCCACCACGGTGGCCAGCACCACGGTGTCGTCCATGTTCACGACCACCGATCCCGACGCCTGGCGCGCGATCTCGCCGGTCTCGATAGTGACGGTGTTGCCCCCCCACTGGAAGGTCTTCTTTGCGATTTTGAACACTTCGATTCCTTTCAAAGCAAGAAACCCGCAAGGTTCGCTTGCGGGTTTCGGGTCTGTCCTGTCAACCGCGCAGACCGAGTCTCTCGATCAGCGCCTTGTAGCTCGAAGGGTTCGTGCCCTTCAGGTAGTCGAGCAGCTTGCGGCGGCGGCTGACCATCTTCAGCAGGCCGCGGCGCGAATGGTGATCCTTCGCGTGGGCCTTGAAGTGATCGGTCAGCTCGACGATGCGAGCGGTGAGCAACGCGACCTGGACCTCGGGCGATCCGGTGTCTTTCGCGCCGCGCTGGTAGTCGGCGACGATCTTCGCCTTGTCGATGTTGGCGACAGCCATGAGTTTCCCCTGTAAAGAGACTTCCACTTGCGGCATCGCCGGGCTGCGATGCCGTGCCTGTCCGCGCCCGCCCACAACGAAAGCCAGGCGCGAAAACGTTCGATTATAACCGGAACGGCCTCAGCTCGCCGGCCGCCGCATCGAGCAGGACTGGGGCTGGGTCGCCTGCCGGAGGTCGACGAACAGTTCGGTGCGAAAGCCCCGCCCGCTGCCCTCCAGGTCGTACTTCGGCGCCCCCGGGCCGGCTGCGGCCCCCGCCCGCTCCATGACCGAGACATACAACGGTGTCAGCAACTGGTGGTCGGCGGCGCGCATCGTGGCGGTGTACGGGGGCGCCCGGTGGGTGCGCCCCTCGAGCGCGCGCGCCACGGCGGCGGCCTCGGTCGTGCCCGCGGCCTCGATCGCGGCAGCCAGCAACTCGATCATG
>JAKOVA010000086.1 GCA_029782335.1 Actinomycetes bacterium | reverse complement strand
GGGCGATCATCACGACGTCGAGGTCCTCGCGCGGGACGACCTGGCCGTAGTGGATGTTGAATCCGTGCGCGAAGGCGAGCGTCGCCCCCTTCTTGATGTTGGGCTCGATCTCGCTCTTGTACGCGGCGGCGATGTGCTCGTCGGGCATCAGCATCATCACGAAGTCGGCGCCCTTGACCGCGTCCTTGATCTCGGCGACCGAGAGCTTCGCCTTCTTGACCTTGTCCCACGACGGGCCGCCCTTGCGCACGCCGACGGTGACCTTGCCGCCCGAGTCGTTCAGGTTCTGCGCGTGGGCGTGGCCCTGCGAGCCGTAGCCGATGATCGCGACCTTGCGGCCCTTGATCAGCTTGATGTCGCAATCCTTGTCGTAGAAGACTTTCATTCGTTGGTTCTCCGTTTGGTCGTCTCGTTTGCGGGGACCGCGACCGGGCCCTCGTGGCCCCGATCGATTCGCTCCCCGATACTCGCTCGGTCGATCGGGGCCACGAGGGCACGGTCGCTCCGCTGCGGATCGTCGCGCAACGAATCCGTTGCGCCTCTGGTTTGCGGCTCGTCGCTCGCTGCGCTCGCGCCTTGCCGCGGGGATTGGCTTTGCTGCCTGTTTCTCCCTTCTCCTTCTCAGGCCTTGAGCACGCGCTCGCCCCGGGCGATGCCCGAGGCGCCGGTGCGCACGGTCTCGAGGATCGCGGCGCGGTCCAGGGCGTCGATGAAGGCGTCGAGCTTGGTGCCGTCGCCGGTGAGCTCGACCGTGTAGGTCTTGTCGGTGACGTCGATGATGCGGCCGCGGAAGATGTCGGCCATCCGTTTCATCTCCTCGCGCTCCTTGCCGACCGCCCTCACCTTGATCAGCATCAGCTCGCGCTCGGTGTAGGGACTCTCGGTGAGGTCGACCACCTTCACGACGTCGATCAGCCGGTTCAGCTGCTTGGTGATCTGCTCGATCACGTCGTCCGAGCCGCTGGTGACGATCGTCATCCGCGACAGCGACTTGTCCTCGGTGGGCGCCACGGTGAGCGTCTCGATGTTGTAGCCGCGCGCCGAGAACAGCCCGACCACCCGCGACAGGGCGCCCGGCTCGTTCTCCATCAGGATCGAAATGATGTGCTTCATCGCTGGCTCCTCAGAGATCTTCCGAGCCGAGAAGCATCTCGGTCAGGCCCTTGCCGCCCTGCACCATCGGCCAGACGTTCTCGGTGGCGTCGGTGATGATGTCGAGGAACACCAGGCGATCCTTGTACTTGCCGAACGCGTCGCGAAGCGCCGGCTCGACGTCGGCGGGCTTCTCGACCCGGATGCCGACGTGGCCGTAGGCCTCGGCCAGCGCGACGAAGTCGGGCAGCGCGTCCATGTACGACTGCGAGTAGCGGCTGCCGTACTCGATCTGCTGCCACTGCCGCACCATCCCGAGGTAGCGGTTGTTCAGGTTGACGATCTTCACCGGCAGGTTGTACTGCTTGCAGGTGGAGAGCTCCTGGATGCACATCTGGATCGAACCTTCGCCGGTGATGCAGGCCACCTGCGCTCCCGGGTTCGCCAGTAGCACGCCCATCGCGTACGGCAGCCCGACGCCCATCGTGCCCAGGCCGCCCGAGTTGATCCAGCGCCGCGGCTCGTCGAACCGGTAGTACTGCGCCGCCCACATCTGGTGCTGGCCGACGTCGGACGTGATGAACGCGTCGCCGCCGGTGACTTCCCAGAGCTTCTCGACCACCGCCTGCGGCTTGATCACCTCGTTGCTCGGCCGGTACTTGAGGCACTCGCGCTTGCGCCACTCGCCGATCTGCTGCCACCAGGCCGCAATCGCGCGCGCATTGGTCTTCTGGCCGGCTGCGAACGACTCCTCGAGCAGCGCGGTCAGGTCGCCCAGCGTCTCGCGCACGTCGCCGACGATCGGCACGTCGACCTTGACGCGCTTGGAGATCGACGACGGGTCGATGTCGACGTGAACGATCTTGTGCGGGTTCTGCGCGAAGTGCTTCGGGTTGCCGATCACGCGATCGTCGAAGCGAGCGCCGATGGCGATCAGCACGTCGCAGTGCTGCATCGCCATGTTCGCCTCGTAGGTGCCGTGCATGCCCGGCATGCCGACGTACTTGTCGCTGCTCGCCCGGTAGCCGCCCAGGCCCATCAGCGTGTTGGTGACCGGGAAGCCGAGCAGGTCGACGAAGCGGTTCAGTTCCGGCGCGGCGTTGGCGAGGATGATGCCGCCGCCGGTGTAGATCATCGGCCGCTCGGCGCCCAGGATCAGGTTCAGCGCCTTCCGGATCTGCCCCTGGTGGCCGCGCGTGACCGGGTTGTACGAGCGCATCGACACCGTCTTCGGGTACTCGAAGCGGCACCTGTTGCGGGTCACGTCCTTCGGGATGTCGACCAGCACCGGCCCGGGGCGCCCGCTGTTGGCGATGTGGAACGCCTTGCGGATCGTGGTCGCGAGGTCCTTGACGTCCTTGACCAGGAAGTTGTGCTTCACGCACGGACGCGTGATGCCGACCGTGTCGCACTCCTGGAAGGCGTCCTCGCCGATCGCGTGCGTCGGCACCTGCCCGGTGATGACCACCAGCGGCACCGAATCCATGTAGGCGGTCGCGATGCCGGTGACCGCATTGGTGACGCCCGGCCCGCTGGTGACCAGGCACACGCCGACCTTCTGCGTGGACCGCGAATACGCGTCGGCGGCATGGACGGCCGCCTGCTCGTGCCTCACCAGGACGTGCTGGAACTTGTCCTGGTTGAAGATCGCGTCGTAGATGTAGAGAACCGCGCCGCCCGGATAGCCGAAGACGTGCTCGACGCCCTCTTCCTGGAGACAGCGAACGACAATTTCCGCGCCTGTGATTTCCATCGAAAGTAGTCCTTTCAAGTCC
>JAKOVA010000076.1 GCA_029782335.1 Actinomycetes bacterium | reverse complement strand
TTCGACGACGACATCGTCGGTAGAAGACGCCGGCTGACTTCTCGGAGACCGCAGTCTCGTGCGTCATGCCGTGGACGAGCTGCTCCCGTCTCGCATGGGTATGGCGAAGATCCAGCCGGCGTTGTGGACAGAGGCCATGACGTCGAGCCACCGACGGATCGCTTCCTGCATCGCGACCGCCGCCGTCACAGGCGGCTCGAGCTCGAGGACCTGGAGCATCCGGCTCAAGGCGCGGTCGAGGGCCGTCGGGTCGGCCCAGCCGAGTTCAGCGAAGTCAGGGTCGGGGACGCCGTGGATGGTGCTCACCCGTTCGGCGACCCACAGGCGGACGGCTTCCTCGATGGCGTCCCAGACCGTGAGCCCGTGGCGGTCGCCCCGGCGGAGGAAGTCCACCGCGGCGACCAGTTCGATGAGCCACGTTCCGCCGAGGTTCAGGTCTTCGACGTAGGGACGGTCGGGCTTCTCGAAGTAGTCGGCCCAGTCTTGGTCGGTGTTCATGGGGTGATCTCCAGGTTTGGGGCGCGGTCGGGGAGTTCGGGTTCGGGGATGGAGGCGAGCAGGTCATTGCCGACAGCGAGGGAGTCGTCGGCTGCGGGCAGGTTGTCGAGGAGGGAGTCGGGCTCGACGCCGGGGGCTGAGGTGGGTTCGGGCAGGCAGTCGAGGAGCATCGCTGCGTTGGAGTCGCGGACCGTTGGGGCTGGTCGTGGTGGCGTGTGCGATGCGATGAGCGCGTCTCGGTCGCGGCTGAGCGGTCGAGCAGCGCGCAGTTCGCTGATCTCGGCCGCGTCGAGCGGGTCGGTTGTCTGCAGCGCCTCGATGACGGCCTCGTTGTTGAGCCCGAGCGCAGAACGGGCGATCTGGGTTGTCAGCGAGGTGTCGCCGTCGCACCGGTGGAGGAGCACCGGCACTGCGATGGACGGGGGAGCTCCGGCGTCGCCGAGTGCGACGGCCGTCTCGTGCGGCGAGAGGCCGTAGGCCTCGGTGGCGAGTGCGACGGCGTCGGGCGGCATCCCTCGCCGGACTGCGACGCACACGCCGAGGGTCGGATCGTCGACTCCTGCGCTGATCGCTGCAGCGAAGCATTCGGGGTTCGGGGCGTAGGTGGCGAGGAACCCGGCGATGTCATTGGGATGGTGGCCCGTGACGCCGAGCGTGCCGCCCGCCAGGTCCCAGAGGTGGGGATCGGCGGGCAGGTGTTCAATGATCTGGGTCGGCCGGGCGCGGACGATCTCTGCCGGCTCGCACCCGGCGGTCCGCATGTCGATCGCCGAGGCGCCGACGAGCTCTGCGGCGGTCACGTTGTCGGTGCCCCATCGCTCGCGGAGGACCTCGATTCCCGTAGCGGGTGAGAGGCCGAGGAGCGGAAGGACCGGAGCAACCTCAGTGGGCTCGATCCCTTCGGCGCGGAGCACAGCCACCGTTGTCGCCGAGGTGACACCGGCATCTCCGAGCAGGCCGACCAGCTCGGTGGTCGAGGGGTTGGACATCAGCGCTGCACGCTCTGGGCCGTCGAGCCTCGTCGAGACGATCGTCACCAACGCGTCGCGCGTGTAGTCGGGGGAGTCGGCGAGGCGAGCAAGTGACGCGTCGAAGTCGACACGGCTTCCGGTGTGCAGCTCGCGTGCGGTGCGGCGGCCGGCGAGGACGGCGACGGACATCGCCTCGTCGCGGGTTGCGACTGGGTCGGCGACGGGCTCGATCATCGCCGAGCGCCCGGCTTGCACGCATGGCATCCACGAGTCGCCGAGGGGCATGACGTACGCGGTGACCTCCCGACCGAGCGGGCGCCGTCGCGTGAGGTCGGAGGTGCTTCCCGGCACGGGCTCCCAGCCACGCTGCCCGTCGGCGGGATCCGCAGCTGGTTCGGGCGTCTGGGTGGTTGCCGGACGCGCCGTTTCCAGTTGCGGGTACCTGGAGCGCATCGCTCCTATGGCGGCCTGTTGCGCGTCTTCGATCGACGTGGCGTCGCCGCCGGCGAGCACCCCGGCGCCGAGGCGGGCGCGGGTGTCCTCGAGCCTCCAGATGGCCTCGTCTCCGCGTTCGGCGACGACGAGGTACGCCGTGGTGTTGAGACGGAGGTAGGCGCCCCGTCCCGAGGCGTCTTCGCCTCGGGCCGCCCATTCGGTCGCGGTGTACGGGCCGACTTCGACCCATTCGCCGATCGGGAGCTGTGCGAGCGACGCTCTTGGCAGCCGGTTCTTCCGCTCGGCCGGGACCACGCGGTCGTCGTCGATGACCATGCG
>JAKOVA010000068.1 GCA_029782335.1 Actinomycetes bacterium | reverse complement strand
CCGGGGCTACCGACCAGCCACGCCGCCGACAGCGTCCGCCATTCGTTCAGAGTGAGCCCGTAGTCGCGGCGGAAGATGATCGTACTGGCCCTCGTGTAGAGGACGTTGAAGCGGCGCACCTGCAACGTAAACAACCTTGCGAGACGCTCTCGATCCGGTACGGCCTGGTTCATTTCCGTCGACACTGGCTGGATGCTTGACATGATCAATTGGTAACTTGATAGTGTCAAGCATTCTGTCCGGAGCGATCGTCTTGCGGGCGAACCTCCCGTTCCACCTGATGGCCAAGCCAGTCGGCCCGCTGTGCAACCTGCGGTGCCGCTACTGCTTCTATCTGGAGAAGGATGCGCTCTTCCCCCCGCGCACGACGCGGCGCATGGACGACTCCACCCTCGAGGAATTCGTTCGCCAATACATCGAGTCGCAGCCCGGCACGCAGGTCGACTTCGCCTGGCAGGGCGGCGAGCCGACGTTGCTCGGCGTGGAGTATTTCCGCAAGGCCGTCGACCTGCAGCGCAGGTACGCGAACGGCAGGACGATCAGAAACGCGCTGCAGACCAATGGAACCCTGCTCGACGACGAATGGGGTGCGTTCCTCTCGGACAACGACTTCCTGGTCGGTGTCAGCCTCGATGGCCCAAGAGCGCTCCACGACCGCAGCCGCATCGATCCGCACGGACGCGGTAGCTGGACGGCCACGATGCGCGGGGTGGCGGTGTTGCGCCGCCACAAGGTCGAGTTCAATACATTGACGTGTGTGAGTCGCGCGAACGCTGGCGAGCCGCTCGAGGTCTACCGGTTCCTGCTCGACGCCGGGTCGCGCCACCTGCAGTTCATTCCGATCGTCGAACGCGTGCCCGGCGCCACCGAGCGCGAATCCGGCTTGTCGCTCGGGGCGCCGACGCCGGCCGCGTCCAGCCCTGCGCGGGCCACTGAGTGGTCGGTCGACGGCGCCGACTGGGGCGCCTTCCTGATCGCGATCTTCGACCGCTGGGTCCGGCGCGACGCCGGAAACGTGCAGGTGCAGCAGTTCGATGACGCGCTCGGCCGATGGCTGGGCCTGCCCGACGGCGTCTGCGTGCATGGCGAGACCTGCGGCCGTGCGCTGGCGATCGAGCACGACGGATCGGTCTATGCGTGCGACCACTACGTCTACCCGGAGTACCGCCTCGGCAACGTGCGCGAGGCGGGGCTCCCTCGGCTCGTCGACGACCCACGTCAGATCGCGTTCGGGCTGGCCAAGCGCGATCGATTGCCCGATCGCTGTCGAAGCTGTCCGGTGAAATTCGCCTGCCACGGGGGCTGCCCGAAGCATCGGTTCGGTACCGGGCCCGGGGGCGAGCCCGGTTGGAATCACCTGTGCGAGGGCTATCGCGCATTCTTCACGCACGTCGATCCGTACATGCGACTGATGGCGACCCTGCACCGGCACGGCCAGCCTCCCGGGCTGATCCGTTCCATCCTCGCGACCTCGCGCCGGCGTTGAGCGCCGCCCGGCGCCGTCGATCTCGGCACGTCCCGCGGCCTGACTTTGCCGCTCTATCGGGATCAACCACGAAGTTATCGGATAGCCGCGCGCCGCCCGCCGGAATAGCGTGTCGCGTACGCGGCATGGACGCCGTGCAGGATAGCGCGACGATGACGCAACCGATCGCTGGCACGCGCAAGACAGTGCCCACCTACTGTTACCAGTGCGTGAACGGCCCCGACCTCTTGAAGGTCGAGGTCGTCGACGGCTTGGCGACCAAGGTCGAGCCCAACTTCGACGCGCGGGGCGTGCACCCCGCCGACGGCAAGATCTGCGTCAAGCCTTACGGGCTGATCCAGAAGATCTACAACCCGAACCGGCTGCTGCGGCCGATGAAGCGCACGAATCCGCGCAAGGGCCGCAACGAGGATCCAGGCTGGGTGCCGATCAGCTGGGACGAGGCACTGGACACGATCGCGCAGAAGCTCGGCGCGATCCGCCGCGCCGGCCTGCTCGACGAGAATGGCGACCCGAAGCTCGCGTTCAGCACCGGGGGCGCCGGTACCCCGCTGATGTTCATGGGCGCGTTCCCGGCGTTCTTCGCGGCCTGGGGCCCGATCGACATGAGCCTGGGCGCAGGTGGCACGGTCAAGTGCAAGCACACCGAGCACCTGTACGGCGAACTCTGGCACCGCGGCTTCACCGTCTGTCCGGATACGCCTCTGGTCGAGTACGTCG
>JAKOVA010000067.1 GCA_029782335.1 Actinomycetes bacterium | reverse complement strand
CCGTTGCGCCCGACGACGCCGACCGACTCGCGGTCGTTCACCGACAGCGACACCCCGGGGATCACGACGCTTTCGCCGTAACCGACCTTGAGCGAATCCACCTTCAGCAAGGTCATCCCTCCTAGTGGCCCAGATAGACTTCCTGCACGCGCGCGTCGGACTGGACCGTCTCGACGTTGCCTTCGCACAGGACTGCGCCCTGGTGCAGCACCGTGACTTTCCTTGCGAGCTTGCGCACGAAATCCATGTCGTGCTCGATGACGACGATGGCCTGGCGCTCGGCGATGCGCTGGATCAGCTCGACGGTCCGGTCGCGCTCCTTCAGGCTCATTCCCGCCACCGGCTCGTCGAGAAGGATCAGCTTCGGGTGCTGCACCAGCAGCATGCCGATCTCGAGCCACTGCTTCTGCCCGTGGCTGAGGATGCCGGCGCGCTGGTTCAGCAACGATTCGATTTCGGTGACGCGCGAGACCGCGATGATCCGGTCGTCGAACTCGGCGCGGTCGCCGAAGATCGATGAGCGCAGCGACTGCCCCTCGAGCACCGAGATCTCGAGGTTCTGGTAGACGGTCAGGTCCTCGTAGACCGACGGCGTCTGGAACTTGCGGCCGATCCCGAGGCGCGTGATCTGGTATTCGCTCACGCTGGCGAGGTCGACGCCTTCGAACTCGATCGACCCGGTGGTCGCCCTGGTCTTGCCGCAGAGGACGTCGAGCAGCGTCGTCTTGCCGGCCCCGTTGGGCCCGATGATGACGCGGACTTCGCCGGGTTCGATGCGCAGCGACACGTCGCTGAGCGCGGTGAACCCTCCGAACTTCACGGTGAGGTTCCTGACGTCGAGGAGCGCGTTGGCAGCCACGTCAGACCCCCCTTCCCGCGAGGCGCGCGCGCAGCGCCGCGACGATTCCAGCGAGTCCCTGCGGCATCACCGCGGTGACGACGAGGAACAGCCCGCCGAGGAAGAACAGCCACAGCTCGGGGAATGTCTCCGACAGCGTCGACTTGAGCCATCCGACCAGGAACGCCGCGGCGATCGCGCCGAGCACCGACATGCGTCCGCCGAAGGCGGCGAAGATCACCATCTCGACCGAGGCGACCGCGCCGACGAGCTGCGGCGTGATCAGCCCGGTGAACAGCACGAACATCGCCCCGCCGACCGACGCCAGCACGCTCGCGACCGCGAACGTGAACGCCTTGTACAGCGCGGTGTCGTAGCCCGAGAAGCGGACCCGGTCTTCGCGATCGCGAATCGCGATCAGCACCTTGCCGAAGCGCGCGTGCACCAGCCATGCCACGCAGCCGGCGGCCACGGCGAGCAGGACCAGCTGGAAGTAGTACCAGCGCGCGCGGGCCTCGTCGCTCGCGACGTCGAGGCCCTTGAGCGTGCTGAAGTCGGTGATGCCGTTGGCGCCGCCGGTTTCTCCCTGGCTGCCGATGATCATCACGGTCAGCGTCAGCGCCAGCGCCAGCGTCAGGATCGCGAAATAGACGCCGCTCACGCGCTTGCGGAAGATCAGGTACGACAGCGGGAACGACACCAGCGCCGGAAAGACGAGGATCGCCGCGAGCGTCACCGTCAGGCTGTGGAAGGGCTCCCACCACAACGGCAGCTGCTCGACGCTGCTCCAGACCATGAAGTCGGGCAACTCGGGCGCCGAGGCCTCGAGCTTGAGGAACATCGCCAGCGCGTACGCGCCGATGCCGAAGAAGATCCCCTGTCCCAGGCTGAGGATCCCGCAATACCCCCAGATCAGGACCACGCCGATCGCGACGAACGCGAACGACAGGTACTTGCCGAACAGCGGGACCCGGAACGGATCCACCAGCAGCGGCAGGACCGCGAGGACACCGAACAGGAGCGCGGCCGGCAACAGGGCCGCCACGGAAATGCGCGAGGGTCTCATCAGGTTCGGACTTTCGGCGTGAACAGCCCGCTCGGACGGAAATAGAGGATCAGCACGACGATGAGCATCTGGATGACCTTGGCGTAGGAGCCGGTGGTCAGGTACTCGAAGGTCGTCTGGATCTGCGCGATCAGGAAGCTCGACGCGGCCGTGCCGAGGATGCTCGCCACGCCGCCGAACACCACGACGATGAACGAGTCGACGATGTAGAGCTGGCCGGTGCTCGGGTTCGTGGAGCCGATCATCGTGAA
>JAKOVA010000032.1 GCA_029782335.1 Actinomycetes bacterium | reverse complement strand
GTTCCGCAAGCTCCTGAGGAAGCTGGTGGGCAGCTTCGCCATGGACGCGGTAGCGGTGCACCGGCCGCGCTCGAGGGCGCCGTCGCTCGTCGGCGTGCGGCGTTTCCTCGCTCGCGTGCAGGCGGCGGCGATCGAGCGCTTCCGCGCCGCCGGCGAGGGCGAGGATCTGCGGCTGGCGGGCGAGGGGGTTGCCGGCGGGGCGCTGCAGGCGCAGGGGCGGGTGGTGCACCTGAGCGCATTCGCCGTGCAGTGAGCCGGCGCCGGGAGTCCGTCGGAGTCGACGCCCCGACGACCGGGGTCGAACTCCTCCCGCAGTCTGCCCGGCGCTGCCTCGATGTGCCGGTCGACCGGCAACAGCGCATCGAAGAGCAGGCTGACCGACCAGCCGCGCCCGGCGCAAACGTCCGCTGCGAGCCGGCGTCTTAGTTGCAGAATGCCACGAAGCGAGGTATCATAGTGGCAATGCGGCAATAACCATGGATCTGCGGATCGGAGGCCACCGAAGACCCCTGAACGATCGCGCCGGAACGACGAGGAGGAAGCGATGAGTGAAACATCAGCGATGCGGCGCCCGTTCTCGGACAGAGGGGTCCTGGTCTGGGCGCACGTCGCGCCGCGCGAGGCCGGGGCGATACTCGCGGTCTGCGAGGAGCAACTGCTGCAGCACCTCGGCGCGGTATGCCTTTGGCCGGAGGAGGAACGCAATCGCAGCTGGCGGGACGGCGACACCTCGTTCTACATCCTGGACTTCCACCCGGAGCCCGAGACTTGCGTGTACGTCCAGTTCCTCTCCGAAGCGGGCAAGAGCTGGGCGCTCTTCGAAGTTTCCTCAGGCGCCCGGAATCCAGCGACCGGCAAGTTCGTCGACGCCGAGAAGCGGGAGCGCCTGCGCGAGCACGGTTTCGAAATGGGCGGCGAGGCCGACAATTTCCGCAAGGTGATCGGCATCGCGAACGCCGAGGATGTACGTGCCGCGGCACGGGAGGCGATGGCGATCCTGACCACGGTGATGGGCTACGACGGAACGCAGAAACTGCGCTACGAGTTGGCGCTGGAAGCCCAGGTCGCCGTTCCTCGCGTGCTGCAGCAGATCAGCCCTGACGCGCTGGCCAGGTCACTGAACGAGTGGCGGTTCATGGCCGAAGTGAAGCGGGAAGGCGGACAGCCGCCCCGCGTCGAGAGTCGGATCGATCATGGGCAGCTGGAGGTTCTCTTCGGCGACGAGACTGGGGAAGGCGCCGACGACTACCGGGCGCTCACCCTTCGCGCATCGCGTCGAGCCGAAGACGGCAAGGCGCGCGAGCGGGCCGATCACCTGAATCGGGCACTCGCGGACATCAGGTCCACGGTCGACGACGACGGCGACATCGCCGTCGAACAAAGGATCTCGATGCACGGCGGCGTAACCACTGAGCAACTTCGAGCGAAGTTCCACCTGCTGCGTCGGATCGTCAACGAGATCGCAAGGCACGTCGAACCGCGCGGACGACCCCTTACCGAGGAGGAGCGCGAGGACTTTGCGAGTCGCCGCCTCGACGCAGCGTTGGCCGGTGACATCGATGAAACCTTGGGCGTCAAGTACGAGGAGTACGAGATCATCCACGGTCGCCCGCTGGATTT
>JAKOVA010000029.1 GCA_029782335.1 Actinomycetes bacterium | reverse complement strand
GGGTGGCTCGACGGTCGTTTCCTACGATTCGAGCAGCAGCGAACTCCTGAACTACCTCGACGAGATCAAGCTCGTCGCCGGGATGAAGGAGCGCCTGCCGGTCGAGAACTTCTTCACCCAGCTTCAGCCGATCGTCTCCCTGCGCAACCCCGCGTCGAGCCTGTGCTACGAGGTCCTGATCCGGATGCGGGACACGAACGGACAGGTTCTCCCGCCGGGCCGCTTCATCCCGGCCGCAGAGCGCAACGGCCTGATGACACAGATCGACCGCTGGGTGCTGCGCAGTACGCTGGAATGGCTCGATTCGCAGCCCGAGCATCGCAGCAACGTCGATTTCTGCACGTTGAACCTGAGCGGCGCATCGCTGAACGACGAGAAGTTCCTGCAGGACACGATCGCCCTGATCCGCGCGCATCCGGAGTCGACGCGAAAGGTCTGCTTCGAGATCACCGAGAGCGTCGCGCTGTACGACCTGAACACCACGCGGCGCTTCGTCGATCGCGTGAAGTCTTTCGGCGCGATGGTCGCGCTCGACGACTTCGGCGCCGGCTATACCTCTTTCAGCTACCTGAAGGAGCTCCCGGGCGACCTGGTCAAGATCGACGGGAACTTCATCCGCGACGTGAACCTGAACCGAGCGAACTTCGCGATCACCCGCGCGGTCGTCGACCTCGCGCACGAGCTCGGCATGGGCTGTGTTGCCGAGTGGGCCGAGAACGCCGGCATCGTCAGGTCGCTGATCGAACTCCAGGTCGACTACGCCCAGGGCTACGGGGTTTGCCGCCCGCTGGACCGCGAGCGGCTGCTCGCGGTGCCCAATGCGGCGACCCTGATCCGCGACCAGGAGACGGCGGACCTCATCCTGGGCAGCGCGATCGCCTCGCGCGACGCGTCGCACCGGATCACGCTGCCGATCTGACGCTTCGGCGCACGCCGGTGCCGGGCCTCGGCATCGGCCCTTCCCGGCCAGCCGGGCGGCGCCTTCCGACGGTTTATGATTGGGCGCTTCCGATCATTCCAGCCCGTCCGGAGACCGAATGTCCAGCATCCGCTACGAGAAGGACGCCAACGGCGTCGTCACCCTGCTTCTCGATGCCCCAGACCAGCCGGTCAACACGATGAATGCGGGCTTCCAGGCCGACCTGAGGAGGAGCGTCGAG
>JAKOVA010000019.1 GCA_029782335.1 Actinomycetes bacterium | reverse complement strand
GTCGACGGCGTCGTGTCACGAACGGTGCGGGATACGGCGCGTTGGTACGCCGAGATGGAACGGGTCTTCCGCCCTCGCGGCATGGCGCCGATGGGAGAGGTCACCGGCGGGCCGAGCCGACGGCTCCGCATCGGGTTGTTGGGCCCCATCCCTGGCGTCGCTGAACTCGACGCACCGACCCAAGCCGCCCTCGAGGTCACCACGAAGCTGCTCGAGTCACTCGGCCATCACGTCGAGGAGATCGATCTGCCGGTTCACCCCGAAGCGTTCCGCGACGACTTCATCAACTACTACCGCTTTCTCGTCTTCGCCGCGACCCGCACCGCCCGATTCGCCCACGGCCCGCACTTCCGCAGCGACCGGCTCATCAAGTTCACCCAAGGGATGGCGCAGTCGTTCCGCTCCGACCCCGTCGCGCTCGTCGGCTCGGCTCGACGTCTGCGACAGACCCGCCGGCGCCTCGCCGAAACGTTCCGAGACGTCGACGCCCTGCTCAGCCCGACGCTGTCGCGGGTTCCGCCCGAACTCGGGTTTCTCTCCCCCGACGTCGACTTCGAGCCGTTGCTCGGGCGCATCGCCGACTGGATGCCCTACACACCTCTCGCGAACGCCGCCGGAACGCCGTCGCTCACCGTGCCGATGGGCTTCGACGAGGGCGCCGGGGTTCCCGTCGGCGCCATGCTCTCGGCCAACTTCGGCGAGGACGCCCTGCTCCTCCAGCTCGGCATCGAACTCGAGGCGGCGCAACCCTGGGACCTCGATCAGCTCCAGTGACGAGGTCGGCGGCGGGGACGAGGTCGGCGACGATCGGCGCCGGTCATGCAAAACGTCGGAGATATGCCTCGGCAACCGCCCGCGACTCGGGGTCCGACAACGCGGAGACCAGCGCGTCACAGTCCGACCAGCTTCGGGCGAGCCCAACCGTCTGAGCGGTGATGGCGTCCACATGTCGGGTCGTCATGCGCAAGTTCAGCGACGACTTGGTCACCAGTTGCCCGACGAGTTCCTCCACCGCCGCCTCAACCTGATCCGCGGTCACCACCCGGTTCAGGAACCCGGCTGCCTGCGCCTCGGCCGCCGTGAACGGACGGCAGGTCAAGACGAGTTCCTTGGTCAACGCCGGGCCGATCTCGCGCACCAGACGCGGAATGCCACCCCACGCCAACGGAATGCCGAGATCCAACTCCGGGATCGAGAAGTAGGTATCGTCCGCGGCGACCCGCAGGTCGCAGGCGGCGGCGAGCACCAGCGCCCCGCCGACGCAATGCCCGTGGAGTGCGGCAACGGTCACCGCGTTCATCGACTCGATCGCGTCGGCCATCATCCGGCCGAGATCGGCGGCCTCACGGGGCGACACCTCGGGATCGACGAAGGTCGCCAGGTCGGCGCCGGCCGAGAACGAGCGGCCGCTCCCCGAGACCACGACCACCTTCACCTCGGGGCGCTCATCCATCCACCGCGCCGCCGCGGCGAGCTCACGCAACACGGTCAGCGACAAGGCATTGCGCTTCTCCGGCCGGTTCAGTTCGATGCGCCCACGTGGGCCGTCGTGAGACACGACGAGGGTGGTGAAATCGGGAGCAGTCGTCATGGCTGCATTCGATCACACGCCCGCGTTCGGTGAGTGCGCGACGATCGGTTCATGCCACCGCCGGAATCGTTCGCAGGACTGCTGCGTGACATCGTCGGCCCGGATCATGTCGCGGAGGATCCCGGGATCACCGAGCGATACCGGCGCGACTGGACAGGTCGCTTCGATGCGCCGGCCACCCTCGTCGTGCGCCCGGGCTCCAGCGCCGAGGTTTCGGAGGTCGTTCGGACATGCCGCGACCACGGCGTTGCCATCGTCGCCCAGGGCGGCAACACGGGCCTCGTTGGCGGGTCGGTTCCCCTCGATGGCGAACTCGTCGTCAGCACCGAGCGCCTTTCGGGCATCGAGTCGGTCACCGCACACGCGGGTGTTCTGACCGCGGGCGCCGGCACCACGATCACCGAGGTACACCGAGGCGCCCGGGCGGCAGGCTGGGACTACGGCGTCAACCTCGCGAGCCGCGACTCGGCGACGCTCGGCGGAACCATCGCGACGAACGCTGGTGGGACACGTGTCGTTCGCTACGGCGACACGCGCCGTCAGGTCGTCGGCGTCGAGTTCGTCACCGGCGCCGGGGCGATCGTTTCCAACATCGGCGGAACACTGCGCGACAACACCGGTTTCCACCTGCCGTCGATCGTGGCGGGCAGCGAGGGAACGCTCGGTCTCGTCACCCGCGCGGCGCTGCGCCTCGTGCCCCGCCTCGAGCACCGGACGACCGCTCTGCTGCGCTTCGCGGATCCCCGGGACGCGATCGAGTCCGCCGAAGCGGTGCGCGGGGCGCTCCCCGCGGTCGAGTCGGTCGAACTGTGCTTCGCCGAGGGCGTCGCGCTGGTGTGTTCGTCGTTCGGTCTTCCCACCCCGTTTCCGGTCATCGACGGCGGCTACGTGCTGGTGGAAGTCGCCGGCTCGACAGACCTCACCGACGAGCTGGCGGCGGTCGTTGCGTCGCTGCCCGCCGTGGCGGACGCGGCGGTCGCCGAAGACCCGACGGCAGGCGCACGGCTGTGGAGGTACCGCGAACTGCACACGGAGGCGATCTCCACGGTCGGGATCCCCCACAAGCTCGACGTGGCGGTGCCACCGGGCGCGCTCAGCGAACTGGTCGCCCGCGTCGGCGGCGAGATCACGGCCGTCGATCCCTCAGCTCGGGTCTGGCTTTTCGGACACGGCGGCGAGAGCGCGCTCCACGTCAACATCACCGGTGTCGCGCCCGACGATGACCGAGTCGACGAGGCGGTCCTCCGGCTGGTCGTGACACTGGGTGGCTCCATCAGCGCGGAGCACGGCATCGGCCGCGCCAAACGCGACTGGATGGAGGTGGCACACGATCGGTCGACGATCGAGCTGTTCACCCGCATCAAGTCGGCGTTCGATCCCGACGGGATCATGAACCCCGCGGTCCTGGTGCCGCTCGGGAACCACTTCTGATCGACGCCCCGCACGCCGTGGTATCCCCACGCCGTCGTCGGGTACCTCCTCCACGGTTGTCCTCCGGAGGGTCCCGTGTCGGAACAGGAGCGACCGATCTGGACGATCGGTCATTGGAACGTCGAGCCGGACGCGTTCCTCGCTCCCCTGCGCAGCGCCGGGATCCGCACGGTCGCCGACGTTCGCTCGATGCCGGGTTCGCGCCGGAGCCCGCAGTTCGATCAGGCGGCGATGAGCGAGTGGCTCGCAGCGGCGGGCATTGCGTACCGCCACCTCGGTGACCTCGGAGGTCGCCGCCGACACCAGGGGATCGACCCTGAACGCAACGCCGGATGGGAGAGCGAGAGCTTCCGCAACTACGCCGACTACACCCTCAGCGACCAGTTTCGTCGTGGCTTGGGGGAGCTCGAAGCGCTCGCTCAGGAGCAACCGACGGTGGTGATGTGCGGCGAGCCGATGCCGTGGCGCTGCCACCGGTCACTGATCGCGACGGCGCTGGTGGTTCGTGGCTGGACGGTGTGGCACCTGTTGCACGGCGCCGCACCGATCCGTCATGAACTCGGCCGCTGGGGGGCCGAACCCGAGGTCGGACCCGACGGCGTCGTCACGTATCCGGCGCGCTCGACGCCGGCGCCCCGGCGACCGCGAGGAACATCGTGAACACCCCGTCGTCACGTTCGATTCGCCCGCAATCCTCAACCCGAACCGTCGACGCGCCGGCCTCGAGCAACAGCGCCGCGAACGCCTCGCGATCGAAGCCGTCGTGTCCCGTGAAGCCGTGACCGTGGAAGCTCCCGTCTTCGGCGTCGAGATCGACCACACACAACGACCCGCCCGCCGCGAGCAACCCGACCAGACGCCCCAGGACCAGGCCGAGATCGGCCACGTGGTGCAGCGTCAACACCGAGATCACGAGATCGAAGCGCGCTTCGGGCAACTCGACGTCGTCGAGGTCCAAGTCGAGGTCGATGATGCGGGCGTCGCGGAGTCGACCGTCGAGCACCTTGGCGGCCATCACTTCCCGCATGCCGCTCGACGTGTCGGCGAGCACCGCCGGCCCGACGTGCTCCCCCAGCGCCTCGGTGACCAGCCCCGTCCCGGCGCCGTACTCGAAGACGGTGCTGGACGGTCCGGGGCCGACCGCGGCGATGATCGCCGATGCGACCTCCCGCGCTCGGGCCATCTTCGCCGGATCGTCCCAGGTCGCCGCGCGGGCGTCGAAGTCGGGGTCGTACCCGTCGTCGTGATGTTGGTGCAGGCGCGTCACGGGGTCATCCTCGCATCCGAGCGATAGCGTCGCTGCTGCGCGTGAGCGAACGGAGACGACGCATGGCCTGGACCCCGATTGACATGTACTCGAACGGCCTCGAGTTCTTCGGCGACGTCGTCGACTCGACCGCCGCGGACGCCTGGCAGAACGCATCGCCGTGCGACGGGTGGTCGGCTCTCGACGTGCTGGGCCACGTCGGTTCAGCCACCGCGATGGGAGTCCGCATCCTCCGCGGGGAAGAGATGAACTTTGCCCAACAGGACCCGCCGTCTTCTGCCGTCGAGGGCGATCCGCGTTCCTGGTGGGCGTCGCTCGCCGCCACGGCACGCGATGCCGTCGCGGGCATTTCCCCGGCGGATCTCACCCGTGAGGTCGACACCCCAATGGGTCGCCGCACGGTGGGCGAAGGACTGTCCTTCCCCGCGGTCGACCTCTTCATTCACGCGTGGGATCTCGCGGCCGCCACGGGACGATCCGTCGAGTTCCCCGACGAGGCGGTCGAGTTCATCCGTGCGATGTTCGAGCACGTCCCGCCCGAGGCGACCCGTCGCCCCGGCGTCTTCGCGGACCCGCTCGAGGCCCCGGAAGGGGCGTCAAGCACCGAGCGGCTGATCGCGTGGAGCGGACGCGTTCGGCCGAATCACGGCGCCTGAATCGCGGCACCGATCGACCGCGTCAGCGACGCGGCGCGAACCCGAGTTGTTCGAGCGCGGCCGGTGTCAGCCGCTCTGGCGTCCACGGCGGGTCCCACACCACGTTCACCATCACGTCCGCGTTCGGTAGGGCCGCGCGAACGGCGTCCTCCACCTCTCGTGGAAGCTGCTCGGAGACGGGGCATCCCGGGGTGGTGAGGGTCATGTCGACGTCGATCACCTCGCCGTCGACCCGCACGTCGTAGATCAGCCCGAGCGACACCACGTCGAGCCCGAGTTCTGGGTCCCATACCGAACCGAGCGACTCGAACACGGTGTCGCGGGCGGCGGCTTCCTGCGGCGTGAGCTCCCGTGGCACCACCGGGGCGACGGCGCCGTCTGGCGACGCGACGTCAGGTTGCGCCTCGGGCCGTTGCCGGCGCTTCCGGAGCCGCCGCAGCGAGAGTGACTGCTCGTTCATGTGGTCCTCCCCTGGGGGGTCGCAGCAGCGCTCGACTCGTCGGTGGCGCCCACGGCGGAAGGTCGGGTCGCCCGACGCGGGCCGAGAGCAAGGTTCGCGGTGGCCAGAACCGCCGTCGCGGACACCAACACACCTCCGAGCGCGATCGTGGCCGGCGAGCCGACGACGATTCCGACGACGGCTGCAACAAACCCACCCGTCGCGGTCGCGAACGTGAGTCGGGCGACGCCGTGATGGAACAGGTCTCCGAAGAGCAGCGGACGTCCGCTCGGCCCGGTGGTGACGCCACGCGCCCGGAGCGCGCTGTAGCCGATGAACGGAACGATCTTGTGGACGTGGCCGATCACCGCCAGCCCCAGCCACCCCGCGAGCGACGCGACTTCCGCGGCGACGAGACGAGCTCGCGTGTCGGGCTCCACCGCCGCCGATGCCGCGCAGAGGCCGAGCACGACCGCTGCGACGAGAAACCCCGCTGACACGAACAGGAACGCGTGGAGCAACTCCAAGGGTCGGCGACGATGACGCACCACGCCGGCGAGCGACACCAGGTGACACGCCAAGCCGATGCCGACGACGATGCCGCCGATCCAACCCAGCACGGGGATCGCGATCAACAACCCCAGGGCCAGCACCGGCACGCCGCAGCCCAGCAGCGCCACTGCCCATCCCCCCGAGCGGGCTCGCGGCCGGTGCGCCAGGAGGAACATCGGCCAGAGCTTCTCGGCAACGGCGACGTAGGTGATGCCGAGCCACCCCAGCAGACCAAGGTGTGCGTGGGCCAACACCCGATGCGGCAACAGCGGGAACCAGCCCTGTTGACGGTCGAAGGCGTAGACGACACCGAACGCGACGGTCGCCAGCAGGAACGTCACCGACACTCGGAGACCTGCGAGTGGCACCCCGCCGTCGCGCGCCGACAGCGGTGCGGACAGGTTCCACGCAGCGGCGAGCACCGTTGCGGCCCCAATCACCGCTCCGGCCACGATCAGATCCTCGGGGCCGTGCGCGAACCCGGTTGGCAGGAGCCACGCGGTGAGCACCATTCCGACGAACGTGAGGCGCGCCACGAGGACTGACCGCAACGGTCTGCGGCCCACCACCGGGGCGAACTGGTGGAGTGCCCCGAGCACGGCGGTTGTCAGGAACGCCAGCATCCCGACGTGCACGGCCGAAACGACACCGGGGATGGTCGGTGCCACGACGATGTTGTCGGCGGCGAACCAGACTGCGAGCCCGAATCCGCAGAGCCCGACGCCCGCGGCGGCAAGGAAGCCGAGCGGGACCGACGCCGGTGGGACACTCGCCGTCGGACCCGCCATGAACGGTGGCGCAACCCGCGGCGGCGGGGAAGGCGATGGTCGGGCCGTTTCGCTCTGGATCACCACTGGACGACTCCCGCGTATTTCTCTAGCCTTCACTAGAAGATTAGCGGGGGGCGTCGGCTCCCACCAGCAGAAAGAGGTTCGTGATGGAGACGTTGGACGTGCGGCCGTTCCCTCCTCGGGTCCGCCACGAGACCATCTTCGAACACCTCGACAACCTGGCCACCGGCCAGACGCTGCGTCTGGTCAACGACCACGATCCGGCGCCGCTCCGCTACCAGCTCGACGCTACCCGGCCTGCACAGTTCCGTTGGGAGTACGTCGAGTCGGGCCCCGAGGAATGGGCGATCGACATCACGAGTACCGCTCGTGTCGTCGACGCTCGCCCGACCCTCGCCGCCGGAGGTGAACCGTTCGCCGAGATCATGGACGCCGCCGCTCAGGTTGAAGACGGCGAAGCGCTGGTCGTCTACGCACCGTTCGATCCGGTGCCCCTCGAGGGAGTCCTCGGCGAGCAGGGCTTCACCTACGTTGCCGACCAGCTCGAGTCCGGCGACTGGCG
>JAKOVA010000007.1 GCA_029782335.1 Actinomycetes bacterium | reverse complement strand
AACGGCGCTGTATCGCCTGGTCCAGCAGCACGCGGCCAGCTTCATCGCGCACACCGAGGCCGGCACCGGATCGGCGCTGCCGAGGTTCGTCAAGGACGAGTTCGACGCCTTCCTCGAGTGCGGCATGCTGGCGCATGGCTTCCTGAGGCTGCGCTGCGGGCAGTGTAGCCATGACAGGCTGCTGGCCTTCAGTTGCAAGCGATGATGCCGGCAGCGGGACGCCGTCGCCGATCAAGCGAGAGATGAGGTCGTCGTAGTAGTTCGTGGCCGCCATGCCGTTCGGCGCGTTCGTGAAGGCTCAAACACCAGGGACCCAAGCGCCGCCAGGAACTGGCGACAGTTGGTCATTCCTTTCCCACCAGCGCCCGTAGGTTGTCGCGAATGTGGCTGGCCACATCAGCGACAGGCAAGTGATGCAAGTGGCCCAATGCCTCTACAACACTGGCCACATCGGTCGGCTGCGACGGCCTGTCTCCAGTGCGAGTGAAGGGGCCATCGGTTTCCGTCAGCATCCGATCCAAGGGGATGGTCTGCACCAGCGGAGCATGCCTCTCATTGCCTAGCATTCCCGCGTTGATTGAGAAGTAGCAGCCCAGCTCCACGGCGCGTCTTGCTTCACTCTTTGTCCCCGTGAACCAATGAAGAACGATCTTTCCGCGCCCTGGCGGCAAATACGCCTCGACCAGATCGAGTATGGACTTAGCCGATCTAATGCTGTGCACCGTGATGATCTTTCCACCTGCCTGCGCACAGCGCTGCAAAACGTGCTGGAACACGCGCCGCTGCGCATCGAGTGACTTGAAGAAACGAGGACCAGCGTCCAAGCCAACTTCTCCGACATAGCGAGTCTCTGCAAGGTGCCGCTCCCACAGCTCGATCTCACTCTCTCGCTCCGCGACCAACTGCGGGTGCAGTCCTAGAGCCGCTCGAACGTACTTTGTGTGCTGTGCGAGTTCCTGATTGCGCGGCCAGGCCCGAGGCGTCGTCGTCACCGCCAACGTGAACACACCGGCCGCCTCCGCATCCCGCACCGCCGCGGCATGGTCAGGGTAAAGATCGAGGTGGCAGTGGAAGTCAACAAGCCCGGCGGTCACGTTCATGAAGGCACCATCGTCAGCTCGGCCGCGCCTCTGCGCCGTCAATGAGCCGTGCGACTTCGTCTAGGCCGCGCCGGTAGACATCAGCAAGTTCATCAAGGTGCGCA
This sequence comes from Actinomycetes bacterium, assembly GCA_029782335.1. Lineage (GTDB taxonomy): Bacteria > Actinomycetota > Acidimicrobiia > Acidimicrobiales > Microtrichaceae > JADLFH01. Next base: position 9,232 of record JAKOVA010000007.1, on the reverse strand, counting down.
GCTTCATCGGCGAGCGAGCCGGGCTTGTGAATCAGAAGGTTCGCGAGCTGCGGTTTCCCCTTCAGGCGCTCGATCGCGTACTGGAGCGACCTGACCTGTACACCGTTCGCTTGACGAGTATCCAGCGGTTGCGCGTGAAGGTCCGGCACTGTGTACGTCGTCGGGTCGTGTCCCGTGCCCCACGCCGCCGTCAATGCTGCGCGGCGAATCAAACACGGCAAGCAATAGCCACAGTGCTCAATTCCATGTCCTTGCCATCGAGCCTTGGTTGGGGACGAGCACGACAACGAGTCTGTCGCCAGCGTCTTCAAGAGCGCCGGATTGCGACAAGCTGCGGCCATCTCACCTTTAGTCTTGTCCCAGTACGGATTTCGAATCTCGCCGTCTATTCCGAGTTCGCCGAGTAGGTCATTCCACCTTGCCATGTAGTAAGGGTGCGTGGTGCGGGTGCTGTTCGAACCCAGCCGCAGAGGGTCCAAAGGCACATTCAGGGCGATTAGCCCGTTCTCCGGAACGCGAAGGACAAACCGCCGGCCCAGCCCCGTACCTGCGAACACGCCGAGGGCGAAGAACAAGAACGACCTACCACGCGTGCTGTCCTCCGAACCGACGTGCTTCACGAGGCCCTTCTTGAACGTCATGCCAACACGCAGTCGCTCGAAGGGCAACTTGGCGTAGTGCCTCTTCATGCTCATGAACAGCTTGCCCTGCGCATCGCTGATTGCGCCCTCACCGAAGTGGCTGACTAGCAAGGGCGTTGCGCCTTCCTCAAGCAGATCGATTGCGCCAATCAGGCTGTCCAATCCCCCTGAGAACAGGCTGAGGGCATCGAAGGGTGGAGAGATAAGGCTCGGAGGCGCGTTCTGAGCGATCGTCGCAAACCTGGCTGGACGTGCCCTGAACCCGATTACCCAGCGGTCGCCCGTCAAGAAGTCCAGCGCCTTCTTCAGCGTGGGCGCAACTGCGCCCCAGCGGGCCGGGTCGCTGACCGGAACAACCAGGCGTATCTCGCGAGTCCAAGAATCCTGCGATTGCTCGGCGCGTGAGATGCGTGTGTCCGCCGCGTGAACGTGAGCGGCGAGCACCAGCAGGTCAATGCCAATCTCCGATGGGAAGACGCCGATATTCTTCAAGCTAGTCAGCGCGCCACCGATTCCATGATCCAAGGACTTCTCGCCAGCGACGAGCTGAAGGTAGGTCCTCTGCTCTTCGGCGCCTGCCGAAACGGCGATGCGGTCAGTCGGACCGAAGCGGCCTGCCAAGAGCTGTCGCTTCATGGGTTCGCCTCCGCATCGCCCAACGCTTGCAGGATTGCAAATGCGGACTCGTAAACGGTGTCCACGAAACCCTGAATTTGATCGAGCGTGAGGTTGGGTGTCTTGGCCTGGGCCCGCGTCAGCGCGTCGCTTACTGCGCCTCGGATGAAGTCGCGCAACTGTTGCTCGACGCGGTGTGCGGCCTGCGCATCTACCGGCATGGTCACTGCCTTGGTACCAATGTCATTGCATATGCGCGCCTCGATGGCATGGGTGGCATACAGTTCAAAGACTGTCTGCATCTGATCTGGCGTGAACGTAGTCAGATCGGTGAGCCCTTCGCTTGCCAGTTCGACAATCGTTTCGATGTACGCCTCGCGGGCGATGCCTTCATCGACGGTGCCTGCGCCCGGACAGATGTAGTCGGCCAGCCCAACGAAGATTTCGGCAAGCGGACGACCCGCCAACGATTCCAGGTCCAGTGCACGCAGCGCCTCGCGCACTCCGCGTGCTTGTGCGTCAGCGATAAAGCCGAGAAGCCGCGCGCCGGCTCCGCGCGAAGCGCCCATCCGTTGGGCAGCTTGACGCGCACCGCCGGCAGATGTGGAGACGTAGCGTGAGACGGCGCGGCCCAAGTTGACCCGGTCGCTGCCACCAGAACCGGCGAATCGGGTAAAGCTGTTGCGAGCGGCGGAGAAGCGTTGAGGGTCGGCCGTCTTTGGAATGGGGGGACGATTCGGCGGTGACGGCGGCGCAGCACCATCCGCGGGTTGCTGGCCTTCCGGCCCTGCGCCCCCCTCCGCGGGCGGGGCCGGAGCGTCACCGCCATCGGCGCCGCCCAGCCACGATGGAATAAGTGGCGTTCCGCCGGCAGGACCGCCATAGGCCGTAGAAGTCCCCATCAGCGCCCTCCCTTCAGATCCTTGAGGGCCGCTTCGGCGGTCGCCTTGAGGGCGGCGTTGTTGGTGACTTTGCTCCAGTCGCCCAGCAGCTTTGTCAGGCGGGAAGAGCAATCCGTGTCTTTGATGACGCCCTGCCAGCCGCCGACAGCCCACGGACCACACTTGCTGCTTGGGAGCGCCTCGAGAAAGTCCATCAACCGGCTCTGCAGGCCAGGTTGCGCCTTCACGAGGACTAGAAGGCCGTCGACGCCCGCCGGCTTGGTGTCGAAGGTGCCCGTGCTCATGATCTTGGTGCGCACGGCCTCGAACACCTTCTCAGCCTCGGGCTGCACGAGCTGCTTCAACTCGGCTTCGTGGCTTTGGACGGTCATCCTGCCGCCGAACAGCTTCTCAACCACGCCGGCCAAGTGACCCAGCACCGACACAGGGCCGAAGTAGTCCTTCTTGTCCTTAGTCACGAACAAGTAGGGCCTCAGATCCAGGCCAGCCAGCTTCGGTGAAAGGCGCGCCCAATTGCGCACGGCGTCCGACGACTTCCACTCGGTCAACACAGCGTTGTCGAGTGCGGGAGCTGACTCGGCGGCCTTCTGCCCCTTTCCCTCACCAGCCTGGGATTCGTTGCCATCAGCCGCCGCCAAACCCTGCTCCAGCGTTTCGAGGTCTTCGCACAATCCCTCCGGATGGATCGCTGCCACGAAGGCGATCTGCTCGAATAGTCTCGGGATGAAACGCTCTGCGAGCATGAGCTTCGCGAGCACGGGCAGCTTGATGTCATCGCCGAATCCGCGTGCGGTCGCGGTGCGCTCGCGCAAAAGCAGCGTATTGAGAAAGCGCTTGATCTGACGCGGGTTTCCCTTCGTGCCGCTTGCAAGGACAGGACCGATCTGCTCACTGAGTGCAAGCGCGTTGTTGGCCTTCTCGGCTTGCTTGCCGAGTGCCGTCTTGACGGTTGGTGCGTCCAGACCGCCGCTGGTCCATGGACGCTTCAGCTTCTCCCTTGCTGCCGCGATCAGCTTCGCGTAGTCCGCGTCTCCCTCACCAATCTCTGCGCCAGCCAACAACAATGTGACGTAGATGCGCGTCTCCGTCTCCCCCAAGGCCGGGATTCGAAACGGAACCTGGATGAGTTTTTCGAGATAGTTGCGTGCATAGTCCCGCGGCCCCGTACTTTCGGGCAGGTCGGGAAAGTGCTTGCGCACCGCGTACTCGATCATTGCCTCGTCGGCCGCAACGACGAATGCCGTCCGCGCCGTGAAAACAAAAAGACGGATGGCTTCGAGTGTCTCGATCGCGGTGTCGGGCAGGCAACGATCGAGGTCGTCAATCAGGACAACGAGCTGCTTGACGCCAGCGTCTTTCAAGAGGCGGTCGAATGCCTTGCGGAACGCTTCCACTTCCTCCGGCACATTCTTGGCCTCGCTCGGCTTCAGCACAGCCTTCACCTCGTCGATGACCGTCGAGATGTTTTCCTTCGTCGCGAGCTTGGCTGGGTCCGCCACCACCGCTTCGAGCGAGCCGACGATTGCGCCGACTTGATCGGGCGTCGGAATGCCGGTAAATGCGGTTATGGCCAAGCCACCGGCTCTCTTGGCAACCTTCAACCAGTCGATGCGGCGAAACACATCCTTGACGGCGGCCGCAGCTTTGTTCAGTGCCGGACGCTTCTCGACCAGCCCCGTCACGATCCCCTCGATCAGGGCTATCTTCGCGTCTTCGAAGCCCTGAAAGCGCCATCCATTGAATTTGAGGCAAAGGACGTCGTCCTCGTCTGTGAAACCTGCCTCGATCATTTCGAGGACGCTGGACTTGCCCGCGCCCCAGTCCCCATGTACGCCGATCGTCATCGGATGATCGGGTTTGGCGCGGAGCAGCCCGATGATCGTGGCGGCGATCGCCTCGTTATTCAGCAGATCAACTTTGGTCTCGTTGTCGCTCAGAATCATTCGCGTTGTTCTCCCCCAACTGGCCTCGCCTTCGGCAATGTCAGCAGTACCGAGCGGACTGCCGCACATACCGTATCCCAGGATCCGTTCAGCCTGAGTGCCATCGTTAGCTCGATCTGAACGCCAACGCCGCGGCGCCCCCGATTGCAGATGTTCGTCGGATCTGTAGCAGGAAAGGAGTGGCCGTTGCTTTGAACCTCAATTCCAAGTCCACCTACCGCTGCGCCAATCGCCAGTTTCAACTCGTCATCCAGCCCGCCAAGGAGCACCTTTGGATCGTCACCTCCACACCCATGAACAGCGATCACGTGATCGCACAGAGATAAGAGCTCCAAGCAACGCGGCTCATCGAATCGATGGCTCGTCAAATGCAACGCGGAGTAGTTGCCGGATGGCCGAATTCCTTCGAACAAGTAGAGATTGAAGTCATCGCCGGCGATGCCACGTGCGATGTCTGAGGTGTAATGCTCGATGCGGCCACCATGGGGCGCGATGACAGCACTCGACGAACCCGCGACCGGGCGTAGGAGCACCTTGTAGTCCTTGCCTTCGGTTTGGGACTTGGCAAGGTCGGCATATCCCATATAGCTGGACGCCAGGCCGCTCACTCTTGAGCTCGCTTGGTCGTCGGCAGCTTGGTCATCACTGACGCTCCGAAAGCTTCGGGGCGCCCGATATGGGATGGACATAAATTAGTCCTTTGGTTTGCGCCGCCTTTACCTTGCGATCGATCATCTCTCGCATATTCAGGTGCCCTTCCAGCACCAAGATCAGATCTTCTCCGTCAATGAAGAGCGTCTGAATTTCCTTGCCGATGACGAGGCTACGGATAACCTCTGGACTGAAGCCATTCACTGAGATGAACAGTCCCCGCCCGTAGAGCTTCCCCGTTACCTTTCCCGCGAACTGGTAGACGGGCTCATTGCTCGCTGAACGCTCCTGCCACTTCGCTTCAATGAGATAGTGTTCTCCGTCGAACTTCACTGCCCCATCGACCTGCTCCCCGACCACGCGAAAGGCCTCGGTAGTCTCCAAGTGCGAGAGGCGGGACAACTCGGCAAGGATGCGTTCCAGTGCGTAACCACGCTGTTGACGCGAAGTCTTGTTCGCGAGCAAATCGAGGTACTCAGCGCGCAGTTGCTCTAGCGACGCGGTGGGTTGCTGGTGAACGGCTTCCTGCGCGGCCCGGCGCTCGCGATCGGCCTTGATCTTGGCGTCCCGAATCTCCTGCAGTTGGCGTAGGTGCTCCAGATTTCTGTGCGCTGCACTCCGGTCCAGCTTGCGCAGCTTGTCGAAGTAATACGGATCGAAATGCGACCAGTTCAGCAGTGACTGCAGCATGGCGCGAAGTGGACCAAGACCGTTATCTGAACGTGCGGCTAGTGCGTTGAAAAGAGCATCGACGACTTCGTGCCGCTTAAGCGCGTTCTCGCCTTCCAGTTGTAGATTCGAGATCTCTGCCTTCGTGCATCCGTGCTTCTCAAAGAAGCCCACGATGTCCTTGCGCGGCCAAAACAGCGACAGGATGCAGTCCTTCATGCAGCCCTTGATGTCAGCGGGAAAGCTCACGCCGTGTTCCCTTCATACAGCTCGGACCAGCAGTTGTTGGATCGCGTCGCTGGCCTGCCGCTGCCGCAACACCCTCGCCTCGCGCTGATCCGCCTCGTCGCCCTCCCCCTGCTCGAACTTGGCCACAGCGACCGGCCCGTCCTTGCGATAGCCCTCGCTCGCACCGTCGTCGGCAAAGCGTCGACGAAGGACGTCCAGCGCGTCTCGGACCACGGCCGCGTGCTTGCCTGCGAGCGCCCGACCGAAGGCTGCCACGACGGCGTCCAGCCCCTCGGGGGCGTGCTCGATGCAGTAGATCAAGTCGTGGGCGTCCTTGCGTTCGAAGCGCTGGTCGAACGCGAATGCCTTCAGGCAGGTGAAGCTGACGATGTCGGCGTGCTTCACGCGCTCGGTCGCCATCCCGTTCTCGCCGAGCAGCTCCGCGCGAATCTCGGCGACCTGGTACAGGTCGAACACGATCGACGAGTGCGGGATGTTGAGCGCCGAGATCGTGCCTTCAGTTGGCAGCGGCTGCACCCGCCCTCCGGCGATCTGCGGCGCGTCGGCCAGCAACTCCAGCACCATCAGGGCGCCGTGCTTGGTCCGGGTCTGCCAACGCCAGGAAAGCTTGGCCCCCTGCTCGTTCTCGGCCCTCTCGAACCCCATGCGCTTCAGGTTCTCTTCGAGCGTGTGGTACGCCTCGGTGTCGGCCAGGATCTGCAGATCGATGACGATGTCGACGTCCAGGGTGCCGGCGTGCGCAGGCACGACCGGCGGGCGCGCGGGTACGAGATACCGCGGCGTCAGGCCGCCGACCAGGTAGACCGAGTCCTTCCATGGGCCCAGTCCCCGCAGCAGCGTCACCAGCACCCGCTCGCAGTCGAGCGTGTACTGGTCGCTGTAGCCGTCCAATGTCGCGGGCTTGGCCATCAGAAGCCGATCCTCTCTTTCCGCAGGTGATCGGCCATGTCCTTGGCCCGGCCCTCGCCTCGCAGAAGGTCGAGGTAGACGTGAATTGGACTGGCCAGCCAGACGCCGCCGACCCGCTCGCGGAACAGCAGGTCGCCCGTCGACTTCGCCTCGATGACGGAGAGATTCGCGCCCTCGCTGACGACGCGTGCGCCCAGGTCCGCGATCGCGGCATCGGCCCCCGACCCCGCCAGCAATCGGCATCGAACCTGCGAGACTGCCGACAGAAACGGTGCGTAGCGCTGCGCGGCCGCCTCGAAGCTGACGGCGTACTCGACACCGCGCGCCTCGCACACCTGGCCGAGGCGCTCCATCAGGCCGTCGGGCTTCATCGCGGGGACGAAGTAGCGTCGCAGGGCCGGCGCACGGATCGAGCCCAGCTGCTTCGCCCACGCATCGAGCAGCGCGGCGGGCTGCCTAAGATGCCTCTGCTTGCTGGGTCCCTGCCCGCGCGACTCCAGCCAGTCGAAGCGCTCCATCTCGGTGAGCACCTGGGACGCCGTCGCTGACGAGACCAGCGTCTGCTCGGCGAGGTCCTTCACGCCGAACCAGTCCTGGTGGCGAACTAACAGGCCGTGCAGGACCTGCGCGCGCCGTCCCGTGAACAGCGATCGCATGGAGCGGGACAACGACTTGGGCGGCGGCCGATCGACGTAGAGGTAGGCTCCCCGGGCCGGCAGGTAGAGGCTGCCCCCGCTGTCGTAGTACCCGACCCGCTCCGCTCGAAGCAGCTCCTTGGCCCCCGGCGAGATGGACTCGGCGACCAGGACCGCCAGCGGCTCGCCGCCGCTCTCGCCGGCGGGTTGTTGGCGGGCAAGGTCTCTGATCCGCCAGACGAGCTGCCGGACGTCGCGCGGGTAGACGGCCCTCTTCAACTCGACGAGCGCGTGGATGGCCTTGCCGGCGACGTCCAGCGCGAGCTGGGCGTCGAGCTCGGGCGCGCCGGGGCCTTCGAGTTCGGCCCGCACTTCGGGCAGCGACCGAAGTGCCGCCAGGAACTGATCGATCAGTTCCCGTTCGCTCGCCTGCGCCTGAAGCATGGTCGCCGCCTAGATTCACTGTGCAGTAAATATCGGCACCATACCGAATATTCGACGAAAACACAATATTTGCTGAACAGCAAATCTGCAATCTACCGGGAAGCCGCCACCAGGGACGGCCTCCGGCTCGAACTAGGAGAGATGCGATGAGACGCCAAGGCACCCCAATCAGCCGGGAGGCACTGTACGAAGAGGTCTGGACGGACGCGGTGACGGTCGTCGCGCCCCGTTATGGCCTGTCGGACGTGGGGCTGGTCAAGATCTGCAAGAAGCTCGGCATTCCGGTGCCGCCGCGGGGCTACTGGGCGAAGGTCAAGGCTGGCCGACCCACGCGCAAGGTGCCGTTGCCCGCCCTCCCCGCCGGCGCGCGCGGCCTCACCGGGCCGATACCGCTGTCCGAACAGGAGGCGGCCACGCACGCGCGCGTCCGTGACGCTCTCCAGCAGACCCGGGAAAGCCAGCCGAGCGTCAGCGTGCCCGACGAACTCGTCGACCCGCACCCGCTGGTGCGGGCGGCGGCGGCGCGCCTGAAGCGGCGCGACGGCTGGGATCACCCGGCGGGCGTGAGAAGCGCGCCGAAGGAGGTGCTCGACCTGCAGGTGACGAGGAACGCGCTCGATCGCGCCCTGCGGTTGGCGGACACGCTGCTCAAGGCACTCGAGCCCGGCGGCTTCACGGCGCAGGTGGATGAGGAGAAGGGCGAGACCCTTCTGGTCGGCGGCGGCACGACGTTGACGATCTCGATCGTCGAGCAGGTCACGCGAACCAGCCACACGCCGACACGCGCGGAGGTGCGGGCACGCGACCGGTACTACGACTCCTTCCGCGTGGGTGCCCGGGGAGAGTATCCAAACATCCCACAGTTCGACTGGCATCCCACCGGACGGCTGACGCTCACGGTGGGATCGTGGCCGTCACGGAAGTGGAACGACACGGAACGCAGCTTCATCGACTCGCGCCTGAGCGGAATCGTCGCCGCCATCGTCGGCCTGGCCGAAGCGAAGTGCGCGAAAGAGGAAGAAGAAGAGCGCCGCCGGCGAACCTACGAGGAAGCGCGCGCCCAATACGAAGCGCAGGTGCGCGCGCGCAACGAAGAACGTCGTCAGCTGCGCTCCCTGTTCCGCGACGCGAGCCGGCTGCAGCGCGCCAACCGGTTGCGCGAATTCATCGCCGCGGTCGAGGACCGAGCCCACCGAGATGGCGAGCTCACACAGGAGAAGCAGCAGTGGATCGAGTGGGCCCGAGCCAAGGCCGACTGGATCGATCCGCTCGTGCGGCGCAGCGATCAGATCCTGGACGCCCCGGAGCCTGAAGCTCCGAGCTTCTGGCGATTCTGAATCCGGCCTGTTTCGTCGCGAACGCGAACGACACCGGACCTACATGTGCTTCTTGTAGTACGCCCACTGCACGCTGGCCAGCCCGCCCAAGAGGACCGCGCCGAGCGGCACGCACAGCTCCCACCGCACCGGCCCGGGCCAGAGCAGCAGGCAGACGCCGCCCAGCCCCAGCACCGCCACCTGCAGGTACTTCGCCCGGTGGTACAGGCCGGCCGACTCGCGTCCACCGCAGGCCCG
>JAKOVA010000289.1 GCA_029782335.1 Actinomycetes bacterium | reverse complement strand
CGCCGCCAGCTCGACATCGGAGAGCTGCTTGAACGGCGCCATCGCGGTGCCGGGCCGGCCGTGCAGCACGACGTCGACCTGGCCCTCGGGCTTGCCGAGCACGACCTTCGAGCCGTCGAGCGCCGGGAAAGTGCCCGGGACGCCCTTGCCGTTGGCCTGGTGGCACGCCGCGCAGTTGGCAGCGAACACCTTCTCGCCGCGTGCGGTCAGGTCGGCGAGCTGCCATTGCTTGGTCGGGTCGTCGGCCTTCGCGAGCATCGCCTTCTTCTGCTCGTCGACCCACTTCAGGTAATCGGCCTGCGTGCGCACGTCGACCACGATCGGCATGAACGCGTGGTCCTTGCCGCACAACTCGGCGCACTGGCCGCGGAACACACCGACCTGCTCGGCCCTGAACCACGTGTCGCGCACGAAGCCGGGAATCGCGTCCTGCTTGACGCCCAGCGCGGGCATGTACCACGCGTGGATGACGTCGTTGGCCGTGACGACGACGCGGACTTTCTTGTTGACCGGCACCACCAGCGGGTTGTCGACCTCCATCAGGTAGGTCGGGTTCTGCTCGCGCTTGGCCTTCGCATCGGGGTAGTTGCGATCCTCGATCTGCTCGCGCGGCGTCGACAGCGTCGAGAGGAACGAGATGCCCTCGCCGTCGCCCTTCAGGTAGTCGTAGCCCCACTTCCACTGGTAGCCGGTGGCCTTCACCGTGATGTCGGCGTTCGAGGTGTCCTTCTGCTCGACCACCATGCGCGTGGCCGGGATCGCCATGCCGACGATGATCAGGAACGGCACCACGGTCCAGGCGATCTCGACGGTGGTGCTCTCGTGGAACTCGGCCGGCGCGTGCCCTTTCGACTTGCGGTGCTTCCAGACCGAGTAGAACATCACGCCGAAGACGGCGACGAAGCTCGCCACGCAGATCCAGAGCACGAACCAGTGGATCCAGTGCTGGTCCTCGGCGATGCGCGTGGCCGGAGCCGTCAGGTTGAGCTGGTTGACCCGCGGCCCGCCCGGCATGTCGGCGACCGCCGCCGCGATCGAGGCCCAGCCACCCAGTGCCGCCACGGCCAGACCGTCGGCCATCCGCTTCAGTTTCATTCTGACCATCC
>JAKOVA010000287.1 GCA_029782335.1 Actinomycetes bacterium | reverse complement strand
AGCCGCCAGTACCGGTAGCGGTCCACGACGTTGCGCCGATCACCCTCGGCGAGCAGCTCCGGGTCGAGCCGGGGATCGTCCGGCCACGGACGTTGGTGCGGCCCGACGCCGACGATCTCGCCGGAGGGGGTGGCGGGTTGGGGGGAGGTTCCCGACACGCGCTCACCCTACCCAGCGGGCTCAGGTGGGAGACAGCCGCGGGACGATGCCCGGCTCGCTGCATCGCCGGCCGGCGGGACACGCGCGACCATGATGAGGAGTTCCGTGGCGTCTCGGCCCGAGGGGGTCGCGTCGGACGTCACCTTGAAGCAACCAACCGCCACAGGAGCAGCCATGCCGAGCCGCCGCGAAATCATTCGCATGACCGACGACGAGGTCGGTGCGTTCCTCGGTGGACGCAGAACGATGAACCTTGCGTCGCTCGGCCCGGGAGGCCGTATTCACCTCGTCGCGATGTGGTACGGCTTCCTCGACGCGTCGGGCGTCTTTCGGCGTGACGCCGGCTACCACGACGCCGACATCGTCATCGAGACGTTCGCGAAGTCCCAGAAGGTGCAGAACCTGCGCCGCGACCCCCGATTCACGGCGCTGGTGGAAGCGGGTGAGACGTACCCGACGCTCCAGGGTGTGGAACTGGTCGGCGCCGCGGAGCTCGTTGAGGACCACGATGTCGTCGTCGAGTCCTGCAAGGCGGTGCTGCACCGTTATGAGACGCTCGACAAGGACGAAGATCTGCAGTTCGCGGCGGAGATGGCGGCCAACAAGCGGGTGTGCATCCGCCTGCACGTCGAGCAGTGCGTGAGCTGGGATCACACGAAGCTCGACGTCCCCTACTGAGATTCGGGGCGGCCCGTCCCGAGTCGTGTCAAGCTGGTGGATGGCGCTGACTCGCACCAGACGAACCACACGTCGACGCTCCGCCCTCGTCGGCCTCGCCCTGTTGGCGGCGTGTGCGACGCCGCCCCCGGCGGTGGCCCCGCCGTCGCTGCCGTCCACGGTCGGTGTCGCGTGGCTGCGCGATATCGGCGGCACCCTGAACGGGGACGGCGACGCATACCTCGCCGAGTTCCGCCGGTGGACGCTGCTGAACAAGGTCCTCTCGGGGCCGGACGTTCCCACCACAGCGGCGCCTCCGGCCACGATCGCCGACATGGGGTGGGTCAACAACGTGTCGTCTCGGCCGGACGGAACGGCGTTGCAACCGTGGAACGGATTCGCCGGCGAGGGGATCTCCCTGGACCCGATCGCGTTCGCGGCCGATGAATGGCGCCTGACCTTTCCCGGCGGTTCCTGTTCGCTGGGTGAGGTGAACGCCTTCTCCTACATCACGATGGTGAGCCCCTCGCCCGACGGGAGTGCGGCCGCGGTCCTGTGGCACGAGGACGGACCGGTCTCGTACGTCACGACCTACTCGCTGGCGAACAGCACCAACTGTTCGCCGACGAACTCGCTCACTTACGGGTCGCCGAACGGCCCGACAGGCAACGTGTTCGTCTGGTCACCCGACTCGACTGCGGTGCTCTACGCGGTGGCGGCAGGAAGCGACCACCGGCTCGTGCGCCTCGATGTGGACACCGGGGTGACCACCGAGGTCGTGGCAGCGACACCGAAGCGCTTGCTGCCGCTGGGCTGGTCGTCAGCGGGCCGACTGTTGTACCGCACCTCCGAAGAACTGCCCGACGGCAGGCGTCGCACCACGTTGTTGACACGGGCGATCACCGGTGGCCCGACTCGTACGATCGACACGTCGACCGGGCCGGTCGAGTGGATCGACCCCCAGGCGGCCACCAGCTTGTGGCACGTCGGGTACTACGTGCCGGGTACCACGACGATCGTCTACGTCGACGGCTCGGCAACGACGACGAGTTCCGACGGGCTGACGTTCCCCCGATTCGACATCCGGCTCATCGCCGACGCGTCCAACGCGACGGCGCGTTCGATTCACGGAACACCGCTGCCCGTCTCGTGGCACCCGTTGCCGGCATGGGACGCACCGACGCCGACCGGGCCGACGACGCCCGCACCGAACGTCGAACACATCGAACGCTTCGTCCACTGAGCCCTGGCATCGACCAGAACGACTGCCTCCTGCGACCGTAGGCTGGCCCACATGGTTGAACGTCGCGGAGAGATCGTCCGATTCCAGAGCAACGGCACCGACGCCCAGGGGTACCTCGCCGTCGCCGACGGGGGAAGCGGCCCCGGGGTCGTGGTGATCCAGGAGTGGTGGGGGATGGTCGACCACATCAAAGACGTGTGCGACCGGTTCGCGGAACTTGGATTCACGGCGCTCGCTCCAGACCTCTTCGGCGGCCGAACAACCCATGAACCCGACGAGGCGGGCAAGCTCATGATGGCGCTCGACATCGGGCACGCCGGCCGGGACATGTCAGGCGCTGTCGACTATCTCATCGCTCATCCGTCCGTCACGAGCGCGAAGGTTGGCGTGATCGGCTTCTGCATGGGCGGCGGCCTCGCGCTCGTACTGGCGAGCCTGCGACCGGATGCCGTCGCCGCCGTCGCGCCCTACTACGGGCTCATCCCCTGGCCTGACGCCCACCCGGACTGGAGCGCGATTTCTGCCGTTGTCCGCGGCCACTACGCCGCCAACGACGCGTTCTTCAACCCGGCCGCCGTCGCCGAGCTTCAGGAGACTCTCGACAACCTCGGCAAGGATGCGGTGCTCACCGTGCACCCCGACACCGACCACGCCTTCTTCAACGACACCCGACCCGAGGTGTTCAACGCATCCGCGGCGACGGTCGCCTTCGCGGACACGGTCGAGTTGTTCCGCACCACGCTCACGCCCGAGGGTGCGTGAAGACCGACGCGGGGGTCGTCGATCGCTACCTGCGTCTCGGACTTCGCCTCGGCCGTCACATCGACGGTCTCGTCGACGCGTGGTACGGACCAAGCGAGCTGCGTGCAGCCCTCGACGCGGAACCGGTTCAGGCTCCCGGCGCGCTCCAGGTCGAAGCGCGCCGTCTGATCGCGGACCTCGATGCCGACGCGGACCCGGATGTTTCACCAGCGCGGCGCCGCTGGATCCGCGGGCAGGTCGTCGGCCTCGAGACCGTCGCCGCCAAGCTCGCCGGCGAGGAGATTCCCTATTCGGACGAGGTTGAGCGGTGCTACGGCGTGCGGCCTCGGGCGGTGGACGAGGAGGAACTCGATGCCGCACATCGTCGTCTCGACGAGGCACTCGCCGGGGACGGTCCGCTGCTCGACCGTCTGATCGCGTTCCGAGCCGCGCACGCGATTCCGACGGAGCGGCTGGCAGCGCTCATCGCGGATCTCGCCGACGATTTCCGGGAGCGAACCGCCGCGATGTTCGGCCTCCCCGACGGCGAGCGCGTTGATTTCGAGCTCGTTGAGCACCAGCCGTGGTCGGGGTTCAACTACTACCTGGGCGACCTTCGTAGTCGGGTTGCGATCAACACGGATCTCCCCGTGCTGTCCACGGCGATCGGGCATCTCATCGCTCACGAGGCGTACCCGGGCCATCACACCGAGCACTCCCGGAAGGAGGCCGGCCTCGTGCGGCGCCGGGGCTGGCGCGAGGAGACGATCTTTCTGGTTGGAACGCCCCAGTGCCTGCTCGCGGAGGGCCTCGCTGACCTTGCGATCGAGGTGCTGTTGGGCGACGCCAAGGTGGAGGTGGTCGGGGAACATCTCCGCCGACACGGGCTGCGCTACGACACGGAGGCCATCGTCGCGGTCGCGGAGATGGCGGAGGTGTCCTCGCGTGCGAGGGGCAACCTCGGGTTGATGCTTCACGAGGACGGTCGTCAGCCCGAGGAGGTGACTGCCTGGGCGCAACGGTGGTTGCTGCTCGACGCGGAGCGAGCGGCGAAGTCGGTCGAGTTCCTGATGGACCCCACGTGGCGGGCCTATATCTCCTGCTACGTGGAGGGGCTCCCGTTGTGTCGTGACTTCGTCGCCGGTGACCCGGCGCGCTTCGAGCGACTCCTGAGCGAACAGCTCCTCCCCGCCGACCTCACGGTCTGATTCGCTCGACCGACCCCTACGCTGAGTCGATGCAGCGTCGCCTCATCGCCGTCCTCGTCGCCGTCGTCCTCGCCGGTGTCGCATGCGGCGGGTCGGGGGGCGAGGCGGTCGTCAGTACTCCTGCCGGTGCGCGCGCTGCCGTGCGGGCCGCTGCGAAACGCTCGTCGGACGCACCCACCCAGAAGGTGCGGATGACCGTGACGCTCGACGGTGACGAGCTCACCTCGTTCACCGCACGCACTTCCAAGGACGGCAGGGTCGGTGAAGGGGAGGTGCCGATCGGTGCGGGTCGTTCGATCGCCTACCGCATGGTCGGCTCGAACATTTACTACGCATTCCCGAACCTCCCGCCCGGCGTCGAGTGGGTCTCCCTCGGCTTCGATGACCTGGCGGCGCAGGGAATGGACATGGACGCGCTGCGCGGAAATGCGGGCAAGGACGCGCTCGGGCTGATCGCGGAGGTCGGCAAGGATGTCCGCAAGGTCGGCACGGATCGCATCGACGGCGTCACCGCGACCCGCTACCGGTACTCCGTCGATCTCGCGAAGGCAGCCGCCAAGACGAGAATGATCAGTGGCGCGTTGCTCGACGACGCGACCGACCTCTTCGGGACGACCCTGGAGCTCGACGTGTGGATCGACGCGGACGGCCTCGTTCGACGGGTCGCCTACAAGACCGATCTCGCGGATGCTCCGTCGCCACCGAAAGGCCTCCCGTCGAAGGGCACCATCGGGTTCCGCTTCGACATCAGCGACTACGGGGAGCCGCTCGACCGTCAGGCTCCGGATCCCGCCACCGTGATCACGATGGCGGAGTATCGCCAGAGCCTTACCGGCGGCGACTGACGGCCCCGAGCGCCTGCAGCACCAAGAGGAACACGGCTGCGCCGAGCGCCGCGATGACGATCGAGCGCAGGCTGAAGCCGCGTATCCCGTCGCCCCACGCCGCTGACGCGAGTGCGCCGCCGATCATCGAGCCGATGAGACCGACGGCGAGTGTCATCAGACAGCCGCGCTTCTCCGAGCCGGTGATCATGCGGGCGGCACCGCCCGCGAGCAGTCCGACCACGATCCAACCGAGCAAGCTCACGCCGCGACCGTAGCGGTCAGCGTGGCCCGTGATGCGGTCGGTTCGCTCGCGGGAGCCCTCAGGCTGCGGCGCGGTGGGCTTCGACGAGTTGGCGGGCGATCACCCGGAGGCAGAGGAGTTCGTCGGCGCCCTCGAAGATCGACAGCACCCGGGCGTCGACCCAGTAGCGGCTCACGTCGTACTCCTCGGCGTAACCCATCCCGCCGTGGATCTGCATCGCTTCACGGGTGACCCACTCGGCGGCTTTGCACACGTAGGCCTTCACCATGGATGCCTCGAGGCGGCCTTCTCCCTTGGCCGTGAGCTTCGCGACCTCGTAGGAGAACTGACGGGCGCCCTGGATCAGGACCGCCATGCGGGCGAGCTTGGCCTGGTTGAGCTGGTAGTCGCCGACCGCCTGGCCGAAGACGATGCGGTTCGCTGCGTACTCCCTCGCGGCTTCATACGCCGCCTGCATCACCCCGATGGCGCGAGCCGCGGTCTGGAGACGGCCGTTCTCGAATCCGGCCATCTGGTAGTAGAACCCGCGGCCTTTGCCAGCGTCGCCGCCGATGAGGTTGGCGGCGGGGACGAACCAGTCCTCGAGGCTGATCTCGTAGGAGTGCATGCCGCGATAGCCGATCGTGTCGATCGGGCGACCCTCCATCCGGCCGCTCCCGGGGCCGTCCATGTCGGCCTGCTGAATGACAAAGCCGTGACCGTCGCCGCGGAGCTTCGGCACGATGAACATCGAGAGGCCGCGATGGCCGGCGGAGCGGTCGGGATCGGTGCGCGCGAGCAGCATGAGCACGTCGCCGCGGGCGCCGAAGGTGCACCACGTCTTCACGCCGTTGATGAGATAGCCATCGGTTCCATCGACGGTGGCTTCCTTCGCGGTGACCTTCACCCCGGCCACGTCGGAGCCGTAGTCGGGCTCGGTCACAGCGACCGCGTTCATGACCTCAGCGGTCGCGAGCTTCGGGAGCCACTCGTGCTTCTGTTCCTCGGTTCCGCCGGCTTCGAGGGCACGGGCGAGGATCTCCGGGCGGGTGATGAGCGAGCCGCCAGCGCCGAGCGAGCCACGGGAGAGTTCTTCGGTGGCGACGATCATGCCGATGTAGTCCGACTCGTCGCCCGACGCGAAGCCGCCGTAGTTCTCCGAGATCGACAGCCCGAAGGCCCCCATCTCGGCGAGACCGCTGATGATCTCCTCGGGGATGTCGGCGTTGTGACGGTGGATGTGCTCGGCGATGGGCTTGAGCTTCTCCTCGGCGAAGCGGCGGAAGACGTCCTGCACCATCTCGAAGTCGTCGCCGAGGTGGCGGGGACCTTCCTCACCGGCGAGCGCGGCAAGAAACTCGGGGCTCCGGTAGGTCGCGGTGAACTCCCGTGCCGGGTCGAGTGCACCGGCGTCGACGCCCCACTCGGCCTCTCGGCCGAAGCACTTGCCGGCCAGTTCTGCGAGGGCATCGGCGATGAACGCAAGGGTGATGCGCTCCTCGACGGAGCCTTTCGTTCCGTACTCGAGGAGGCTTCGACCCGTCCGCACGGCTGCTGCGGCGTGGGCAACGTCGTAGGCAAGAACCTGTTGGGCGTCGATGCCTCCGTCGGCGAGGCGGGCGATCCCCGCGTCGACAACGCCCTGAGCGGCGTCGAGCGCGGTCGCGGCAGCAGCAAGCGCATCAGTCATGGGGCGGGAGGTTACCGGCCGGTAACCCGACGCTCCCACCCGACGCTCCCACCCGACTCCCACCCGAACTTTGACCCGACCCCCGCCCGACCCCCACCCGAACTTTGACCCGACCCCCACCCGAACTTTGGGTCGAGGCTGCCGAATTCGGGACGGTGGACCCAAAGTTCAGGTGGGGGTGTGCGGATGTGGACTTCGGGTGGGGTGGGCCGGGGTGGCAGGATTGCGGGCGTGACGATCCATGACCGCCCTTTCGGCCGCTACCTCGAAGACTTCGTCCCCGGCGACATTTACCGGCACTGGCCCGGCAAGACGATCACCGAGTACGACGACCACCTCTTCTGCATGATCACGATGAACCACCACCCGTTGCACACCAACGAGTGGTTCGCTCAGAACGAGACCGTGCACGGCAAGAACGTCGTCGTCGGCAACCTCGTGTACTCGCTGGTGCTGGGCATGTCGGTGCCTGACGTGTCAGGCGCGGCGATCGCCAATCTCGAGGTGGAAACCCTCCAGCACAAGAACCCCACCTTCCACGGCGACACCATCTACGCCGAGACGAAGGTGATCGCGACCCGCGAGTCATCCAAGGGAGACCGGGGCATCGTCACGGTCGAGACGAAGGCGTTCAACCAGGACGGCGTCGAGGTCTGCTTCTTCCGCCGCAAGGTGATGGTGTGGAAGCGGGATGCGGCGCCGCAGCGGAAGCGCCCCTACGGAGACGACGTCTGGGAGTGACCGACCCGTCGATCCCCCTGGCCGCCGCTGACGGTTTCGGTCAGGGGGCGGCGGCCTACGAAGCCGGACGACCCTCTTATCCCGCCGACGCGGTGGGATGGCTCGTCGAGGAGATCGGGATCACTCCGGGCCGGCGGATCGTGGATCTCGCCGCCGGCACCGGCAAGCTGACCCGCTTGCTGGTGCCAACCGGGGCGGACCTGCTGGCTGTCGAGCCGGTCGCCGCCATGCGCGACCAGTTCCGGGTGGCAGTGCCCGACGTCGAGGTCGTTGAGGGCACCGCCGAGGCGTTGCCCTTCGACGATCACTCCGTCGACGGGGTGGTTGTCGCCCAGGCGTTCCACTGGTTCGACCTCGTCGCCGCGTGCCGTGAGATCCGACGGGTCCTCCGCCCCGGCGGGTCGCTGGGGCTGATCTGGAACTCGCGGGACGTCTCGGTGCCGTGGGTCGCCGAGTTGTCGCGGATCATCCGGTGGGACGAGCGCGGTCGCTGGCAGGTGCCCTACACCGTCGAGGTCGACTGGGCCGAGCGCTTCGCCTCGGACGAGACGGGGTTCGGGCCGCTGCGAACCTTCCACACGACGTATCGCCAACGTCTCGACGAGGACACCTTGGTGGCGCGGGTCCTCTCCACGAGTTACCTGGCGTCCCAGGACGCCGACGCGCAGGCGGTGGTCGCGGACCGGGTCCGGAGGCTGGTTGCCGGGTTCCCCGACACCTTCGACCTGCCGTACGTGACCGTCGCCTACCTCGGCGTGGCCGAAGATCGGTCGATGAGGTAATCCGCCAGCCTCCCTATCTCGATGTCGAAGAAGGCCGCGGAGTCGGCGATCACGTTCTCTTCGGCCCCCGGTCGGGAACCTGACGACCGCGGCCGGAGGTGGCAGTCTTCGCCCCATCGACATTCCTGCACGCCCGACCGACCTCGTCGGAGCACCGGCGTTGACACCACCGAGCCATTTCGCCTCAGCACACGAGGCCGTGGCCATCTGGGCGTCGACGAATCAGCGCGACCTGCCGTGGCGACGGACGCGCGATCCGTGGGCGGTGCTTGTCGCCGAGGTGATGCTGCAACAGACCCAGGTCGTGCGGGTGATCCCGAAATGGGAGGCGTTCCTCCGCGCCTTTCCGGCCCCGCCGGCGTGTGGCGCGGCAGACCTCGCTGAGGTGCTCGATCTGTGGCACGGCCTCGGGTATCCGCGGCGAGGACGAAACCTCTGGTTGACGGCGCAGCGCTGCGTCGAGCACCACGGCGGCCGCCTCCCGACCCGCCTCGAGGACCTCATGGACCTCCCCGGCATCGGCCCCTACACGGCTCGGGCGGTCGCGGTGTTCGCGGACGAGCAGCACCACGGCGTCGTCGACACCAACATCGCCCGCGTTCTGGCCCGTGTGGGCGGTCATCGGTTGACGCCGAGCCGAGCGCAGCGACTGGCCGATGAACTGGTACCGGAGGGGTGGCCGTGGTTGTGGAACCAGGCACTCATGGACATCGGCGCCTCCTACTGTCGGCCGACACCGACCTGCGACGAGTGCCCCCTCCGGCGAAGTTGCAGGTGGTGGCAACGAGGTCGTCCAGACCCGGATCCCGCGATCGGAACCGCACACTCGTCGGGCCGGCAGTCCCGATTCGAGGGATCGGACCGCCAAGGACGCGGACGGCTCCTCGCGGCGATGCGCGTGACAGCGGTGGCCCGCAGCGATCTGGCCGAGTCGGCGGGCTGGCCGAACGACCCGCAACGGGCACAGCGGGTTGTGGAGGGTCTTGTTTGCGATGGTCTCGTGACCCGCGTGGGCGACCGGTACCACCTCGGCTGAGGCCGCCAAGCTCGGGCTTCTCTGAGCCACCCCTCAGATCAACCGGATGACGGCCGATTGAAGCGGTGAGATGTGTCGGCGGGCACAACGCCAGGAGGAGAGTGGTGCTCGACGTCGGATCTGTTCACGAACCGTGGGACTTCCGCGACGCGCTCGTCGCGACGCTGGGGCGAGTGGGTCGTGACCATCCCGCTGCAACGTGGTTTGCTGCTCGGGTCACCGGGGATGAAGCCGTCGTACTCGCAACCTCGAGTGGCGATCGCGAGCACCTGGTGGAACCCGGCACGTATCGCACGGTGACGCTCGTCGATTCGGCGATCGTGACGGCGCCACTCGTCGACCACCGGCGAGGCACCTTCGGAGTTCTCGGTGGCATCGTCGAATCGACACTGCCGGACCAGGCGTCGGCGGCGGCCGCGGCCGAGTTCCATGCGGCGATGCTCAGCTCGCTCCTCGCCGCGGAGCTCCGGGCGGAGGAGGAACATCGTCGAGCAGAGCGTGCCGAGCTGGTCGCGATGATCGATCCGTTGACCGGTGCCGCGAACCGACGCGGCTGGGAGGCCCTCCTGGGGGCGGAGGAGGCACGCTGCGAACGCTACGGAGACCCAGCCGCCGTGCTCGTGGTGAAGCTGTCGGCGCTCGCGCTCGTCAACGAGACCTACGGACTGGCGGCGGGCGACGAGGTGCTCCGCCTCGCGACGCAGGTCCTCGAGAGCTGCCTGCGCGAACCCGACGCGGTCGCCCGGTTGAGCGGCAACGAGTTCGGGGTGCTCGTCGTCGACTGCGACCGTGAACAGAGCGAGCGGCTCGCCGTCCGTCTCGAGGCGACATTGTTGGACAACGGCATCAGCGCGACGCTTGGCGCGGCGGTCCGAGGGAGCGAACACCCGAGCCTGCTCGACACGTGGCGCGCCGCGGAGGCAGCGATGTTCGAAGCCCGACGCGAGCGTGCACAGCTCCGTCGCCACGCGGGCCTCCGCCACGACCGGCTGCTCGTCGCGCAGGCGCCGTGGAGTGTCGAACCCCCCGATGTGGCGCCACCGCTCCGTGCGGTCTCTCCCGAAACGCTCTCCCGCGCGATCGAAGGCGACCAGTTCCGGCTGCATCTCCAGGAGGTCGTTCACCTGGCAGACAGCTCACCCTGCGGAGCTGAGGCGTTGCTCCGCTGGCAGCACCCGACCCGCGGGCTCATCGGGCCCGGCGAGTTCCTCGGCGTGGCCGAACAGGCGGGCACCATCGAACCGATCGGGCGATGGGTCGTCGCTCAGGCGTGCGCCGCGGCGCGGCGATTTCCCGAGACCGGCTTCAGCGACGACTTCTTCGTGGCGGCGAACGTATCGGTGCATCAGCTCGAGGACCCGACGTTCGCCCCGGCGGTGATCGAGGCGCTGATCGACGCCGAACTCGAACCCACGCGGCTGCACATCGAGGTGACCGAGACCCTCCCGCTCGGTGACTCGCTGGCGATGAACTCGAACCTGGCGACACTGCGATCCTGTGGTGTGAAGATCGCTCTCGACGACTTCGGAACCCGTTACGCAACGCTCGAAACGCTGATGCGGTGCCCACTCGACGTCGTGAAGATCGACCGGATCTTCGTCAGTCGCATCACGATCGACTCGGTTGCGCTCGCCCTCGTCGCGTCGGTGGTCGACCTGTGTGCGGAGATCGGCCTCGACGTCGTGGCCGAAGGGATCGAGACGCTTGAGCAGGCCGAGGCGCTTGCGGAGCTTGGCTGCCCGAGTGGTCAGGGGTACTTCTTCGGGCGCCCGCTGCCCGTCGAGCAGTTCCTCGCGCGTCCCGTCGTCCTCAGCTGAGGAACTCGAGGACCGCAGCGTTGAACGCTGCGGGCACCTCGAGGTGCAGGAAATGGCCGGCGTTGTCGAGCATCTCGAAGCGGCTCCCCTCGACGGTGAGACAGTCGCCGGTCTTCGCCGCGAGTTCCGGGCGCATGCAGCCGTCGTTCGCTCCGTGGAGATACAGCAGCGGCTGGCTCGGCAACATCAGCGTGCCCGTCTGCGCGTCGCTCAACGCAGCGGACTGCAATTCGGGTTGCAGCGTCTGGCGGTAATAGCCGAGGGCGGCGCTCACATGTTCGGCCGTGGGCATGCACTCGACGAAGTGGGCGAGGTCGGCGGCCGAGTCATAGCCGGGAGACCAGTCACGCCACAGCTTCGCGACGAAGTCCCAGTCGTTCATCGGCACGACCATGTCGGCCAGCGGGTTGAGCTGGAAGAACATGTACCAGGAGCGCCGGAGTTGCTCGTAGGAGAAGAACGCCTCGGCCATCACCGGCCCGGGCGGCACCGCCGCGGTCACCACCTTGGCCCAGCGGTGCGGCTCGAGGTGCGCCGCCGCGTAGGCGCCCATCGCGCCCCAGTCGTGGCCGACGAGGACGGCGTCGTCGCCGCCGCCGAGTGCATCGTGGAGTGCGTTCGCGTCGACCCCCAACACGCCCGCCTGGTAGCTGCCGTCGGCCGCCAACGATGTCGGCGCATATCCGCGGTTGAACGGAGCCACGGCGCGGAAGCCCGCGGCGGCGAGTTCGGGGAGGAGATGACGCCACGTGTGGGCACTGTCGGGGTAGCCGTGCAGGAGCAGGGCGAGCGGCCCGCTCCCGGCCTCGAAACAGGCGAAGTCGATGCCGTTCGCGGTGACGTGGGTGAGGCGCGCTTCCATCGGGCCAATCTAGGCGTCCGGCTCGACGAGACATTCGTCACAGTCCCGCCACGGTTGGGTTCCGAACCCTAACCTTTCCCTTTCTCATCCGACCGTCGCAGCAAGGTCAGGGGGCAGTGCGCTGAACGTGACGTTCTACGGGGTGCGTGGATCGACCCCGTGTTCCTGCACCGCGAATCAACGTTACGGAGGCAACACCTCCTGCGTTGTCGTGGAAGGCGACGACGCGCACCGTCCGATCGTGATCGACTTCGGGACGGGGTTGCGCTTCTTCGGTCTCACCCAACCCCAGGACGGCACGTTCGCGGGGGTCGGACTCGTCTCGCATCTCCACTGGGACCACGTCCAAGGGCTGCCGTTTTTCACCCCGGTGCTCGCCCCGGGAGCCTCCTTCGACGTCTACGTGCCGGCGCAGGCAGACGGCCACGACGTCTATGACACGGTGCGGACGTTTCTCAGTCCACCGTTCTTTCCCGTCTCGATCGACGACCTCCCAGCTTCCTTCTCGTTTCACGAGGTTCGACCGGGCACGTTCCCCCTCGACGACAACACCGAGGTGCGAGCGGCGTGGATTCCCCACATCGGCCCCACCGTCGGCTACCGGATCACCCGTGGGGGCGTCTCGATCGCGTACCTGAGCGATCACCAGCAGCCCGGCCCGCAGGCCAGTTTCGTCGACCCAACGGTGATCGACCTGTGCCGTGGGGTCGACCTGCTCATTCACGACGCGCAGTACACCGATGAAGAGTTCGCGGCGCATCCCGACTGGGGGCACTGCACGATCGACTACGCCGTCGAGGTCGCGGCGCAGTCGGGCGCCCGTCGCCTCGCACTGTTCCATCACGACCCGAACCACTGCGACGAAATGCTCGACGAGCAGGGCCGTCGAGCAGCCGCGCTCGCAGCACGCCGGGGGGTCGACGAGGTGATCGTGGCGAGTGAGGGGATGTCGTTGTCGCTCGCTCCGAGCGAGGCTCGGTAGCCTCGCCGCCCATGTCCGACATCCGCATCGATCCTGCAGACTTCCGGCGCGTCCTCGGACACTTCCCCACCGGGGTCACGGTCATCGCGACGCATCACGAGGGGCGTGCCGTCGGGCTTGCGGTCGGGTCGTTCTTCTCGGTGTCGCTCGATCCGCCGCTCGTGGGATTCTGCGTTGGTCACAGTTCCACGTCGTGGTCGACGATCGAAGCCGCAGGTCACTTC
This sequence comes from Actinomycetes bacterium, assembly GCA_029782335.1. Taxonomy (GTDB): domain Bacteria; phylum Actinomycetota; class Acidimicrobiia; order Acidimicrobiales; family Microtrichaceae; genus JADLFH01. The sequence continues at coordinate 42,195 of JAKOVA010000287.1, read as the reverse complement.
GTGGTGAACGTCCTCGCCGACAGCCAGACCGACATCTCCGGCGTGTTCGCCGGCAAGAGCGAGGATAAGTTCGCCGGAGTCGACTGGACGCCAGGGCCCGGCCACGGTTCGCCTCGGATCGCCGGCAGCCTCGCTCACATCGACTGCTCGCTCGAGGCAACCCATCTCGCCGGCGATCACACGATCGTCATCGGGCGGGTTCATGCGCTCGACGTCTCCGACGACGCGGTCGGTCCGCTGCTGTTCTTCAAGGGCGGCTACGGCGCCTTCCAACAACTCGGGTAGGTCGACCATGCCGATCTACACCCTCGGTGATCAGGTTCCCGAGATCCACCCCGACGCCTACGTCCACCCCGACGCCGTCATCATCGGGTCGGTCATCATCGGTGCCGAGTCGTCGGTGTGGCCGACCGCCGTGTTGCGAGGCGACGACGGCGAGATCCGCATCGGCCGCCGCACGTCGATCCAGGACGGCACGATCATCCACACGACGCCGTTCTGGTTCACGACGGTCGGCGACGAGTGCACGGTGGGCCACAACGCCCACCTCGAGGGCTGCACCATCGAGGACAAGGCGCTGGTCGGGTCCGGTTCGATCGTGCTGCACAACGCCGTGATCGGCCGTGAGGCGATCGTCGGCGCAGGAGCGTTCGTGGGGAACAACAAGGTGGTGCCACCGCTGGCGATGGCACTCGGTGTCCCGGCGGTGATTCGCGAGGACGCGGTGCAGCCCGGCCACTTCGACCTTGGGATGGAGAGCTACGTGCAGCGGGCGAGGCGCTACCGCGACGCGCTGCGACGTCTCGACTGACCCGGCGCCGCGGTGACGCGGCGCGGTGACGCGGCGCGGTGACGCGTTCCGAGCATCAGACGCCCAGATCGGCGCCGAGGGGGGTACGGTCCGGTGATGCTGCTTCCCGCCGAGTGGGAGCCCCACGAACGCACGCTCATGGCGTGGCCGACCGAGACCCGCCGGAGTTCGCTCTGGCATGAGCAACTCGGCCTCGCCCGCAGCGCGCACGCCACAGTCGCTGCTGCGATCGCACGCTTCGAGCCGGTGTTGATGGTCGCAAACCCCGGCGACGTCGACCATGCCGCCGCAGCGTGTGGCGACGACGTCGAGGTCGTTCCGATCGATATCGACGACAGCTGGCTCCGCGATTCGGGTCCGATCTGCGTCCGCAACCACCACGGCGGACGCGTGGCGCTCGACTTCGGGTTCAACGCGTGGGGAGCAGCATTCGATCCCTACGACGCGGACGAACGGGTCGCCGCGGAGCTGGCAGACCGCCTCGGCATCGATCTCATCGATCAGCGCGACTTCGTTCTGGAGGGCGGGTCGATCGCCGTCGACGGCACGGGCCGGCTCGTGACCACCGAGCGCTGTCTGCTGAACCCGAACCGGAACCCAACCTTCGACCGTGACGCCATCGAAGCGCGCCTGGCGGCGACGCTGGGCGCGGACGTGGTCGTGTGGCTCGCCGACGGCATCGCCGAGGACGAGGGGACTGACGGCCACGTCGACAACGTGGTCGCGTTCAGTGCCCCGGGGCGGGTGTTGCTTCAAGGCTGCGACGATCCGACCAACCCCAACGCGGCGATCGCCAGCGAGAGCCGACGTCGGCTCGAAACGTCGGGGATCGAGGTCACCGAGATCGCATCGCTGCCATATGCGCACGTCGGCGGTCGGACGGTGCCCGTGCCCTACGTCAACTTCTACGTCTGCAACGGGGCCGTGATGGTGCCGACCGTTGCGGGTGGCGCGTCACGTTGGCTCGACGTGATCGGCGAGGCGTTCGGAGACCGGGTGGTGGTGCCACTCCCCGGAGAGGTGCTCGCCTACGGCGGTGGCGGCGTCCACTGCATCACCCAGCAGGTGATTCGGCCGTGAGCGACTTCGAGGTCATCGCCACCGACGGGGTACCGCCGTCGCCGGCCCGGGTCCATCCCGCGCGACGCTCCCCGCTGCGGGTCGGCCTCGTGCAGGACCGGTGGCATGCCGATCCCGACGAGCACGTCGCCTCGCTCAGCGACGGGGTGGAGACCGCGGTTCGCCACGGCGCAACGTTGGTGTGTCTGCCCGAGATGACCCTCGTCGCTTACTGCGCGATCGTCGCCGGCGGGCCTGACGCGGTCGGCATTCACCCTGAGTCGTTGCCCGGAGGGCCGACGCATCGCTTCGCTACGTCGCTCGCCAGCCGCCTTGGCGTGTATGTGCACGCATCGTTGTACGAGGCGGCGCCGGAGGTTGCACCGCTCGGCTACAACACCGCGATCTGCGTCGCACCCTCGGGAGAGTTGATTGCCCGGACGCGCAAGACCCACATCCCGGTCACCGCCGGGTACTACGAGGACCGGTACTTCGCCCCCGGCGACTCCGGGCATCCAGTCGTCGAGGTGGGCGACGGACGCTTCGGGTTCCCTACGTGTTGGGACGAGTGGTTCCCCGAGTTGGCGCGGGCCTACTCGCTGGCGGGAGCGGAGGTCCTGGTGTACCCGACCGCGATCGGATCGGAGCCCGACCACCCCGAGTTCGACACCATGCCGCTGTGGCGTCAGGTGATCGTCGCGAACGGAATCACAGCGGGAACGTTCATGGTGGTGCCGAACCGGATCGGCACCGAGCAACTCGCCGACACAGCGGTGACGTTCTACGGGTCGAGCTTCATCTCGGACCCCTACGGCCGGGTGCTCGTCGAGGCCTCACGGGATCGGCCCACGGTGTTGGTGGCCGATCTCGACCTTGATCAGCGCCGCGACTGGCTCGACCTGTTCCCCTTCGACACGACCCGCCGGCCCGACACGTACGGTCCGTTGGTGGAGGGCACGGCCTGAGACCTACCGTCGGGGCCATGCGTAGCCCCAAGGACTTCTTCCGACCGCTCGCCGCCGGCGCACCCGAACCCCTTCGCGAGATTCCGGTGCTGCCGTCGCGGATGATTCACTTCTTCCCGCCGCACCTCGACAAGGTCACCGCGAAGCTCCCCGACATTGCGCCGAAGACCGACATCCTGCTCGGCAACCTCGAGGACGCCATCCCGACCGAGTCGAAGGAGGCCGCCCGCGCCGGCATGGTGCGGGTCGCCCGTGAACTCGACCGTGGCGACACGCAGCTGTGGACCCGGGTCAACAGCCTCGACTCGCCGTGGGTCCTCGACGACCTGATCACCCTCGTCACCGAGGTCGGTGATCGCATCGACGTCATCATGATCCCCAAGGTCGAGGGCGCCGAGGACATCCACTACGTCGACCGCCTCCTCGCACAGCTCGAGGCCCGCGCCGGGCTCCGCAAGCCGCTCATGATCCACGCGATCCTCGAAACCGCGCGTGGCGTCAACAACATCGAGGAGATCTGCAACGCGAGTCCCCGGATGCAGGGTCTGTCGCTCGGCCCGGCGGATCTCGCCGCGAACCGTCGGATGAAGACGACCCGCGTCGGTGGCGGCCACCCCGGCTATCTCGTCCGTCAGGACCCGACGGAGACCGCGGACGGCCCCGACATCACCGGCGAGCGTCCCGCGTACCAGCAAGACCTGTGGCACTACACGATCTCCCGCATGGTCGACGCGTGCGCAGCGGCGGGGATCCTTCCCTTCTACGGACCCTTCGGCGACATCCGCGACACGGTCGCCTGCGAAGACCAGTTCCGCAACGCCTTCCTGTTGGGCTGTGTCGGTGCGTGGAGCCTGCACCCGGTGCAGATCGACATCGCCAAGAAGGTCTTCTCACCCGACCCGGCGGATGTCGCCCACGCGTTGCACGTCATCGAGGAGATGGGTGACGGACACGGGGCGGTGATGATCGACGGGAAGATGGAGGACGACGCGTCGGTCAAGCAGTGTCACGTGATGGTCAACCTGGCCAAGATGCTCGCCGCGCGTGACCCCGAGCTCGCCGAGCGCTACGGGTTCTGAAGGAGAGATCGACATGGCAGACATCGAGACCTACCGACCGCGACGCTCCGTGCTGTACATGCCGGGCGCCAACGACAAAGCGCTGGAGAAGGCGAAGACCCTCCCTGCGGACGCGATCATCTTCGACACCGAAGACAGCGTTGCGCCCGACATGAAGATCGAAGCGCGAGCGAAGGTCGCCGCCGCGGCGACGTCCGGGGCGTACGGCAATCGTGAGCTCACCATCCGTGTGAACTCGCTCGAAACCGAGTGGTTCGTCGATGACCTTCGATCCGCGTGTGAGGCGGGACCGTCGGGCATCGTCGTGCCGAAGGTCAGCTCCGTGGAGAACGTCGAGCGGGTCGAGGCGATGATGGACAGCTTCGGGGCACCGGATCACACCCGGATCTGGGCGATGTTGGAGACTCCCTCGGCGATGGTCCACGCCGTGGACATCGCCACCTGCTCGGAGCGCCTCGCGGTGCTGGTGATGGGCACCAACGATCTCGCACGCGAACTGCACGCCGCGCTCGTTCCGGGTCGTCACCCGCTGTTGTGGGGCCTGTCCAAGTGCGTGAACGCTGCGAGGTACGCCGGAAAGGTGATCCTCGACGGGGTGTTCAACGACATCCGCGACCCCGACGGGTTCGCCGCGGAGTGCCGCCAGGGCGCCGAGATGGGCTTCGACGGCAAGACCCTGATCCATCCCTCGCAGCTCGACGCGGCAAACGAGGCGTTCGCCCCCTCCGCCGAGGAGGTCGACCACGCCCGTCGTGTGATCGAGGCCTTCGAGGAGGGCATCGCGGCCGGCAAGGGCGTGATCCAACTCGACGGCAAGATGATCGAGAACCTCCACGTTGCGAACGCCCGGCGTGCCATCGACATGGCCGAGGCGATCGCGGCGCTGGGCTGAACGGACGGTTCGCCTCGCTGGGGGAGACGCGCGGGGCCCGGTGACGTTCCGGGTCGCCCGCGCGGTCGAGAGGTGACGAGGATCGGTCACAATGGTCCGGTGCCCATGCGGGAGAGTTGCAAGTACTTCGAGAGCCGCACCTACCCCAACGGCGAGACCGTTCGGAAGTGCGATCTCGACCTCGCTCCCGAGGCGCCGTGGCGCTGTCCCGACGACTGTCCGGCGTACACCCCGCGGCTTGCCGACGTGAACTGGCAACACGGCACGCTCATCACTCCGCCGACGCCTGACGAGCCGGCGAGCGTCTCGGCACGTGACCCGTCGATCGCTGCGCTGCTCGACGAGGCGGAGGACATCGTGAACGCCGTCGCGGACCGCACCCGCGCGGAGGTCGACGAAACCAAGCGTTCGATGCGCCGCCATCCCAGCGCCGGCGACGGCGGCGAGTCGGGGTGGCGCCGTTTCTTCCGGCGACGGTGAGCGACCCGCCGACGATCGCTCGGCTGCGTGACGGAACGCCGGTCGGTGCCTGGTTGTTCAAAGCGAACCCGGCGGTCTGGGATGTCCTGACGTTCCTCCGCAGCGGCGCGGAGGTGGACTCGTGGCGGATGGCGCCGTCGTACCGGGTCGGCCTCGTGCGTGCCGGCCATCCAGCGGTGCTCTGGGTGACCGGTCCAGCCAATGCGCCCTACACGCCAGGTGTGTGGGCGACGGGGGAGGTACTCGGCGAGGCGTTCGACGACATCGGGGACCCCGACGACCTCCTCTGGCGGGATCACGCCGCTCAGCGGCAGGTCCGTCCCTATGTGGAACTCGCCTTGGGGGTGCTGGCCGAGCCGGTTGCTCGGGTGGCGTTGCGTGAAGACCCGCGCTTCGCCGAAGCCGAGATCATCCGCCGCCCGAGAATGGGGAGCCCCGTCGCACTGCGTCCGGGGGAGTGGGCGGCGATTCTCGATCGGCTCAGAGGGAATCGAGGAACTCGAGGATCGCCCCGTTGAACACGTCGTTGCGGTCGCCCGCCACCATGTGGCCGGCACCGGCGACGTCCGCGAGCCGTGCGTGGGGCACCAACTCCAACAACTCCTGGGCGCCTTCCTCCGAGAGCAGATCGCTCATCCGGCCCCGGACCAACAGCGTGGGGATCCGCAATGTCCGCGCCGCGTCGGCCAGGCGGTTGCCGTCGGTCATGTTGGCGGTTCGGGTCTCGTCGGGTGAGCCGAACTTCCCGCTCACGAACCGTGGATCCCAGTGCCACACCCAGCGACCGTCCGCGCGTTGGCGGAGGTTCTTGGTCAACCCCGAGAGGTCTTTGGGGCGAGGGCGATGGGGGTTGTACGCGTGGATGACGTCCGCGACCTCCTCGAGGGACTCGAAACCGTCGAGATGAGCGGTCATGAACTCGCCGATGCGCGCGACTCCGGCCGCCTCGATGCGCGGTGCGACGTCGACGAGCACCAGCGCCCGAGCAACCACGTCGTTCGGGTAGTCGGCTATCGCGATCAGCGACGACAGCCCACCGAGGGACGCACCGACGAGCACGGGTGGTTGCGCGAACGAGGTGGCGACCGCGTGAACGTCGCGGGCGAACGCCTCGATCGTGTAGTCGCCGTCGGGAGCCCACGGGCTGTCTCCGTGACCCCGAAGGTCGACCGACAGCACGTTCCAATGAGCGCTGAGCGTCGCCACGGTCGTGCCCCACGCATGCCGCGTCTGCCCGCCGCCGTGGAAGAGGACGACCGGCGGAGCCGACGGATCACCCGCCGCGTCGGCGATCAGCGCAAGGCCGTCAGAGCCGGCAACCTCGACAACACGGATCTCGGCTTCTCCTGGCGTGGGCATCCGGCCAGGTTGGCACACCGTTGGGCGCTCCCCTGCCACGTGTCTGCGAGCGGTTCACCGTGGGCGACGCGTGAGAGAGTGGGCGATGAACCTGATGTCACCAGAAGAGACTGCGAGTCACGAATGAGTTCCGAATGAGCGATGAACCGGACTCTGAACGGTTGGAGACGCCAGCGGGGTGGGAGCGTCGCGACCAGGCGCTGCACCGTGTGTTCACCTTTCCCGACTTTGTCGCCGCGTTCGGATTCATGACGCAGGTCGCGTTGCTGGCTGAGGCGGTGGGTCATCACCCCGACTGGTCGAACTCGTGGAACACGGTCACCGTTTCGCTCTCGTCCCACGACGTCGGCGAGGTGACCGAACGTGACGTGGACCTCGCCAACCGGATGAACCGGCTGCTCAGTGAGTGATCTCGCGGCGCTCGGGCTCGACCACGATCGGATCGAATCGTCGCGGGCGATCCTCCGTGGGGTGATCCGGGCAACGCCGGCACAACGATCCGACTCGCTCAGCCGCCACTACGGACACGAGGTCTGGCTGAAAGGCGAGCACCGCCAGCGGACCGGCTCGTTCAAGATCCGCGGCGCCTATCTCATGCAGTCCTCCCTCGGCGCCGGGGCGTCGGTGGTCGCCGCGTCGGCCGGCAATCACGCGCAGGGCGTCGCCCTCGCCGCGGCCCTGCTCGACCAGCACGCGACGATCTTCATGCCATCCGGCGCGTCGCTCCCCAAGGTGCAGGCCACCCGCACCTACGGCGCCGATGTCCGCCTCGGCGGCGACACGGTCGACGAGTGCATCGAGGCGGCGCGTCGACACGCGGAGGCTCTCGGCGCCGTATTCGTGCCGCCCTTCGATCATCCCGACGTGGTGCGTGGACAGGCGACCATTGGTCTCGAACTGCTCGAGGAGGTTCCGGACGTCGCGAACGTCGTGGTCGCGATCGGCGGAGGTGGGCTCTGCGGCGGCGTTGCTGCGGCGATCAAGGGATGGCGGCCGGAGGTTCGTGTCGTCGGTGTGACGGCCGAGGGGGCGTCGTCGATGCGGGAGTCGCTCCGCGGCGGTGAGCCACGGACGGTGCGACCGCAAACCCTTGCGGACGGCATCGCGGTGGGTGCCCCCTCCCAGCTCACCTACGAGTTGGTCCGCGACTTCGTCGATGATGTCGTCGCGGTGTCAGACGCTGAGATCTCCGAAGCGATGCTGCTGCTGGTGGAGCGGATGAAGGCGGTCGTCGAGCCCGCGGGCGCCGCACCGTTGGCGGCACTGGGACAGGTCGAGGGCCTCGCGGAGGGGCCGACGGCGGTCGTGCTCGGCGGTGGCAACATCGACCCACTGTTGTTGAGCCGTCTGATCGAACACGGCATGTCGGTCGCCGGTCGCTACCTCTCGATGCGGATCGTGATGGACGATCGGCCCGGATCGCTCGCACGCCTTTCCGCTGAGGTGGCACGGCTCGGGCTGAACGTGATCGACGTCGAACACCACCGGTCGGGTCGGCGGCTGCCGGTCGGAGCGGTGGAGGTCGAGTTGACCGTCGAGACCCGCGACGCCGCGCATCAGGGCGAGGTGCTCGACCTCATGGGCGATGCCGGGTTCACGGTACGGCGCATCGACTGAACGCGGCGGCGGGTAGCGTCGACACATGACTGCGGATGTCGTCATCACCGGGGGGACCGTTGTCGACGGGACGGGTTCACCCGGGTACCGCGCCGATGTTGCGGTGAGCGACGGCGTCATCACCGAGATCGGGGAGGGCCTGCGCGGTCGTCGGATGCTCGACGCGTCGGAGCAGGTCGTCGCGCCCGGCTTCATCGACATCCACACCCACTACGACGCGCAGGTGTTCTGGGATCCCCACCTGACCCCGAGTGCGTTCCACGGCGTGACCACGGTGGTCGCCGGCAACTGCGGGTTTTCAATCGCTCCCGTTCGCCCCGAGGGTGTCGAACTGCTCGCACGGACCCTCCAACACGTCGAGGACATGAGCATCGACACGCTCCGCAGTGGCGTGCCGTGGGACGAGTTCGAGACCTTTCCGCAGTACCTCGACGCGGTCGCCCGCCGGGGGAGCGCCCTGAACTACGGCTGCTACGTGGGGCACACCGCGACTCGGATGTACGTGATGGGCGACGAGGCGTATGAACGAGCGGCCACCGCCGATGAACTCGACGCGATGCAGGCGGTCGTCGCCGAAGCGCTCGACGCCGGAGCGATCGGCTTTGCGAGCTCTTCCTCGCCGACCCACAACGGCGACGGAGGCCGACCGGTTCCGTCGCGCCTGGCCGACCTCGTGGAGCTGCGCCACCTGCTCGAACCGCTGCGATCGTCCGGACGCGGCGTGGTGGCATTGCTGCCGGGCGGTCAGCTCTCCAACGACGAGATGTTCGATCTGCAACTCGAGGTTGGGCGCCCCTTCACCTGGACGGCACTGCTCACCGTCGCCGGGTTCCCCTACCACGAACGGGTCGTCGCCGAGCACGACGCGGCGCGCCGGCGCGGCGTCGACGTATGGCCCCAGGTGTCGTGTCGACCGCTGGTCTTCCAGATGAACCTCGCAGAGCCCTTTACGCTCAACATGCGGCCGTCCTTCCAAGCGCTCATGGGCTCGACCCGTGAGGAACGCATCTCGGCGTATCGGGACGTCGCGTGGCGAGCGTCGACGTGGGCGGAACTCTCCGGCGAGCGAGGTGGTCTCCTGCCGTTCAACTGGCCCGCGTTGTCGGTCGCCGAATCACCCACGAGACCCGAGCTCGAGGGTCGCAAGGTGCTCGAGCTCGCATCGGAGTGGGGCTGTAGCCCGCTCGATGTTCTGCTCGACGTGTCACTCGACGACGATCTCGAAACCCGCTTCTGGTCGGTCCTCGCCAACGACGACCCAGATGCGATCGCGTGGCTCCTGCCCCGTGACGGAGTCTTGTTGGGCCTCGCGGATTCGGGCGCTCACGTGAGTCAACTCTGCGACGCCTGCTTCGCGACCGACCTGTTGGGGAACTGGGTGCGCGAGCGGGCGGTGATGCCGCTGGCGCGAGCGGTGCACAAGTTGACCGCCGAGCCGGCCGCTGTCTTCGGTTTGGCCGATCGTGGGCGGATTGAGGTTGGAATGGCGGCGGATCTCACCGTCTTCGACCCCGAGACGGTGGCGCCCGGACCGCTTCGCCGGATTCGGGACTTTCCGGCGAACGGCGAACGGCTCACGGCGGACTCGCCGGTCGGGATGACCCACACGCTGGTCAACGGTGTGGTGATCCGTGCTGACGACGCGCCCGATGTCGAGGGTCTCGACGCCCGACCGGGGCGGATGATCCGCTGAATCGAGGTGCTCAGGTGCGACCGATCGCCCAGGCCTCCATTCCCATGACGAAACACGGGAACGGGCATCCCGGCGGCGGGTCGGGGGTCACCAGTTGGGTCACCGCGATGTTGGTTCCTGACATCTGAAGCCAGAGCGGAACTGAAGACGTGATCCCGGCAGGCGCCGGGTTCGTGTGGGTCTTCACCTCCTTCTCGAGTGGCCAGTTGCCGCTGTTGCTACGCCGGAAGATCCCGATTGTCGCCACGTTGACGGGGTCGTGCGACGGGTCGGCGGAAGGGACCGACGTGTTGCGCATGGTGGTGGACAGACGGTTTCCGTCGAGCGCGATCGCAGCTCCGAAATACGGCGGCGACGACGTCGTCGGGTCCTGGATCGAGGCTTCGAGGTTGAAGCCGCTTCCGGTGTCGCTCCACACCCCGATCCGGGGTCCCGTGTCGACCTGCGGTGCGAGCGCAACCCGGTCGACGGTCGGACCGTCGTCGACGGCGAGGGTCAGGCCGAAGCTCTGCGGGTCGCCCGCCTGGCCGCCGAGCAGACCGGCGGCGCTCCAGATGCCTCCGACGTTGCGGAACAACTGGACGTACCCGGGGGCGGGAGCGGCCCCGCCTCCCCCGGCGACAGCGATCAGGTCACCGTCGATGACGGCGCGAATACCGAAGCCCGCGAGCTGATCGGGGCTGAGGGTGCTGCTCGGTGTGAGCGTTGCCGCCAACGTTGCGGTCACGTTCGTGCCGACCATCGACAGCGCGTACACCCGGACCTCACCCGCCGGGTACGAGGGGTGGCCGGGTGCCCGATTCGCGACGAGCCACTCGTCGGTGAGGCCGCTGAGGCGGAGGTCTGCCGGCAAAGTGAACGAGCCTGCCGGTGCCCACACACCGTTGTCCTCCGCGAAGAACGCGACGGTCGAGACCCCGGTGCCGACGAGATGACCGTTGGGGTCCCCGAACACCTGGAAGCCCGCGGCGGTGGACGGGACGATCTGCGGGGAGCCCAGGACCGTGCCGCCGGGCCCGGATCTCGGGAAGAAGCGGATGTCGCCGGCCGGCGTCGGCGACGACTCGGCGCGCAAGGCGACGAAGAATCGGTTGCTCGTCCACGCACCCGCGTAGATCACCGTCGTGTCGCCGCTGACCGTTCGGGCGAACTGACGAGTGACCCAGGCGTGGTTCACCGTCGTCGGCGAACACCCTGCCGCAGCCAGTGCGACGACGGCTGCGATGGCGGCACGGAGCCGTTGGGACCTTCTCACACGCTGCATCGACACCCCCAAGACGCGGCGAAGGAATGTCCGCAGGCTAGTGCTGCTTCGACGACGCTGCGCCGAGGAATCGGATCGCGGCGAGCGGGCGGGGACGGTGGCGTGCTAGTTCGCGGTCGCCTCAGCGATGCCCTGGCTGAGCGTGTTCCACGAGAGGGTCGCGCACTTGATGCGGACCGGGAACTTCACGACGCCGCGCAGCGCCTCGAGGTCGCCGAGGTCGACGTCGGGGACGTCCTCGGGATCGGGGACCGGGTCCGCCTCACCCTCGAGGGCGTTCTCGTGGATCGACATCATCGTCTTGAACGCTGTGGTGAGCTCCGCCACCTCGCCGAGGGTCTTGCCGGTTGCCGCCGCCGACATCATCGATGCCGACGCCTGGCTGATCGAACAGCCCTGACCGCCGATGCGGATTTCGGTGATCACCGCATCGGAGCCCTTCGAGGGATCGTCGAGGGTGAGATACACGACGACCTCGTCGCCACAGAGCGGGTTGAAGCCCTCCGCTCGGTGGGCCGGGGGTACCGCGAGTTCGCCTCGGTTCCGCGGTGAGCGGTAGTGGTCGAGGATGATCTCACGGTAGAGGTCTTCAAGGCCGGACATGGCCCTCCTAGAAGGCGAAGAACGAGTCGGCCTCGGCGAGCGCGTCGGCGAGCGCGTCGATGTCCGATTCGTCGTTGTACAGGTACACCGATGCTCGCGCCGTCGCGCCGACATCGAGAACTCGCATCAGGGGCTTGGCGCAGTGGTGGCCGGCGCGGACACACACCTTGTGGCTGTCGAGCACCTGGGAGATGTCGTGAGGGTGGACGCCGTTGAGGGCGAGCGAGAACACCCCGCCACGGGCGTGGGGATCAGCGGGGCCGTGAATGGTGATCGAGTCGCCGAAGCGCTCGCTGAGCGTGCGCAGCGCGTACCCGGTCAGCGCGATTTCGTGGTGACGGATCGCGTCCATGCCGATCGACTCGAGGTAGTCGATCGCCGCGCCGAGCCCGACGGCCTCGGCGATTGGGGGTGTTCCGGCCTCGAACTTGTGGGGGAGCGGAGCGGGGGTGAATCCCTCGGCGGTGACGTTGTCGATCATGCCGCCGCCGCCGAGGAACGGCGGCATGGCGTCGAGAAGCTCAGCGCGACCCCACAGGACTCCGACGCCGGTGGGTCCGCACATCTTGTGGGCGGAGAAGGAGATGAAGTCGGCACCCATGTCGAGGACGTTGGTTCGATTGTGGGGGACGAACTGGCACGCGTCGACCGAGACGACGGCGCCCGCCGCGTGCGCCGCGTCGGTGATGGTCCGGACCGGTGTGAGCGTCCCCAGAACGTTCGACATCGCCGAGAGCCCGACGATGCGTGCCCCATCGAGGAGTTGGTCGAGGTGCCCGAGATCGAGCAGCCCGTCGCTCCCGACGGGGATCCAACGGATCTCGAGCTCTCGCTCGGCGGCGAGCATCTGCCAGGGAACGATGTTGGCGTGGTGCTCGAGTTCGGTGAGAACGACAACATCGCCGGACGCGAGGTTGGCTCGACCCCAGGAGCCGGCCACGAGGTTGAGCGACTCGGTCGCGTTCTTGGTGAAGATCACCTCGTCGGCGGACGGTGCTCCGATGAAGCGGGCGACTCGCCGCCGTGCCCCCTCGAGTTGGTTCGTTGCTTCCTCGGCGATCGCATAGACACCTCGGGCAACGTTCGCGTTCGTCGTCTCGTAGAACGTGCGCATCGCGTCGAGGACCTGTCGGGGCTTCTGCGACGTCGCTGCCGAGTCGAGGTAGACGAGGCCGTCGTTGGCGGCCGCCGAGAAGATCGGGAAGTCGGCCTTCACCCGAATGGTGTCGATCGGGTCGAACTCCGTCGGCTCGCGAGGAGGGGCGACACCGTCGGACGTTCGGAGTTCGCTCACTTCGCCCAGTCTATTTCTCCGAACTCCACCGTGGTAATAGCTGCCGGTGGTGCAACATCGGCGTATGGGACCCTGGCGGGGTGCCGCTCACGTTTCTCGCCCACCAGGCGCCGGTCCTGCCGATCGCGCGGCGCTGGGGCGGCCATACCGACGGGGTGGCGCTGGCGGTCGGCTCCGCGGCACCCGATCTCGCCTACATCACCCACGGTTGGTACGGGCCGTCGGGCACGCCGCTGTGGTTCAACGGACATCGTCTCCAGAACCTGCTCGTGCTCGCGGTCGCGACCGTGGCGCTGACGTGGGTCGTACGACGGGTGCTGCTGGCGGTCGTTCCGCTCACGGTGCCCGACCTGGGCGTGTTCCACCTGCGTGACTATCGGGCGTTGGCGGGTGTGCGATACCCGTGGTGGAGATCGCTGCTGAGCGCTGTGGTCGGCATCCTCACCCACCTGGTCCTCGATTCGTTCACCCACAGCGACGGCGCCGCGGTCCAGGCGTTGCCCGCCGTGTTCGCACGCACGGTCGGCTCGGTGGGCGGCCGTTCGATCCACGTGTACTCGGCGCTTCAGTACGGCGGTTCGGTTGTGTTGGCAGTGGTCACGCTCCTGGTCCTGGCTCGGTGGGGCCGCATGCGGCGCTTCCGCGACCCGTCGCTCCCCGAGGCGTCCCTGTCGCCCGTCGCGACGGCGTGCTTCTGGCTGATCGTCGCGGCGGCATCGGTGATCGCAGTGGGGTACGCCTCAACGCGTCTCGAGTCCCGCAGCGGCCGTTTCCTGGTCGAGCGCGACTCGGTCGCCATCATCTCGGGTTGGTGGGTGCTCTTCGTCGGCGTCGTGCTGGCGTCGCTCACCGTTTCCGGTGCCGTCAGAACAGCGGGTTCAGAGCGCGCGTCCGGCGCGACGGGTCGCGCCCGATAGCGTCACGCCCATGTCGGAAGGCTTGAAAAACACCCTCCTCGCGCTCCACATCGTGGCGGCGTGTGCCTGGCTCGGTGCCAACTTCACCCAACTCTTCGTCGTGCCCACCGTTGCGAAGGCGTCGACCGACGTCCGCCTGTGGTGGGCCGAGGGCGGTGTCCGCCTCGCTCGGGTGCTGTACAACGCGGCGGGGGTCGTGATTCTCCTCACCGGCATCGCGCTCGTCCTCGACAGCTACTCGTTCGCCAGCACGTTCGTGTCGATCGGCTTCGCTGCGGTCATCATCGGCGCGGCGTTGGGTATCACGGTGTTCGCCCCGAAGAACCGTGCGCTGGCGCAGGCCATCCGCAACGGCGACACGGCGGAGGAGTCAAACCTCCGTGCCCTCATCGTGCGCTTCGCGTACCTCGACACGGCGATCGTCATCGCGACCGTGTTCGTCATGGTCTGGAAGGTCGGGATGAAGCTGAAGGGCCAGGCCTGACCGACCGGCCCGACTGACCGGCTTGGGCGGTCGTCGGCCGCTACCAGCCGCGTTCGACCCACTCGTCGAGGTGTGGCCGCTCGGCGCCGATCGTCGTGTCAGCGCCGTGGCCGGGCATCACGATCGTCTCGGCGTCGAGGGGGGCGAACAACAACCGGTCGATCGAGCGGATGATCGTGGGGAAGTCGCCACCCTCGAAGCTCGTATTGCCCGGACCGCCGGGAAACAGCGTGTCGCCCGAGAACAACAGCGGTTTGCCTTCGACGTGGAACGACATCGACCCCGGGGTATGCCCGGGCGTGTGGATCGTGCGGAGGCGGAGTTCGCCGACGTTGATGACCGAGTCGTGCTCGAGGACCTCGTCATAGCTGGGGAGCATCGCCGCATCCTCTGCGGTGACACCGACGGAATAGCCCGCGTCGCGCATCTCGACCACCGCCTGGATGTGATCCCAATGGCCGTGGGTCTCGAGCACCCGACGCACGCCGAGCCGCCGGGCGAGCTCCAGAAGTCGTTCATGCTCATTCGCCGCGTCGATGAGTACGGCGTCGCCGGTGTGCCGACAGCGGAGCACGAACACGTTGTTGTCCATCGGCCCGACGACGAGTTTGTGGATCTCGAGGTCGGAGTCGGCGTGATGGAGGGTGGCGGCGACGTCGTCCATGGCCGCAGTCTCGCGCTCAGGACGCTCAGCAACCCGGGACGGCGGCTTTCAACGCGAGCTGGCACACCGCTTCGCGGCTGACCTGCCATCGGCCGTCGACGAAATCGAGCGACGCGGTGAAGGGGGCGAAGATCAGCGTGTCGTCGCGGAGGAAGACATAGGAGATCGACGCGCGCCCGTCGGTGACGTCGATGGCAGTGATCCGAACCCGGACGCCCGGGTACAGCTTGGTGACCAGTTCGACGAGTCGGCGCCGCGTTTCGAGCAACGTGGGATCGTTGCCGAGCAGCGGGGCAACCACGTCGTTGGGGACCGAAACGTTCCAGACCGTTGAGAACGCGTCGACGACAGCGGCCTCCTCGGGGGATTCGGGACGGGCCGCCGGGGGAGGCCCGAGCGTCGGACGGACGGTGCGAGCGGGTGGGTTCCCGCTGACCGCCTTGGGGTCGAAGGTTTCGACGGCGCCGCCACGGACGGTGTATCCCCGGCCGTTGAGGAAGGCCACCGGCCCGGGCACCCGAGCGCGTGCCGTGACCACGAATCGCCGGCGATCGACGCGGAACAGCACCGGATCGCTGCCGTCCGCCGGATAGCCGACGATCCAAACGTCGCCTGCGACGGGAAGCATCGCGCCGAGGTCGCTGATTACCGGAGAGCTGGTGTTCAGATCGAGCGTCTCGAAACGGTCGAGCGCTCCGGGTGACGCCACTCGGGGTGCCCGACCGAGATAACCGAACGTGTCCCAACGGAACCACACATCGTCGCCGACAGCCGCCGGCGCACCGGAGGCGGGAAACGCCGCACCGGTCGTCACGGTGCCGGTACGGAGATCGAGGATCGCCAACTGGTAGGCGCACGCCAGTTCCATCGCGAGGACCCGATGGACCTGAACGACGGCATAGGGACCGCACGGCGGCGTGTCGTGGGATTCGACCGCGCTGCCCGTCTCTAGGTCCAGGCGGATCGCCGACATCGCCGTGAACCGCCCTGCGAGCTGATCGTCGTCGCGCCGTCGCGCTCCCACCCAGGTGGCCTCGCCGGAGTCCGCTTCGAGATACAGGGCTGCGATCGCGTCGCCCGGGGCGCTGAAGCGATGGCGGAGGACCAGGGTGTCGAGGTCGTAGACGTTGTAGCTGTGGCGATCACGATGCAGCACCAACACGCCGTGGCGTGTTGGTAGCCACTGTTCGACGTCGGGGAGTGCCCCGGACGCGAGGGTTGCGCCGGTCTCGGGATCGAGGCGAGCGACGTTGACGGTGTCGCCTTCGGACGCATCGCCGACGAAGAGTCGCCCCGCGGCGGTGCGGACGGTGAACGCCGAGATCGTCCTGGAAGCCAGCGGTGTGGTTGGCACGGCGAGGATGGCCGCGGACGCGGCGGCGGTCGTTGTGGTCGCCGGGTGCCGCTCGGCCTGCCGGTCACCCGGTCGATCGCTACACGCGGTGATGCACATCACGGCGGCGACGAGCAGCGCAGCGCGTCGCCTCCGACGGACGACCCTCGGCGGCATCAGAGGCATCCGCCGAGGCCACGCCCGGCAAGAACGGTCTCCAACTCGATGAGCCGGTCGTCGACGGCGACGAGGTGTCGCGTCGCATCGGTCAGGTCTCCATGGAGGCTCGCCGACGCGACGGCCTGATTGGTGCGGCGCTCGATCCGATCGAGGGCCCTGAGCACGTCTTCGGTCGCGACCCCGGCGCTGATCAGCGATGTGCGGAGCGTTTCGGTGGCCCCACGAAGCCGCTCTGCGGCGTCGACAACGTCGGCGCCGGTCGCGAGGACCGTGCTGTTGGCGGTTCCGACGACCTCGAAACGCTGTCGGGGTGAGAAGGCCGTCTCGTTGAACGTCGCACAGGCTCGGCGTGCTGCGTCGCCGTCGGGCCTCGGTTTCGCTGGCTGGGCGGTTGCGGCGGGTGGAGTCGCGAGGGTGACGTCGTGGCGGGCGATCGCGATCCCCGTCGCGGCTCCGGCGGCGGCGATGACCGCTGCGGCTCCGAGGAGACGGCGACGCGTCGCGCTGCGGCGCGGGGTGGCTGGATCACGCGCCGGCTCGAGGTCTGGGGCCACGAGCCCCTCGCCGCCCAGGATCAGTTCCTCGCGGAGATGTGCGGCGAACTCGGCGCGAGGCGGGCGCGGCCGAGCCGCGACACGTAGGGACTCACGCACTTCGGTGTCGGTTGGCTCAGGCACCATCGTCCTCCCGTCGTAACTCGGTAGCGAGGGCGCGTCGAGCCCGTGCCAACAGCGACTCGATGGCGCGCGGGCTCCGTCCGAGAAGGGGTGCGATCTCGGCGACCGCAAGATCGTCGAGGTAGTGCAACACCAGCACCATCCGATGGTCGGTGCTGAGTCGATCCAGCGCGGTGGTGACCACCGTCGTGTTCATCAAGCTCTCGGCCGTGTCCTGCTGGGTCACCTCGACCGCCGAGAGGATCGCGGGTGCCCGGGAACGCCACCGTGACTCGCGGCGCCACCGGTCGATGATCCGGTTCCGGGCGCTGACGAGGAGCCACGCCGCATCAATGCTGCTCGCGGGGTCGGTCGCCAGCCGCTCGGCCGCGGTGCGGAACACCTCGGCAGTGACGTCCTCGGCGTCGTGCTGGTTGAGACGAGCACGGCAGTAGCCGTAGACGAGGTGAAGATGCGCGTCGTAGAGCGCGGCGATCCGTGGCGGAGACGCGTCCGAACTCCGTTGCCTTCGGAACTCGACGAGATTGCTCCGGTGGGTCATGCGAGCATCTCCGCGGGCGCGCGTGCGTGTCCGAAGTGTGTTCGAGATCGCCGCGGTCGGCAAGGGTCGTTCGCGGCGGAGCCGGGAGCGGATGGGGGGAGCATCCGGTCCCGACTCGTCGCCTCTCCCATGTGGTGATCACCCGGTGTCCTTCAGGGGAACGGATGGGGCTTGCCCCGTCAGGGGCGTCGATCGGGCCAAACCCCATCCGCTTTCGCCGTGATCGTCGCGAACGGATCGGCCTCGCGCATGAGTCGCGGATGACTCATTGCCTCAACGCGCCGCGTCTGAAAAAATTTCGTGCTTCGCGACGGGTGTGGGGTTGCCCGATCGTTCTCTTGGTGTGGGTATGGGGCACGCAGATCGTCCCGGGAGCGCGGGAACGTCGCTCATCGGCCGAACGGCGTTGGTCGCCGATGCTGTCGAGGCGGTGCAGAACGGCGAGTCGGTGATGCTCGTCGGCCCGCCCGGGGTTGGCCGATCTCGGGTGCTCGCCTCGATCGCTGCACGCCTGGAAGTCGAGTCGCTGCGGGTCGAGCAGATCGCCGGTGTCAGCGGTGGCCGTGCGCTCCTGTTCGCCCCGTTCGCACACCTGCTCAACCGCTCATCTCCATCCTCGGAAGTCGAGCTCCTGGCGCGGTTCCGACGCCTCTTCGACGATGTGGGGGGCCGGTCCGTGCTGATCGCGGACGACGCACATCTGCTCGATCCCGGCTCGGTGGTGCTGCTCCGTCAGCTGATCGCCGGCGGTGCAACCTCGGTTGTGGTCGCCGTGTCCTCGGGAGAGCCGATCCCCGAGTCGCTCGCCGCGCTCGGACGGGACTCGACGGTCCGCTGGACCCAGGTGGAGCGACTCGACCGCTCGGCGAGCGATCAGCTCGCAGAGGCGCTCGTCGAGGGGGTGCTCCCCGCGGCCCGGAAGGACGAGCTGTGGCGACTCTGTCGGGGCAACCCCTTCGTGCTCGTCGAGGTGCTGGGCCAAGCGCTCGACCGTGGTGTGCTCGACGCCGGGGTCGGTGGGCGATCGGATCCGGAGCGGCCACTGGGACCGACCCCGCGGTTGCTTGATGCGTTTCGTCGGTGGGTGGAGGACCTGGGTGCGGCAGGCGAACTCGTCCGAGCGGTTGCCCTCTGTGGCGGGCTCCCCGAACATCTGGCGGTGCGGCTCGTCGGCTCGGGCGCGCTTCGGCGATGTCTCGACAGCGGCCTTCTCTGCCGGAGCGTGGATTCTGCCCACCGAGTCGAGTTGGCGTACGGCTTCGCCGCCGACGCGTGTCCGGAGTGGATCGATGACAGCGAACGAGCTCGCCTCACGCGTTGGCTCATCGACCACCCCCCGCAGTTCGACGCGACCGACCGCACGGAGCTCGTCGGCTATGGCGAGTTCCTGGTCGCGACGGGCGAGGGGTCACCGGCTCCGCTGGAACGTGCGGCCGCGGCGTGCCTCGTCGGTCTCGATGGTGACCGCGCGCTGCGCTTTGCCGAGGCCGCTATCAGTCGGGGTGGAGGCGCCACCGCTCGTCTCCTCCGCGCCCGGGCGTTACACCTGGTCGGCCGCCGCGTCGAAGCGGCAATGGTGTTCGTCGAACTGTCGGTGACCGGTGAACCTCGGCATCGGGCGATGGCTGTCGCCCACCACGCCGCGATGCTCCTGGAGAACGACGGCAATCCCGACGCGGCGATCGCGCTCATTGAGGAAGCGGTCCGGGTGATTCCCGCTCCACACAGCGAGCCGTTGCACATTCAGCTCGTCAACCTCCGCTTCTGCGCCGGCGATCCCCGTGGTGCTTTGGCCGAGGTGCAGGATCTCCTCGATGCGCGGGGCCCGGTCCCCGACGCGGCGATTGCCGGTGTGGTCAACGCGTATGCGGCGCTGGGGCGGCCGGAGGTCGTCTCCCACTACGTCGCGTCGGCGAGTCGAGCGGCGGGCCGAAACTCACGTGCACCGCTCGGCGTCGTCGACGAGTTCCATCTCGCGTGGGGTCGGATCGTCGCCCATTGGCAGATGGGTTCGCTGGGCTCGCTCGCCAGCGGTGATTTCGACGATCCGCCGGCCCCGCTCGACGCGACGCCGCCGTCGCGAGCGGAAGGTTCGAGCGGGCCGGTCACCCTGGGAGAGCTCCTTGCTGCGTTGCTGTGGTGGCAGCAGGGCCGCTCTGCTGCGACCCGCGAGGTCTTCGACGCCGCGATCCGTCGTCTCGATCAACTCCCCGGCATGCTCGTGCCGTTTGTGTGTGCCGGCTACGCGACGGTCGAATCGTCGTTGGGTGAACTCGACACGGCTCGTGACGCACTCACACTGATCGATCGACACGGCGCGGTGGCTTGCCGGGGCCTCGCGTGGTGGGTCGAGCGTGCCCGGATCCAACTCCTCGCGGTGGATGGGCGCATCTCCGAGGCGGTCGAGGCGTCAGCGGAACTCGCGGCGCGTCACCGCGACCAGCCCTTCGTGGCAACGACCACCTTGCACGATGCCGTGCGGTTCGGGCGGGGTCGTCGGGTGGCGGCGGCGCTCGCCGAGCAGGCCGCGCGGCCAGGAGCGACCTGGTGGGATGACGCCTGCGCATCGCACGCGCTCGCGGGCGAAGACCCGAAACGACTGCTCGAAGTCGCCGACACCTTCGCCACCGGGGGCCGACTGCTCGAAGCAGCAGAAGCGGCCGCGCAGGCCGCGGCGGCGGCAGAGAGCACCGAGTGTCGGGTTGCCGCGCATCGACGGCTGGAGGAGTGGTCGCTGGTGGTTGGTCGGCCCGCAACCCCCGCGTTCCGGGATACCCCGCAGTATCTGACCGAGCGGGAGTTCGTCGTGGCCCGCATGGCGGCCAGCGGTTTGACCAATGCGGAGATCGCCGCAGCGCTGGGTACGTCGGTTCGAACGGTGGGCAACCAGCTGCAGTCCGTGTATCAGAAGCTGGGCGTGAACAGTCGGTCACTGCTCGCTCCGTTGATCGGCTGATCGTCGCGGGAATCGAACTCAGATCGAGATGACGTCGAAGCCGAGTGAGACGGCGACAGGGATCTGGGCGGGATCGAACGTCACGAAGCGCACGGGTCGAGGGAGTCGGTCGGCTGCGGCGAGGTGGAGCGCGTCGACGGTGCGGACGGGCTGGGTGCGTCCGAGTTCTGCGGCACGGTCCAGGCACCGGTGGTCGAGCGGCACGACGTGGACCCGCTCCCAGTCGTCGCGGATCGCCCGCCGCAAGTCGTCGGTGCGGCTGGGATCGTCACCGAGCCGGTCGACGAGGCTGAGCGCCTCGGTCAGCGCCAACGCCGAGGCACACCAGTCGTGGTCGTCGGCCATCGCGGCGAGCACGACCGGCCGTGCCGGGCCGTCGAGGTAGCGGGCGAGGAGAGCGGTGGTGTCGAGCGCGAGTGCCATCGCTACCGGCCCCGGATCTCGCGGACCATCTGGTCGATGCGAGTGCCGGCCCACACGGGCATCACCATCGACGGTTCGGGGCGGTCGGTTCGCCGTGCCGGTTCGATCAGGCCTCGTGCGGCGAGATCATCGATCGTCAGCGCCGTGGCACCAGCCTCGAGCGGACCGAGTTGCGCGACGGGTCGGCCGTCGACGGTCACGATGATGCGCTCACCGGCGCCGGCACGTCGCACGACCGCGGCGGAGTGGTTCCGGAGCTCACGGATGCCGACTCGTTCCATGTCCCAGGTGTAGCACCGGTGTACACATGCGAACGAGCCAGGGGGCGGCGTGGACTGGCAGGATGCGCTCACCGCATCGATCACTCAAGGGGACTGCATCGTGAACTTCGCCTTCTCTGAGGAACAGGAAGAGCTCCGCAAGGTCGTCAAGGACTTCCTCAACAACAAGTCGTCCGAAGCCACCGTCCGCGAGCTGATGGACACCGAGTCGGGCTACGACCCGGCGGTGTGGTCACAGATGGGCGAGCAGCTCGGCTTGCAGGGCCTCATCATCCCCGAGGAGTTCGGCGGGTCGGGCTACTCCTACGTGGAGCTCATCGTTGTGTTGGAGGAGATGGGCCGGCGCCTGCTGTGCGCTCCGTACTTCTCCACCGTGGTCCTCGCCGCCAACACCCTGCTGCACTCCGGTGACGACGCGGCGAAGGCCGAACTGCTACCGGCCATCGCGTCGGGCGAGACCATCGCCACGCTCGCCTTCACCGAACCGAACGGCAAGTGGGACGCGTCGGGCATCGAGGCGCAGGCGACGAAGTCGGGCGACGGCTGGGTGATCAACGGCACGAAGAGCTTCGTGCTCGACGGCCACACCGCCTCGCTGATCCTGGTCGCCGCACGCACCGGCGACGCCGTCAGCCTCTTCGCCGTCGACGGCGACGCGTCGGGGCTCACCCGCACCGCGTTGTCCACCATGGACCAGACCCGCAAGCAGGCGAAGCTCGAGTTCGCGGATGTGCCGGCACGCCTCATCGGCACCGAAGGTGAAGGCTGGACGGTGCTCGAGCGGGTGTTGGATCTCGCCGCCGTGGCGCTCGCTGCCGAGCAGGTCGGCGGCGCCCAGGAGTGCCTCGAGATGGCAGTGCAGTACGCCAAGGACCGCGTGCAGTTCGGCCGGCCCATCGGCTCGTTCCAGGCCATCAAGCACAAGTGCGCCGACATGCTGTTGGAGGTCGAGTCAGCCAAGTCCGCCGCCTACTACGCCGGGTGGTGCGCGTCGGAACTGAACGACGAGCTGCCTTCGGTTGCCTCGCTGGCGAAGAGCTACTGCTCGGAGGCGTACTTCCACACCACCGCCGAGAACATCCAGATCCACGGCGGCATCGGGTTCACCTGGGAGCACCCCGCGCACCTGTACTTCAAGCGGGCGAAGAGCTCCGAACTGCTCTTCGGCGACCCGACCTACCACCGCGAGCTGCTCGCCCAGCGCATCGGGATCTGAGCGATCCCGGCTCCGAGCCACCGCTCGACCGTCTGGGCCTCGTCCCGTCGACCCAAGGGGACGGGACGAGGCCCAGAAATGTCGCTACGGCATGCCGACGACCGTCAGTGGTGAGGTCGAAGCGTCGGTGTTGCCTGCACCGGCTTCGCCGAAGTCGTTGTCGCCCCAGCACTTCGCACCGTTGGTGGACAGCAGGGCACAGGTCGTCGTACCGACCGAGGAAATCCTGACCGCGTTGGTCACCCCAACGACGTCGACAGGTGTCGATGACGGGGTGATCGTCCCGTCGCCGAGCCGGCCGCCGAGGCCCCAACACTTCACCGCTCCGGTCGTGCGCACTGCGCAGGCCGTGTAGAAGCCCAGCGAAATCTTGCTGGCGTCGGTCAATCCCACGACCGAAGTCGCTGTCAAATGGACTGCGGGCGATGCATCGCCGTCGCCCATTTGCAGGCGCGAGTCGTCCCCCCAGCATTTCACTGTGCCGTTCTGCAGGACCGCGCACGCCGCTCCACCGAAGCTCGACGAGCCGAACCCGCCGGAGGCCACGTCCACCGCGTTCTCGATGCCCGAGACCTGAACCGGAACGAGCGACTGGGCGGTGGTCCCGTTACCGAGTTGGCCGTCTTCGTTGGATCCCCAACACCAGACCGTCCCGTCGGACTTGAGGGCACACGCGGAGTGCGTCCCTGCCGCGACCTTGACCACCTCGGTGATGGATGCGGTAACCGGAGCCAACGCCACAGAGCTGACCCCGTCCCCGCGGAACGCGGCGTCGCCCCAGCACTTCGCGAGACCGCTGCTGGTGCGGACACACCCGCCGTTCGGGCTGATCGAGATCTGGGTGGCGTCGGTGACTCCGGAAACCTGCACTGGCACCAATGAGTTCGCGCCAGCACCGTTGCCCAGCAGTCCGCCAGCGCCGTTACCCCAGCACCACGCGGTGCCATCGGACTTCACTGCGCAACTCGTCGTCGACGCGGCGCTGACCCACACCCCTCCGGTGATGCCGGTGTTGACCCAGGTGACTGAGTTCGTGGTAGTGCCATTGCCGAGTTGGCCGTACTGGTTGTGGCCGACGCATCTCACGGCACCGGACACAACTGCGCAGCTGTGCTCGTAGCCACCCGCGATGCCGTAGCTCGACGCGGCCGGTGGCGCGAGGGTGGTGGTCGTCGCCGGTGGTGCGGTCGTCGGCGGTGCCGTTGTCGGCGGTGCCGTGGTCGTTGTGGCGTTGTTCTTCAGTGCGATGAGGAGTTGCACGTACTGGGCTTTGGTCATGATGACGCGCCAGCGGCCGCGCTTGCACTGGAGGATCTGCGTGGCGGTCTGGCCGAAGTCCGTCGTGGCGCATCGGGCGCCGATACGGGCGGTTCGACAGCCGGTGAGGCCGGCCGCGATGACGGTGAGACTGAGCAGGGCGATGCCGATGGTGCGGAGTCGATGGCTCATGGTGCCTCCCTGTGGGCGTGATGTGATTGGTGACGGCTTCCGGGGGCCGGGAGTGGCCATTCGGCGGAGCGGGTTGACGAGCACGGATTCACTACGGAAGGCCGATCACCGTGACGGGTGTCGCTTCGCCGAAGGAGGTGAAGCCCCCGGCGAGCTGTCCGTAGTCGTTGCGGCCCCAGCAGCGCGCGGCGTGGTCGGCGAGTTGCGCGCAGACCGTTTCCCCCTTGGCGGAAAGCGAGGCTGCGTTGGTGATGCCGGTGACGGGCACGGGGCTGGCTGATTCGTCCCAGCTTCCGTTGCCGAGTGCTCCGCTGCCGCCGTTGCCCCAACAGAGGATCTCGCCGCCGGAACGGAGCGCACAGCTCACGTCACTGTTCATGATGACCCGGGTGGCGTCGGAGATGCCGATGACCAGGTTCGGTGTGAACCGGTCGGTGTGTGCCGAACTGCCGTCACCGAGGTTGTTGTTGGCGTCGGAGCCCCAACACGACACGGCTCCGGTTGCGTGCACCGCGCAGGACGACGAGTTGTCGTTGACCGCGATATCGACGGCGTCGACGATCCCCGATACCTGGGTCGGGACGTCGACGTTCGACCCACTGCCGTTGCCGAGCGCTCCAGCGGCGCCGTGTCCCCAGCACCACACCGTCCCATCCAGCTTGAGGGCGCATGCGTGTTGAATCCCGACAGAGACCTTGGCGACGCTGCTGATACTCGCCACGACGGGCGTCCACGCGATCTGCCCGTCGGTGCTCCCGTCACCGCGGAGGTAGGGCTGTCCCCAGCATCGGACGGTGTGATCCTCGAGCACCGCGCAGCTGCCGTAGGTGCCCATCGAGACCTGCGTGACGCCGGTCAGCCCATCCAGCCGGATGGGCACCTGGACTGCGTCGAGCCCGTAGCCGATGCCGAGACCGCTCAGGTGGCCGTTGCCCCAGCACCACAGCGTGCCGTCCCGGCGTATCACGCACGTCGCGTCCAACGCAGAGGCGACATCGACGGCATCGGTGATTCCGGAAGACACCCAGGCGGTGGTGCTAGGGGTGGAGGTGCCGTTGCCGAACTGTCCCACGTCGTTGAGGCCGATGCATTGGAGCGCATCGGACTTCACTGCACAGGTGTTCCATGCGCCGACCGACAACGCGTAGGCCGGCAGTATGGGAGGCGGCGGGGGTGGCAGCGGCGCGGTTGTGGTCGTGGGAGGCGCCGGAGCCGTGGTCGTCGTGGTGTTGTTCCTGATGGCGATCAGGAGCTGCACGTATTGGGCTTTGGTCATCAGGACCCGCCAGCGTCCTTGTTTGCACCGGAGAATCTGCGTCGCGGTCTGGCCGAAGTCGGTGGTGCGGCAGCGCGCGCCGACGCGAGCGGTCTGACAGCCGGTCATTCCCAGCGCGACGGTCGCGACGGTGACGAGGACCACGATGGTGCGAAGCGGTCGGCTCATCTGAACTCCAAACTCTTGTTCTCTACTGTTCAAATCGGCACATTTGCAGCAGGGTTAAATCGGTTTTTCCGATGGAGTTCGGAGCGGGGTCGGGTTACATCAGATGGCCCTCGAGATCTGCCATGTCGACGTGCTCGCGGCGTGACGCACCGGCGGTCCACCAGGTGACGGCCGCTGCAATGACTCCCGCACCAGCAACCGCGGACCACATCCAGACCGCGCTGTCGCGTCGATACAGCAGCGGGGCGATCAGGGCGGCGAGCATCGATCCGATCGCGTACGTCGCCTCGTAGGCGCCTTGGCCCGCTCCTGCGAGACCGACGTGCACCGTCCCACCCGCGACCGCCGCCTGTCCGGACGTGTACACCACGGAGTAGGCGAGCGCGACGAGACCTCCCAGGACCGCGATCACCGCCAAGTGGCGGGTGAGGCCGAACGTCAGGACCAGCGGTGACGCTCCGACGAGTGCCACCGCACCCGCTCGAGCTGGTCCAACCCGGTCGACCAGGCGGCCAGCGAACGGCATCGCGACGACGAGCGGCACGAACAGCGAGATCATCACGATGATCAGTTCGCCGTCGGTGCCGCCGAGGTCCTTGAGGAACCGGGCCGCGATCGCGTCGAACGTGCCGATGATCGCCGCAAAGCCGAGGCCGATGCAGATCCCGGCGCGGGCCATCGGAATGGCGAACACTCGTCGCACCTCGGCGCCGCTGAGCTCGGACTCGTGGCGCGGTGGTTCAGGGCCGAGTGAGGCGAGGGGGCCGACAACCAACAGGACGACGGCGAGCGCCAGGAACGGAGTGTTCGGGGAGTCGAAGAGCGCCTCGAGGCCCTTCGCGACGGGGATGCCGAGGACGAACCCGCCGATGTCGGCCGCGCCGGCCTTGGAGATCGCGGCACCCGGGTTGTGCGGATCGTGGCTGAGGATGACACGACGTGCGGCCGGAATGAAGGTGCCCGAACCGAGCCCGACCAGGGCTCGGGCGGCGACAAACTCGCCGAGGGTGTCGCCGAGCCAGAACCAGAGCATCCCGGCAGCGGCCGCCGCCAGGCCGAACCACAGCAGCCGCCGCGTGTGGCCACGGTCGGCGTAGCGGGAAAGGCCGAGTTGCCCGACCAGGGCTGCCGGAAAGGCCGACGCGGCGATGAAACCCAACCCGGCCTGGCTGAAGTGAAACGTGTCCTGCAGATCGGCGAGCAGGCCGAAGATGGCGCCGTAACCCATCGCCTCGGCCACGATGGCCAACAACAGGGGGACATTCGACCGCCGCATCGGGGTTCACCCTAAGGCGCCTGCGGCTCGCCCCCGCAGTTCGCCGGTAGCCTCCGGCGTCGTGATCCTGTTGTTCGCTGTGCTCGCTGCGATCACCACGTTCGTGATCGCAGCGGTCTCCATCGGTGGAGTGACCGCCCGGTTGGCGCAGCGTCCCCGCGCATCTGTCTACGACCTGGAGGAGGCGGTCGACTGGGTCGCCGACGATCTCCCCGACGAGGTGACCGCGGAGGTGTCCTACGACGACGTGCGTGCGGTGCTGATCTGGTACGTCGACTACCTGACGACCAAAGGTGTCGCGACCTACCGCACCGCAGCGGAGATTGACGGAGACGTGGTGGTGGTTCCCGATGACGAGCGGCTCGGATGGATCCTGGGTCGAGTCGACGAGACGGAGGACGGCGCGCCGGGCAGCGGGCTGACCGACGACCAGGTGCTGGCGATCCTCGCGTCGAACAGCTCCTACGAGGCGTCGATCGGCGCAATCGGGCGACCGGTCACGGGTGAGGGTTGACGCATCGGCACGGGCGGGTGATCGGCAGCTGCACGGCGGTCCCGGCCTGACCCGTACACTTTCGACCCATGGAGCGTCCGGGCAGGTTTGAGCACCACCAGTTTCTCGGCGACAAGCGGTCGCAGGTCGTCTACGACGTCGATGCCATCGAAGGTGACGACGAGCAGCTGATCACCGAACTGCTCGCCGCCGAGACGTTCATCTGTTTCGCCCCCGACACACTCGCGGAGGCGAACAACCGGGGCTACCGCCTCTTCCGCAAGCAGCGGAATCCAGCCGCCTGACGCCGTGCCGACCGACCGCGGTCGAGGGGAGGTCGCTGCTGAAGCGCCGACGATGGACTATTGGTTCGAGTCGTCGGGGCTGCGGTTGAGTGCCCACCTGGCAGAGCCACCCGGGGCCCTGAGCGCACCCGGACTGGTGCTGTGCCACGGATTTCCGGTGCGCGGTCGGGAGTCCGCCGCATCCGGCAAGTCGTTCCCCGAGCTCGCCGATCGCATCGCTTCGGAGATGGGCTGGCTCGTCCTGACCATCAACTTCCGCGGCTGCGGTCGCTCGGAAGGCAACTTCTCCATGCACGGTTGGCGAGACGACATCGCCGCCGCAGCATCTCACGTCGCGGACCTCGGGGCGACGAGCGTCTGGCTCGTCGGGTTCGGAACGGGAGCGTCGTTGTGTCTCGCCGAGGCGGCTCGGAACCCCTCGATCGCCGGGGTCGCCGCCTCGTCAACGCCGGTCGACTTCAGCGAGTGGGCGGGCAATCCGCGGCGTCTGCTGCTCCACGCCCGAGAGGTTGGCGTGGTGCGGGATCCGAATTTCCCGGCGAACTTCAGTGAGTGGGCCGCCGAGTTGAAGCAGTTCGATCCCGCCGAGTTCGTGCGACGGCTCACCCCCCGGCCGCTGTTGCTTCTCCACGGCGAACTCGACGATCTGGTCCCAACCATCGACACTCGGCTCCTCGCAGAGGAGCACGGATCGGCCGAGATGCACATCATCGGCGGGGCAGGACACGAACTCCGCCACGATCCGCGGGCGGTGGCCATCCTGCTGGGGTGGCTCGCGCGTCAGCACGACGCCGCGCTCCTCGCCTGAAACGCCTCGCCGGCGCGCCGCGGCCCTGCCCCTCCCGACGCGCCGCGTCCCTCCCCCTCCCGAACTTGCGGCGATTTCCGTCGTTGGGGGTCGTTTTTCTACGCAGGTTGGGCGGGGGTGGCGGTCCTCGTCCGAACTTGCGGCGATTTCCGTCGTTGGGGGTCGGTTTTGTACGCAGGTTCGCCGGGGTTCTGCAGGTTCGCCGGGGTTCGCCGCGGTTTCGCGGGGTGAACTGCGGGAGCGGTCAGTCCTGCTTGGACTTGTTGGCGGCGCGCTTTGCCTTCTTCCACTCGCGTACCGCAGCGAGCGACTCCGCATCGGCGACATCGGCCACCGATCGTGGCTGGTCATCGGAGAAGGGCATGCACGCGGCCTCCCAACCGGGCGGCGCGACGCCAAGCCGCTTGCCCAGGATCGCGATGAAGATCCGCGCCTTCTCGTCGCCGTAGCCCGGGAGCTCCCGCAGTCGGCGATACAGGTCGTCACCCGT
Organism: Actinomycetes bacterium; assembly: GCA_029782335.1. Lineage (GTDB taxonomy): Bacteria > Actinomycetota > Acidimicrobiia > Acidimicrobiales > Microtrichaceae > JADLFH01. Next base: position 13,142 of record JAKOVA010000287.1, on the reverse strand, counting down.
CTTGGCGTCGCGCCAGATGAGTGATGCGTCGCCGCCGTAGTGCTCGGCGACGGCCACCGCGAGTCCCCAGACTCGGCCGCCCATAGAGGAAGGGAAGCGGTGGATTGCGGGCTTTTCGCTGCACACCGCGACGAACTCGTCTCGGTCCATCGCTGCGATCGCTGCTGGATCGAGTTCGTCGCCGAGTCGACTGTGCAGGGTCAAGGGTCCTCGGAACGCCCACTCCATCGGAACCTGCTGGTCGAGCAACATTCCGACGAGCAGCGCGAACGGATCGCGCTCGAGCAACCGGTCGGCCTCGACGTCGCCGGTGATCGGAATGGCAGGCGGAGCAGACTTCATGGACGGGATGCTACGGCCGGATCGCCGCCGCTCAGATGGTCCACGGCGGAGGTGCGTCGGCATCGATCCCGAATCGATTGATGGCGTCCGCAACGATGTCCGCGCCGACCTTGCCCTCGGCGCACAGCTCGTCGAGCACCGTGACCACGATGTGCGCCGCATCGGTTTCGAAGAAGCGGCGCAGACGCTCACGGGTGTCGGAATGCCCAAAACCGTCGGTACCCAGCGACGTCCAGCGTCGCGGCACCCAGCGGGCGATCTGGTCTGGCACCGTTCGCATGAAGTCGGTGACGGCCACCACCGGCCCCGGTGCTCCCGCCAACTTCCGAGTGACGAGTGGGGTGCGTTGGGGTTGGGTGGGATGCAGCCGGTTCCAGCGCTCCGCTGCGAGTGCCTCCTCACGCAACGCCTTGTAGGAGGTGGCGCTCCACAGGTCGATGCCGATGCCGTACACCTCGGCGAGAAGATGCTGTGCCTCCGCGGCCGCCCGCCACGCCGTCCCGGAGAACAACACGGTTGCCTCGTGGCGTTCGAGCGGTGATGCGGCCCACGGATACAGCCCTTCGATCACGCCGCGGGCGATGGTGGTGGGATCCTCTGACGCCGGCATCGGCGGCATCGGGTAGTTCTCGTTGTAGAGGGTGAGGTAGTAGAAGACGTCGAGATTTCGGCCGAACATCGCGTCGAAGCCGTCGTGGATGATGATCGCCATCTCGTACGCGAACGCCGGGTCGTAGGCGCGGCAGCACGGAACGGTCGATGCGAGCACCTGGCTGTGGCCGTCGCAGTGCTGGAGGCCTTCGCCCATCAACGTGGTCCGGCCGGCGGTCGCTGCCATGAGGAAGCCGCGGGCTCGGGCGTCGGCGGCAGCCCAGATGAGGTCACCGATGCGCTGGAAGCCGAACATCGAGTAGTAGGTGAAGAACGGCACCATCGGGACGCCACGGGTCGCGTATGCGGTCGCCGCCGCGGTCCACGAGGCCATCGCTCCCGCTTCGGTGATGCCCTCCTCGAGGATCTGTCCGCTGTCGGACTCGGCGTAGGAGAGCAGGAGATGGTGATCGACGGGCTCGTACTTCTGGCCGTGCGCCGCGTAGATCTTCAGCTCGCGGAAGAGCGCGTCCATCCCGAAGGTCCGGGCCTCGTCGGGGATGATCGGCACGATCCTCTCGCCGACGGAGGGATCCCGCGTCAGGTTCCGGAGCAGTCGAGTGAATGCCGTCGTGGTGGAGACCGGCTGATCGCCCGATCCCGTCAGCAACTCGCTGAACGCGGCCGGGTCGGGGAGGGTGAGCGGTCGGCGGACGGTGGTGATGCGTTTCGGCAGCGACCCGCCCAGTGCCCGACGACGCGCCAGCAGGTATCGCATCTCGGGTGAGTCATCGGCCGGCCGCGCGTAGGGCGGCATGTCGGCATCGAGGGCTTCGTCGGGGATCGCGTCGCCCAAATGCAGGCGATCGCGCAGGTGACGCAGTTCCTCGTCGTTCATCTTCTTGATCTGATGCGTCGCATTGCGACCCTCGACCGTCGGGCCGAGCGTCCAGCCCTTGATCGTCTTCGCGAGGATGACCGTGGGGCGGCCCTCAACTTCGGTTGCCGCCTTGTATGCGGCGTACACCTTCGAATAGTCGTGGCCACCGCGGTTGAGGTTCTGGAGCTGTTCGTCGCTGAGGTGTTCGACGAGCTTCCGCAGCCGCGGGTCGGGACCGAAGAAGTGTTCGCGGATGTAGGCGCCCGACTCGACGGCGTAGCGCTGGAACTCGCCGTCGACCGTCGAGTTCATACGTTCCAGCAACACGCCGTCGCTGTCGGCCGCGAGCAACTCGTCCCAGCGGTCGCCCCAGATGAGCTTGATGACGTGCCAGCCGGCACCCCGGAAGATCGACTCGAGTTCCTGGATGATCTTGCCGTTCCCTCGCACGGGACCGTCGAGGCGCTGCAGGTTGCAGTTGACGACCCACGTCAGGTTGTCGAGGCCCTCACGGCTCGCCAACCAGATCGCGCCGAGTGTCTCGGGTTCGTCGCACTCGCCGTCCCCGACGAAGCACCAGACCCGCGACTCGGACGTGTCATCGATCCGGCGGTGCTGGAGGTACTTGTTGAATCGAGCGTGGTAGATGGAATTGATCGGGCCGATCCCCATGGAGACGGTCGGGAACTCCCAGAAGTCCGGCATCAGGCGCGGGTGGGGGTAGCTGGGAAGTCCGCCGATCATCTCCTGGCGGAAGCGGTCGAGCTGCTCCTCGCTCAGACGGCCTTCGAGGAACGCTCGGGCGTAGATGCCCGGCGACGCGTGTCCCTGCACGTAGACGTGGTCACCGGCGTTGCCGTCGTCCTTGCCACGGAAGAAGTGATTGAACCCGACGTCGTAGAGCGCCGCGGAACTCGCGAACGTCGAGAGGTGGCCGCCGATGCCCGACGCCGCCCGATTGGCTCGGACGACCATGACGACGGCGTTCCATCGGATGAACGCCCGGATGCGCTGCTCGAGCGCCTCATCACCCGGGAACCACGCTTCATCCGCCGTGGAGATGGTGTTGACGTAGGGAGTGGTGACCGTGGCCGAAGTGCCGATCGCGAGGTCGGCGGATCGTTGGAGGAGGCGACCCATGAGGAACCGGGCACGAGGTTTGCCTCGTTGCTCGGCCACCGCGTCGAGTGCGTCGAGCCATTCATCGGTTTCGTCGGGGTCGATGTCCGGCAGCTGATCGAGGAATCCGTCTGCTGAGGTCACCCTCTCAAGCTACGGCGCCATCGGCGCGATCGCGCCGGATCTGGTCGCATAGCGTGCCGCTCCGATGCCACTCGTGATCTACACCGACGGTGCATGCCGAGGGAACCCCGGCCCGGGTGGTTGGGCGTGGGCGGTCGACGCGACGCAATTCGACTCGGGAGCGGCGGCGCACACGACGAATCAACGGATGGAACTGCGCGCGGTGATGGAAGCGGTTCGAGCTCATCAGGGGGAGATCGAGATCCGTAGCGACTCGACCTACGTCGTGAACTGTTTCCGGGACCGCTGGTACGAGGGGTGGCTCCGGCGTGGCTGGAAGAACGCTCAGCGGCAACCCGTTGCCAACCGTGATCTGTGGGAGCCACTGCTCGAGATGGTCCTGGGTCGCATCGAGGAGATCACCTGGACATGGGTGAAGGGACACTCGGGTGACCCGATGAACGACCTGGTTGATCGGCTAGCCGTCGCGGCCGCCGCGACCGTGGGCTGAACGACTGCCGGCGTTCAGTCGGCGTCGTCGTTGCGGAGGCTGCGCTCGATTTCCCGGTACGCCTCGTTGATCTCCCGGAAACGGGCTTCGGCGGCCGCGCGGATCGCGGGTTCGACATCGCCGAGACGATCGGGATGGTTCTCCTTCACCAACCGACGGTGCGCCCGAACGACCTCGCGCCAGGTCGCGTCCGCGGGGAGGCCCAGTACCCGGCACGGGTCGCTCCCGCGGTCGAGGCCCAACGGTGAGGCGATGGGGTCTCCGGGGTTGAACAACGACTCGGTGGAGAAGTACTCGGTGAAGGTGCTTCGGGGCGCCGCAGCGGTCTCTTCGGTCGCCGTTGCCCGGGTGAAGGCAGTTCCGACGAAGGCAACCTGCGGGCCGCCGTCGCGGCGCGACAGCAGCGGCAGGTGCGCGCGGCCTCCCGGGAATGCGGAACTCGATGCGGATGCGGACGTGGACGCCGGTGGGGGTGTGGGTGAGTCGGTGACCCCACCGGTGCTGGCCGGCGGAACGTCGAATTCGAGCGGCTCGAACGCGACGGGACGCGGCGACTCGTCCGGCGCTTCGGGGGTTCGTCGGGCGCCGTTTCGGATTCGTGCGAACGCCGATCCTCCCGGTGGCCCGCCGCCGCGGCCGGCGGGTTCGTTCCCGCACCGGGCTTCGGTGCCGTTCGCCCCCACGGTTGAGGGGTCCTTGCGCCACGTCGTCACCGTCGATGTCTCGGCACATGGCCGCCGGGACTTCAGCGAATTTCCCGCGATCCGCTTCCGCGAACGCGTCGTTGCCGCGGGTGTGTCGCCGATTCCTCTTGACCAGCCGGTCAGGTTTAGGCTCCCCGCATGGAGATCAATGGGTTTTCGGCAATCGTGACGGGTGGCGCGTCCGGGCTGGGAGAGGCGACTTCACGTCTCCTCGCCGAGCGGGGCGCCAAGGTCGTGGTCATGGACCTCGACCGACAGCAAGAGCGGGGCGACAAGCTCGCTTCGGAGATCGGCGGCCTGTTCGCCGCTGCGGATGTCACCAGCGCTGAGCAGGTGCAGGCCGGCGTCGACGCGGCGCTCGAAATGGCACCGCTGCGGGTTCTGGTCAACTGTGCAGGTATCGGCTGGCCGGCCCGCACGATCGACAAGAACGGCAATCCGCACGACCTCGAGGTGTTCCGCAAGGTCATCGAGATCAACCTCATCGGCACCTTCAACTGCATCCGTCTCGCCGCCTCAGCGATGAACCGCAACGAGCCCGACGAAGACGGCCAGCGCGGCGCCATCGTGAACACCGCGTCGGTCGCGGCGTACGAGGGCCAGATCGGCCAGGCCGCCTATTCCGCTTCGAAGGGCGGCGTCGTCGGCATGACGATCACGATCGCTCGTGACCTTGCAGCGGCGGGTATTCGCGTCAACACCATCGCCCCCGGCCTGATCGACACACCGATCTATGGCGAGGGTGAAGCGTCGGAGGCGTTCAAGGCCGCGCTGGGTCAGTCGGTGCTGTTCCCGCGCCGGCTCGGCTATGCCAGCGAGTTCGCTTCGCTGGCCCTCGAGTTGGTGACCAACAACTACATGAACGGCCAGGACATCCGGGTCGACGGTGGCATCCGGATGCCACCGAAGAGCTGACGATCTCCCTCACCGGTGCGGTGGTCGGGCCCCGGAGACTGCTCCGAGGGTCCCTCCGCCGCACCGGAGGGTTGTTGTGCAACGTGGGTCAGGACGCGGCGGTCTGGACGTCCCGGGCGCGGCGCCCGATCCAGGTCGGGTGATCCGCGAGCGCGAGCAACGCCTCGTCACCCGAGGAGTTCCCGTAGGCCCACAGCTCGGTAGCGGGCCGCTTACCCCACCACTCGCGGAGCCGCACCGCCTTCTCCTCCGCTCGTACGTTCGGGCGAGCGAGGCGTCCGGTGAGCCGTCCCGAGGCGTCGGCCTCCATGGTGACGCCAATGACGTCGGTGAGCCCCAGGGCCTCCGCGGCGGGGCGGAGGTAGTACTCGAGCGACGCCGAGACGAGCACCACCTCGTGGCCCTCGTCGAGGTGCCAGCGCACCTGCGCGGTGACCTCCGGACGGAACCGTTGCGGCAGCAGGGCGGCGTAGCGAACGCCGGCGGCGGTGACGTCATCGAGTGACCGCCCACCCATCACGGCGCCGAGGACCCGCTCCTTGGACGCATCCCGTTCGACGTCGTCGCGCAGACCACGGAGCAGCCCACCGGCGTGACGCAACATTGCTGCGGTCACGGCCCTCCGGCCGGCGACGAAGGTGAGAAACCCCAGCAGCGTGTCGCGCTGGGTGATGGTGCCGTCGAAGTCGAACGCAGCGATCGGACGAGCGTCGCTCACAGGCCGGCGGAGCGGTTCGTGACGTATGCGTCGAGCCGCTCGAGGGTGCGCTCGATGTTCCGGAGGTGACGCTCGGGGTACCCGGCGAACTCGAGGATCTTGGCGATCGGCGACGGCGACCAGTCGAAGGTCTCGGTCACCTTGGTCGAGTGCTCGTCGATCGGCTCGAGTTCGTAACGCCAGATGTGGCGGCCGAGATGCCGCCAGGCGATCCGGCGGTCGGCCTCGAACTCCACCACTTCGTTGGTGATGACATAGGGGAGCCCGATGCGCATCTTCATGCCGAAACGCGAACCCAGCGCGAGGCGCTCAGGCCGCGCCTCCCGCGACGCCCGCACCTGGCCGGAGCCGTCGATCACCGAGTGCAGGGACGCGTCGGCCAGCACGTCGAAGATCTGCGACGCCGAAGCGGCGATCGTGCGGCTGGCGGAACTGCGGCGGGCGGCCATGTCGACGGGCATGCGTGTCACCTTCACAGATCGCGGCGGCGGGCGTCCAACGCTTCAGCGGGCGGAGACCTTCCGCCACACCGGCGTCGGCAGCGCCCGGAGGACGGCGAAGAGGTACCGGAGCACGCCCGGTGACCAGACGACTTCGGCTCCGCGGGCGATCCCCGTCACGATGTCCTCGGCGACGCGCTCCGCCGTCGTGGAGAACGGCGCCGGATCCATTCCGGCGGTCATGCGGGTGGTGACGAAGCCGGGCCGGACGACCATCACCTTCACGCCGCTTCCGACGAGACGATCTCCGAGGCCGCGCGCGAAGCCGTCGAGGCCGGCTTTGGTGGCTCCGTACACCGCGTTGTCCCGGCGGACGCGTTGGCCGGCGACCGAGGAGAGCACGACGATGAGGCCGTGGCCTTGGCTGCGCATGCGTGCTGCGGTCGCCGTCAACGCCGACACCTGGCCGGCGAGGTTGACGACGACGGCGTCCGCCGCAGCGGCGGCATCGTCGTCAAAGGTGTCCTGGTTGCCCAGCACCCCGAACGCGGACAGCACACAGTCGATGTCCCCGTGGCGGTCGAAGAGGTCGTCGATGAACGCCGCGTGAGTCGCCGTGTCGTGGGCGTCGAAGGCCACCACCTCGACGGCCGCGCCCGCCGCGCGGAGCTCCTCCGCCAGGCCGTGGACCGAAACCGGTTCCCGGACGGCGAGGATCACCTTGTTGCAGCGGTCGGCGACGAATCGGCGCACCGTCGCCGCGGCGATCTCGGAACTTCCGCCCAACACCAGCACCGACTGCACGCCGCCGAGCGCGTTTCTCATCCCTGGATCCTCCTGGTGTCACACGTCGCCTGGGGTGGACGAGCCGGTCAATCTAACGTGGCATCCGTGAGCACCCGCCTCCTCATCACGCTCTCGGTCATCTGCGGTCTCGCGGTTCTGATCGCCGGAATCGTGCAGATATTCATCGCAGCCCGGTAGGGCGCCGGGCCGAAGCGGCGACACGCGACGGTAGGCTCGGCCGCAGGTCGTCAGAGGAGATCGGGTGGACCAGGGCAACGGCAACGAGAGCGGCGCACACCACTACGACGTCGTGGTGATCGGCGGAGGTCCCGGCGGCTACGCCTCCGCCCTCTACGGGGCGAGTGCCGGCCTGCGAATTGCGCTCGTGGAACGCGACAAGGTCGGCGGAACGTGCCTGCACCGCGGATGCATTCCGGCAAAGGAGCTGCTCGAGTCGGCTGCGGTGTACCGCACCGTCAACCACGCCAAGGAGTTCGGCATCCTCGCGGAACCGCCCGCGGTGGACTGGGGCGTCACCGTCGACCGCAAGCAGCGGGTCGTCGACCAGATGTTCACGGGGTTGTCGAGCCTCCTGAAGAGCCGCAAGGTCGACGTCTTCGACGGCTGGGGCACGCTGGGGCCGAACCATCAGGTCCAGGTCAGCGGTGCGGACGGCCGATCCACGATCATCAGCGGCGACGCGGTGATCCTGGCCCCAGGGTCCCTGCCCCGGACCATCCCGGGCTTCGAGCCCGACGGTCGGGTGGTGTTCACCTCCGACGAGTTCCTCGAGCTGCGCTCGATCCCGGCGACCGCCGTGGTGATCGGTGGCGGCGCGATCGGCTGTGAGTTCGCCTCGACGCTGGCGGACATGGGCACGCAGGTGACGATCCTCGAGGCGCTCCCGAAGATCCTCCCCGGCTGTGACGCCGATGTCACCGGAATCGTCGAGCGCTCCTTCAAGAAGAAGGGGATCACGATCCGCACCGGTGTTGCGGTCACGGGCCATCAGCCCCGCCCCGAGGGTGGCACGACGGTCTCCTTCGGTGATGGCGAACAGATCGCCGTCGACGCTGTGGTCGTCTCGGTCGGTCGCCGGCCGGCGACCGCCGGCGTGATCGCCGCAGGTGTGAACGTGGGGATCGATGAGCGAGGCTTCATCGTCGCCGATCCCACGTGTCGCACGGCTGAGCCGGGTGTGTGGGCCGTGGGCGATGCGATCGCCACCCCCCAACTCGCGCATGTCGGGTATGCCGAGGGGATGGTCGCGATCAAAGACATCCTCGGCGAGTCGCCGATCGGGATCGACTACTCACGGGTGCCGTGGGCGATCTACTGCCAGCCCGAGGTCGCGTTCGCCGGGTACTCCGAGTCGGCCGCCATCGAAGCGGGCTACGAGGTGGTGACCTCCAAGCACCGCTACCTCGGCAACGGGCGGGCGGTGATCCTCGGTCAGACCGACGGGATGGTGAAGGTCATCGCCGAGAAGACCGCGGACGGTCGGGCGGGCCGCATCCTCGGTGTGCACATGGTCGGGCCGTGGGTGACCGAACAACTCGGGCAGGGCTACCTCGCCGTGAACTGGGAGGCGACCGTCGACGAGGTCGCCGCCTTCATTCAGCCCCACCCGTCGCTGTCCGAATTGTTCGGCGAGACGATGCTGGCGATGACGGGTCGCAGCCTGCACTGAGCGCGTGCCCCGATGATCGGGGACGACCGGACGAACCGAGGAAGGAAACGGACGACCATGCCAGAGATCCCGATGCCCCAGTTGGGCGAGTCGGTCACCGAAGGAACGATCACCAAGTGGTTCAAGCAGGTTGGTGATCACGTCGAGGAAGACGAGCCGCTCTTCGAGGTGTCGACCGACAAAGTCGACTCCGAGGTCCCGTCGCCGATGGCGGGCTATGTGACCGAGATTCGGGTGCCGGAAGGCGAGACGGTCGACGTCGGCACGGTGCTCGTGGTGCTGAGCGATTTGCCCTCGGGAGGTGCCGATGCTGCTGCGCCGGCCACCGAGCCGGCCGCTTCGCCTGCTCCGGCCGCTCCGCCCGCGCCCGAACCGGCGCCGGCGTTCGTGCCGCCCGCTCCGGCTCCGGCCACTCCGCCGCCGCCCGCCGCTCCTGCGCCTGCTTCTGCTGCGCCCGCTGCCGCGACGGCGCCCGCTGCGGGCAACACCGATGGGGTGGAGCCGCGCTTGTTGTCGCCGCTGGTCCGCCGCCTGATCACCGAGCACCAGCTCGACGCCTCCCAGATCACCGGGACGGGCGTCGGGGGCCGGATCACCCGCGAGGACGTGCTCGCCGTGATCGACGCGCGAGCGGCCGCCGCGCCAGCCCCGGCAACGGCACCGGCTCCCACGGCGCCGTCTCCGGTGGCGCCGGCTCCTGCTGCGGCGCCCGCGTCCGCCACGCCTCCAGCGCCGGCCCCTCAAGCCGCCCCCGCCGCGGCCCCGGTCGCCCGGCCGCACACGCCGGGGGTCGATCGGGTCGAAAAGCTCAACAACATTCGCCTGCGCACCGGCCAGTTGATGGTGGCGTCCCGCGCGACGTCACCTCACGTGATCACGGCCGTCGACGTCGACTACGAGGGCGTGGAACGCGCCCGTCGGCCCGCTCGCGAGCAGTTCGAGCAAGAGGAAGGCTTCGCGCTCACGTACCTCCCGTTCATCGCCCGAGCGGTGATCGATGCGCTCGCCGAGTTCCCACACATGAACGCGACGGTCGGTGATGGCGAACTCATCGTCCACCACGGCGTGAATCTCTCGATCGCGGTCGATCTGAACTTCCAGGGCCTGCTCGCTCCGGTGATCATGGGGGCGGAGGGGCTGCGACTCCGGGCGATCGCCCGCGAGGTGAAAGACCTCGCAGATCGCGCCCGGACCAAGCGGCTGGTGCCCGACGAGCTCGCCGGCGGAACGTTCACCATCTCCAACTCCGGTGCGTACGGCACGTTCCTCGTGGCCCCGATCATCAACCAGCCGCAGGTCGCGATCCTTTCCACCGATGGTGTGAAGCGGCGGCCTGTCGTCGTCGAACTCCCGGACGGATCGGAGTCGATCGCGATCCATTCGGTTGGCAACCTCACGCTCTCGTGGGATCACCGTGCCTTCGACGGGGCCTATGCCGCAGCCTTCATGCGGACGGTCAAAGAGATCATCGAGACCCGCGACTGGAGCGCCGAGCTGTGACCAGCGAAGGGCGCTCGACACACCCCGGGCGATGAGGGCACGACGGTGTTGAGAGCCCGTTGGCTGGGGAGGGTTCCCTACGCGGAGGCGCTGTCGCTGCAACGCGGCATCTTCAACCACGGGTACGACGACTACCTCCTGTTGTTGGAACACCCGAAGACCTACACGCTGGGCATCCGGGGCGACACGGGCCACGTGCTGGTCGACCCCGCTTCGGTCGGCGCAGAGTTGCATCACATCGACCGTGGCGGTGACGTCACCTATCACGGGCCCGGACAGCTCGTCGGCTACCCGATCCTGAGCGTGGCCGGCCGGCGTGGCGGAAGCGCAGCGGGAATGGCCGACACCGTTGCCTATGTGCGGTCGGTCGAGCAGCTCGTCATCGACTCGCTGGCCGATCTCGGCCTCGACAACGTCGGGCGTCTCGATCGGTTCCCCGGCGTGTGGGTCGACCCGACCGGGCCTCGTCCACGGAAGATCGCCGCGATCGGCGTGCGTCTGACCCGTGGACGATCGATGCACGGCTTCGCGTTGAACGTCGACCCGGATCTGTCGATGTTCAACCACATCGTGCCGTGCGGAATTGCCGACAAAGGGGTGACCTCGCTCGCCCAAGAGGGGATCGACGCGTCGATGCGGCAGGTCGTCGACGCCGTCGTCGAACGTGCCGCGCAACGGTGGGGCCGAGGAGCGCTCGACCGCGCGGACGTGGTGTGGCGGATCCCGTCGGACAACCGCGATCTCTCACCGTTCAGCCGCGGCGCCGGACCGGGCGACGCGCCGCGGCCGACATCGACGAGCGTGCGACTCCAGGGTCGCCTCGCCGAGGCCGGCGTCTCGGGCGGATTGCCACTCGATGCCCGAAAGCCCGAGTGGCTCCGCGCTCGAGTGCAGATCTCTGATCGCGCGACGGCGCTTCGGCGAACGGTGCGCGACCTCGGGCTCATCACCGTGTGTGAGGAGGCGGGCTGTCCGAATCTGTCCGAGTGCTGGGGCGAAGGCACTGCGACCTTCATGGTGTGCGGAGAGCGCTGCACGCGTGCGTGCGGGTTCTGCCTGGTGGACACCCGCCACCCCGCGCCGCTCGACGCGGGAGAGCCCGGGCGTGTCGCCGCTGCGGTGCAGCGTATGGGGCTGTCCCACGTCGTGATCACGATGGTCGCTCGCGACGATCTCGACGACGGCGGCGCGGCCCATGTGGCCGCAACCGTCGAGGCGGTTCGCCTCGTCGCCCCGTCGGCCCGTATCGAGGTGCTCATCTCGGATCTCGCCGGGAACGCGGACTCCCTCGAGACCGTGCTGGCCTCGAGGCCCGACGTCGTCAACCACAACATCGAGACGGTCGCCCGTCTGCAACGGGCGGTGCGGCCCTCCGCCGGCTACGCCCGAAGTCTCGCCGTGCTCGCACGATCCGCCGCCGGTGGCTTCCTGGCGAAGTCGGGCGTCGTCGTGGGCATGGGCGAGTCCTTCGACGAGGTGTGCTCGACCATGGCAGACCTGCGCTCGGTCGGCGTCGAGATCGTCACCATCGGCCAGTACCTCCGGCCCACCGGCCACCACCTCCCGGTCGAGCGGTGGTGGACGCCCGCTGAGTTCGCCGAGTGGAAGCGCATCGGCGAGACGGAACTGGGTTTCGCGCACGTCGAGTCGTCGCCACTCACGCGGTCGTCGCATCACGCAGGAAGTGCCGCGGACGCCGCGGTCGCGGCGGGTGCCGGCGGACGGATCTCCGAGGTTGCGCGCTGATGGGTGCGTCGTTCCCGGAGCTGCGCGACGACCACGTGGCGTTCATCGAGGCGCAACCGGTGTTCTTCGTCGGATCCGCGCCGAGCGGACCCGACGGCCACGTCAACGTTTCCCCAAAAGGCGGTGACACGTTCCGGGTGCTCGACCGACGAAACGTCGCGTACCTCGACCTCACCGGGAGCGGCGCCGAGACGATCGCCCACGTGCGTGAGAACCATCGCTTGACGGTGATGTTCTGCTCGTTCGGCGAGCGTCCCCTCGTGCTCCGACTCTTCGGACGAGCGGACGTCGTCACCCTGGCGGACGCCGCCGAGGACGGTGTGTTGGCTCGCTTCCCTCCCGACGTCGGGGCGAGAGCCGTGATCCGTCTCGCGGTCGATGAGGTGCGTACCTCCTGCGGCTACGGCGTGCCGGTGATGGAGCTCGTCGAGGAGCGTCCCCGCCTCACCGAGTGGGCCGAGGCGAAAGGGTCCGACGGCATCGCCGAGTATCACGCCGCGAAGAACCGCCGCAGCCTCGACGACCTCCCGGCGATGGAGGGCTTGTGAGCCAGACCCCGTTCGGCACGCGATTCGACCGAGTGCGAGCAGCGATGTCGGGGCGCGGTACCGAGGCGCTGTTGCTGTCGGTCGGGGCGGATCTTCCGTGGCTGTGCGGCTATGAAGCGATGCCGCTCGAGCGGCTGACGATGCTGGTCCTCACCGCCGATGCGGCGACCTTGGTCGTGCCGAGACTCGAGGCGCCACGCGTCGCGCATGACCCGGCGCTGTTCGACCTGCGCCCCTGGGACGAACTGGAGGATCCGCTCGAACTCGTCGCGTCGTTGCTGGGACCTGCCCGCAGGGTTGCGGTCGGCGACCGCACCTGGGCACGGTTCCTGATCGGCTTGCAACATCGGGTCGATGGGTTGACATCGGAACCTGCGAGCGTGCTGACCGGTCCGCTGCGGGAGATCAAGGACCCTCATGAGATCGCGGTGCTCCACCGTGCCGGTGCCGCAGTGGATCGCATCGCCGCGGCCCTGCACGACGGTGAGATCCCCTTGGTGGGCCGCACCGAGGCCGAGGTCTCGGCGGA
>JAKOVA010000031.1 GCA_029782335.1 Actinomycetes bacterium | reverse complement strand
GAGCAGACCGACGGAATCCGCGACGCACAGGACCTGTGCCCTGGGCGATAGGTCTGATCACAGCACTGGCACTCCTCGGTCTATCGAGCTCGGCCGCGGCAAACGTCTTTGACGGGCCGACGGTGGGTGGGGCGGCGACGTCGGATGGGGCGGTCGTGGCGGTCGCCGGTGGTGGTGGTACCAGCGGTGGATCCTCCGGTGCCGCCGGCACCTCCACCATCCGCTGCCGCTACTTCAACCTCGCCGACACGATCAACGACAACTCCATCGTCCACCTCGACATCGGCACCGAAGCGACCTCACTCACCATCGGCACCCGCTACTGGAAAATCTGCATCGACACCACCACCGGCACCCAGGTGTCCCGCGACCTGTTCGACCCCAGCGTCGCCGACCCCGCGGCGGTCGCACACACGCTCGCTGAACAAGCACTCGCCCAACTCCACGTCACCCCGCCCGCCGCCGAAACAAACCCCGCGAACGGACTGGCGATCATCAACGTTCCCACCTGGCTCTGGGTCAACAACTGGCAACCCATCTCCGCCTCAGCATCAGCAGCGGGCGTCACCGCCACCGCCACCGCCACCCCACTCGACATCACCTGGGACCCCGGCGACGGCAGCCCGCCGATCCGATGCACCGGACCCGGCACCCCCTACAACCCGAGCCGCCCAGCCCGAGCCCAGTCAACCAACTGCTCGTTCACCTACACACGCTCGGTCGGAGCATTCACAATCACCGCCACCCAACACTGGCAACTCACCTACACCGCCACCAACGGACAGTCCGGAAACCTCGGCACCGTCACCTCAACGGCCACCCTCCCCATCGACGTCCACCAACTCGTCACCTCGATCGAACTCGACGACCGCTAACCCCACCCGACCGACCCGACCGACCCCACCCGACCGACCGGCACCGCACCCGAACTCAGCAGCCCCCAACCGAAACCCCGGCACACCACTGCCCAGAACCACCCCGGCCGGCACCTGCCAAGACCACGCCCGGCCGACCCCCGAACCAGCGGCCTCAACCCAGGCGTGAACCCCAGATGCCCACAAAGGACACCATCTCCCCCGGGTAGCCACCCAGGTTGTGCGTGAGCGCAAGGCCTCGATCCGCCGTGTCGATCCGGCGATCCTCCGGCGCCTCACCGCGCAGCTGCAACCACGCCTCGAAGATCATCCGCAGACCCGACGCGCCCACCGGGTGACCGAACGACTTCAGGCCGCCGTCGGGGTTGACCGGCAGATCACCGTGGAGGTCGAACACTCCCGCTTCCACATCACGCCACGCCTCCCCCCGCTTCGAGAACCCGAGGTCCTCCATGAGCACCAACTCGGTCGGCGTGAAGCAGTCGTGCACCTCGGCCATCGCGAGCTGCGACCGAGGGTCGGTGATGCCCGCCTGCGCGTAGGCGTCGTTTGCCGCCCACTCGCACTCGCGGAACGTTGTGTAGTCGTAGGTCGTGTCCATCAACCCGGACCCGTTGCCGGCGACGAACGACAGCGCCTTCACGTACAACGGCTTGTCGGTATACCGGTGGGCATCCTCGGCACGACAGATGATCGCCGCGGCGGAGCCGTCGGCGACACCGGCGCAGTCCATCACTGAGAGCTGTCCCGCCACCGACGGCATCGCACAGATGGCGTCGACGTCCATCTCACGCCGGAACTGGGCACGAGGGTTGTGGGCGCCGTTCGCATGGTTCTTCGACGCGATGCGCGCCACCGTGCGGCGCAGGTCGGCCGGATCGATCCCGTACTTCTCCGCATACGCCGGCAGCACCAGGCTGAACATCGCGGCGGCAGTCAGCGTCCGGTTCGTCCCGTCGTTGGGAATCGGGAACGCGTTGAGGCCCTGGTAGCCGGAGTCTTTTACCTTCTCGACGCCGATCGCCATCGCCGTGTCGTAGGCACCCGACGCGACCGCGTAGCACGCCTGGCGCAACGCCTCGGAACCGGTCGCACAGAAGTTCTCGACTCGGCTCACCGGCTTGCCCTCGAGCTGCAACGCCTGAGCGAGCGGCACGCCCGACATCGCGGACTGGGCGGTCCCGAACCAGTACGCGTCGATGTCGCCCTTCCCCAACCCCGCCGACGCGAACGTCTCTTCCGCCGCGTCGACCAGCAGGTCGGACGTGCCCTTGTCCCAATGCTCACGGAACGGCGTGCAGCCCATCCCGATGATCGCGACCCGATCCTTGATTCCGTGCGAGCTCATGAGGTGGCCTCCCGGCGCGGCCGCGCCTTCCAGAAGTAGTTGGCGATTCCATCCGCAGTGTTGAGGCGACGGAAGGTCATCTCGACCTTCGTGCCCACCGCAACGTCGTCGGGGGTCGTGTCGGTCAGCTCGACCGGCAGCCGCCCGGGACGGCCCCCGCTTCCGTCATCGAAGTCGACCACCGCGAAGATCACCGGCGGGCTCGGCGAGTACGCCAACCGGTCGACGGTGTAGGTGACGACGGTGCCGATCGCGTTCGCCATCGGCGTCGGCTCCATGTCATCGACGTTGCCTCCGTCGAAGCTCACCCGGGCCGGCGGCAGATGCAGCGCTCCCGAGTCACGGTCCCGCGAGCCGACGAAGCCGTACTTCCAGTCGACGGATCGGCCGGCCGCGGATCCCGACATGCGCGCCGGCTCAGGACGACGCGGCGGCTCGGGTGTCATCACCCCGCGCCACGCCAGGAACTTCGCATACGGCAGCGTGTCGTTGCCGGCACCGATCTGCGCTGCGACGCTCCGCGGCGCACGCCCCGTGCCGGTCACCCGGAGGATCAACACGTCGGCACCGTCGGCGAGCGACACCAAGGCGACGACCGTGCCCGCCGCGGCCGACTCGATCGCGTTGGTCAACAGCAGCGCCGGCGCCGCCGTACCCGTCTTGCCGATCGTCGTCGCGAGGTCGTCGGCGAGGGGACGGCCGAGCTTCTTGCCGACCACGCCGCCGGCACGGGGATGCGACGTTGCGATCACAACCTGGTCGACGTCATCCGCGGGGATCCCAGCTGCCGCGAGCGCGTCGCTGAATGCCTCCTGCGCGAGCGCCACGTAGTGGGTCTCGCCGAACTTCTCCTCCCACTGCTTCGTCCGGCGTTCGCCGGGGCTCCGCCAGCGGTCGAGAAACTCCTCGGTCGCCGACGCGCCACCGAGATACTCGGCGGCAACGTCGTCGGCTTCACCCACGAGCAATGCGGCGGCTCCGTCGCCACCGGCCGACTCGTCGGCGCTGTTGGGAAGGCCACCGCGGATGTCAGCGGCAACCACGAGCGTGGGCCCGCCGGACTCCAGCGCCCCTCGCAGCGCGCCGAGGGCCGAGCGGAGCGAACCGCCCAGGTCGAACGCTCCCGTCCGCGACGGCAACCGCAACGCTGCGTGAATCGCCGACGCGTTGTTCTTCTCGAGGTAGGTCGGGTCGGAGGTCGAGAACCACAACGCGGCCGCGTCGGGCAACCCGGGCGCGGCCAGCGCGTTGCGCGCCGCTTCGACACCGAGGGTCGTCGTGTCCTCGTCGTAGGAGGCGACCGAGCGGGTACCGCTCCCTCGCCCTCCGTGGAACGCCGTGATCGCCGACCGCTGGAGCCGCCAGTAGGGGACGTACGCCCCCGCCGAGATGATGCCGCGCATGGCGGCGAGTCTACGAGCGTTTCTGACGGGTCGTCAGATTCCGTCAGCGGCTTCTACGCTGAGCCGATCATGCGACTCGGAGATATTGCCAACGCTGACGCCATACCCTTCGGCAAGCCGCTTGAGGGCATTCGCGTCCTCGCGGCGGAACAGATGCAGGCCCTGCCGTTCGCCACACAGCTCCTGGCTCGCCTGGGCGCTGAGGTGGTGAAGGTGGAGCACCCGGTTGCCGGCGACTCCGGTCGTGGCGCGCTGCCGGCGATCGAGGACCCACAGGGTCGACGAGTTGGCGCCACGTTCCTCCGCAACAACCTCAACAAGCGCTCGATCGGGATCGACCTGAAACATCCCCGGGGGCGCGAGTTGTTCATCGCCCTCGCGGGTCGCTTCGACGTTGTCGGCGAGAACTTCAAGGCAGGCACGATGGACCGCCTCGGCATCGGCTACGACGTCGTGTCTGCAGCGCATCCCCGGGTTGTGTGGGTGTCGGTGTCGGGGTTCGGGAACATCGGCGACTCGCCGTACCGCGACTGGCCCGCCTACGCGATGGTGCCGGAAGCGATGTCGGGGATCTACGACTTCGCCTGCCCGCCGGGCGAGTCGCCGCGGGTCACGCCCGTCGGCGCGCTGGGCGACATCAGCTCTGCGCTGTTCGCAGTGATCGGCATCCTCGCGGCGCTCCGCCACCGGGATGCGACGGGACTCGGCCAGCGGGTTGATGTCGCCATGTTCGACTCGATGATCGCCATGACCGACGTCGTCACGAACTTCTGGTCGCTGGGCCGACGTGACGGGTTGTTGGACGGGGTGATGACGGCGTTCCGGGCGTCCGACGGCTGGTTCGCCGTGCAGTGCGTGCGCGAGCACCAGTTCGAGGCGCTCGCCGAGTTGGTGGGACACCCCGAATGGGTAGGTGACGAGCGGCTGGCAGCTCGGCGCGACTGGATGGCACGCACCGAGGACATCGTCCGACCGGCGGTGGAGGCGTGGGCGTCGGGACGTACCCGAGTCGAGGTCTGCGACGCGCTCGGCCGGGCCGGCATCCCGTCAGGTCCATGCTTCACCGCCCCCGAGGTGATCGCCGACGAGCACGTCGAACGCCGGAACATGCTCGTGGAGATGGAACGTCCCGATGGGGTCGACGAGCCGGTCTTGGTCCCCGGAAACCCGGTCAAGATGTCCCGTGTTGCGGAGGGCCCCGAGACACGGGTGCCGTGGGTGGGCGAGCACACCGACGAGGTGCTTCGATCCGAACTGGGCCTCAACGACCGCGAACTCGACACCCTCCGCGCCGAACACGTCATCGCCTGACCCCCTCCCGTCTCACCCCTCCCGTCACACCCCTCCCGAACTTTGGGTCGTCAGTCCCGAATTCGGGACGCTCGACCCAAAGTTCCCGAGGGGGTGCTGAGCTCGCGGGCGAGCGGCTCAAGGCGATCACGCGAGTCGGCCGGGGGATCAGCGCCGAAGCTCACCGCGTCGAGCGCTTCGCCCAGCTCGGCGAAACGGGAGTCACCCGTTCGATCGGCCAGTTCGGCGGTGAACCGCGTCACGGTCTCATTCGGCTCGCGCGGCCGGCCACCTCGTCGCCCGTACCGCTCCAGGTCGGCCACCACCACACCGACCCAGCCCGGTGACCACGAGGATCGAGTGCGACGCGCCGATCGAGCCCGCCACGCGGCCGCCGCCCGGTGCACAGCACGTCCGACCGGGCTCGCCAACCCCACGACGAGCGCGATGGCGAGCAGCACCGCGACGGCGTGATCCCACCACCACGATGCCGCCGCTCCGCTCGTCGTCGAACCCGCTGGCGGAACCGAGGCGGTCGGGTCGAACGGCACCCAGCCGAGCCCGGCGAACCACACCTCGGTCCAGGCGTGGGCGTCGCGCTCACGCACCCGGTACGCCTGCGTGACCGGATCCCACTCACCCGGCACGAACCCCGTCGCCACCCGGGCCGGGATGCCGAGTTCCCGCAACATCACGGTCAACGCCGAAGCGATTTGCTCGCACCACCCCTGTTTGGTGGTGAACAGGAACTCGTCGACGACATCGCCGCCACGACTCGGCAGTGGTGCGTCGAGCGAGTAGGTGAGATTCGACCCCATCCACGCGATGAGCGCATCGACCTTCGCCCGCGTGCCGTTCACCCCTGCGGTGACCTCGGCCACCAGCTGCGCGACCCGCGACGATGCGGTCGGTCGGGCCGCGTAGCGACGAAGGACCGCGTCGGGAACGGGCTGGCCGTCAGCCGCCGCCATGGCCGCGTCGGTGACGGGGATCTGACGGCTCGTCACCGTGTAGCTGGTTCCAACCCCGAGGGGAGCGTCCGCCGCGACGATCGTGCCGTCACTCCACTGGGCGAGCAGCGAACGGGACTCGACCGACACCGGGCTCGGCGCGGCGGGGAGAACCTCGGAGTACGCCGCTTCCAGCCGGATGCGCTGGACGAGCGGTTCGCCGGATCGTGCCGAGAGGTCATCGGCCGGGGTCGACACGCTGCCGCCGGCAACAAGTGCAGCGCCGGCATTCGACCGTGTCCAGCGCTGCCCGTCGAAGCGGTCGAAAGTGCCGGTCCGCCAGAACGACGGGCGGGGCGACCGAACCGTCATCACCAGGCGATCCGACAGGCGAGGCCGGCTCGCGGCATCCATCTGGTCGGCCGCGACCATCGGGTTGCTCTGCACCCGGTCGCGACGATCCGCGCT
Source organism: Actinomycetes bacterium (assembly GCA_029782335.1). Taxonomy (GTDB): domain Bacteria; phylum Actinomycetota; class Acidimicrobiia; order Acidimicrobiales; family Microtrichaceae; genus JADLFH01. The sequence goes on along the minus strand of JAKOVA010000031.1, from coordinate 3,756 downwards.
GCGCCCGCTCGCCGCGGACGGCGACATCCACGAGCTGACCCGCGGGCCGAAGGCGAGCGTCGCGGCGACGACGAGTGCGGCGACCACCGCGATCGCCTGGAGCGCGCTCATCAGTCTCCCCCCTCGACCGACGTCCTCGGCGCGGGCGTCGACCGACGCGGATCCCAACCGCGAGCCGAGCACGAAGGCGGCGACGGTCGCCGCGGCCCACAGCAACGAGCGCACCGACGTGAAGGCACCCCCGCCGCTCGCCTCGCCGTATCGGACCATGATCACGGCGCCAAGCAGTACGACGACGCGCGAGGCCCATCGCGCCCGAATCGACTGCAGCAGGAAGATCGCGAGTCCGGCGACGAGCAAGCCGGCGATAGCGGAGACGGTGGTTGCGTTCCGCTCGACCGGAACCGACCGCGCAGCGAGTCCGACCGACGCGGCGGTCGCGACGAACAGCGGCACGAGCCGTGCGTTGCCGCCGCGACGATCGTCGGGCACGAGTTCGGGACTGACCGGGCGTCCGAGCGCCGTGGTCATCGGAGGCTGCTCCGAACGTGCTCGGCCCGCGTCCCGGGTGGGGGCGGGGCCGGTGGCGCAGCGATCGCCGCGGCAAGGAGCCGCCCCGCGTGGAGCCGACTGGCGACCGTCGTCGCGGCCGGGCCGTCCTCGGTGGCGGTGCAGAGAATGACCGAACCACCGGCCTCGGAGATCGCCTCGACCAGCCCCGCGGCACGACCTGCGACGGTGTCATCGGCGTCGTCGAGGTGAACCACCACCGCAACCAGAAGGTCGCCCGGTGGTTCCAGTTCGCGGATCAGCAGCTCGCCCGCTCGTGCCGAGGTCGGCCAATGCACCAGATGCGCCGGGTCGCCGGGCACGTAGTGACGCACCGAGCGAACCAGATCCCCGGCGTTCGAAGGTTGCCGTGCCGAACCATCGAGCGCCCGTCGTTCTGTCGATTCGACTCGCCATCGCTGCTCGATCGGCGCCGGTGCGATCCACACGGGTGCCGCCAGCGCGATGTCATGACGGCGCAGCACGCGAAGCACGCCGAGCGGTGCGCTCGAGCGGACCTCCACCTCCAGATCCCGGAGCACGCATCGCCCCGTCGCGGTCGGCGCGACGGACCTGGTGGATCGACCGATCGCACTCCACCATCGCCGTTCGATTGCATCGCCGCCGCCGAGGGAGACCTCGACCGGACCGCCTCCCGAAGTGACCGTGACCTCGAATCCCACGGGGTCGCCGACCACGACGTCGCTCCCCGTCGGGCGCACCGACACCGTGCTGGTCGCGACGACCCACAGCGGCCAGATGGTGCCGATCACCACGACCGCGGCGAGCGCGCTCCAGGCGAGTCCGGCAACCTGCGGATCGGCTCCGCCGGCGTCGATCACCAGCGCGAGCGTGACGATCCCGACGAGCAACAGGCCGAAGCCGGTCGGGCGGATCCGCAGGCGCGCCCGACGTCGGGTCATTGGCGTGGGACGGGGGTATGGGTGAGCACGTCGGCGAGCGCCGCCGCCGCGGCGGCGACGTCGAGGTGTCCGCCGACGGTGACGCGGTGGGCGGCGGCCGGAATGAAGACCGCCTGGACGTCGTCGGGTGTGACGTAGTTGCGGCCGCAGGTCGCTGCGTGCGCGCGTGCCATGGCCAACAAACCGACGGTCACCCGCGGCGACACCCCCGACGTGAGCGCCGGGTGCCGCCGGGTGCCGTCTGCGAGGTCGAGGAGGTACTCGACCACCGCTGGCGCAGTGTGGAGCCGGTGGATCGCGGCGATCGCCTCGACGAGCTCGGCCGGGTTCGTCACCGTCGGCACACGTCCGAGCGCCTCGGTCCCCCCGTCTCCCGTGAGGATCTCTCGCTCGGCATCACGTGCGGGCAAGCCAACGGAACTCACCGCGGCGAAGCGGTCGAGTTGGCTCTCCGGCAGTGGGAAGGTACCGATCTGACCGTGGGGGTTCTGGGTCGCGATGCACAGGAATGGCTCGGGGAGCCGCCGCGTGGCGCCATCGACGGTGACCTGGCGTTCCTCCATCGGCTCCAACAGCGCGGCCTGCGTGCGAGGCGACGCGCGGTTGATCTCGTCGACCAACAGGACGTGGGCGAACAGCGGCCCCGGCCGGAACGTCCACTCGCCGGTCGCCGGTTGATACACCGACGTGCCGGTGATGTCGGTAGGGAGGAGATCTGGCGTGCACTGAACCCGGCCGAAATGCCCGCCGATCGCGGCCGCGAGGCTCTTCGCGAGGAGCGTCTTGCCGGTGCCGGGGAGGTCCGCAAGCAGGAGGTGGCCGCCGCTCAGCAGCGTCGCCACCGCGAGCCGGACCACCTCGGCCTTTCCGCGCACCGTCACCGATGCGGCGGCGTGCAGGCGGGCGGCGAGGTCGATCGGGTCCGCGGTCATGGTGGCGACATCATCGTCGATATCTGCCGCACCCGGCAGGCGGCACCCCGAGGGGCTGCGCCCCCGGCTCGGGACCGGTGGGCACCGACACCGGGCGACCCACCGAAGTTGGCAGCCTCAGACCGAACTATCGGCTGGCTGCTGCTGAGTTCGCTCTCGAGCGACCTCAGGCGGCGTCGAGGACAGCCACAGCGATGAGCTGTTCGCAACGACGGGTGTCGTTCCAGGTGATCTGGAGCTGCTTGGCACGCCGGAAATACATCTGGATCTCGTACTCCAGCGTGAAGCCCACCCCACCGAAGATCTGCTGCGACATCGCGGTCAGGTCTCGGTAGGTGTTGCAGGCGAAGAGCTTCGCCATCGGCGCCAACCGGTCGAGCGGCTTGCCGTTGCCGTGCGCCCACGCCGCCTCGTAGGTGAGGAGGCGGGCGCCGTCGACGGCCGTCTTGGCGTCGGCCATGTAGTGGGAAAGCGCCTGGAAGGCGCCGAGCGGCTTGTCGAATTGCTCCCGGTCCTTCGAATACTGGACCGTGATCTCGAGCGCGTAGTCGGCGCCACCCACGGCGCTCGCCGCTGCGAGGATCATTCCGTCCGCCATCACCTTCGACCAGGTTGCCCAGCCCGTTCCGGCCGCGCCGATGCGGTCCGCCGCAGAGACCTTCACGCCGTCGAAATCGATCCGATACTGGGTGTCGGAACTAATCGACATCTGCTGGGTGAGCGTCACCCCAGGCGCGTCAGTCGGCACCAGGAACAGGTCGACGTCGGTCTCCGCGTCACCGGTACGGGCCAAGACGACCAGCGCCGCTGCGCTGGAGGCGAACAGCACATGGCGCTTGGCGCCGGTGATGGTGAACCCGTCGCCATCCGCCACCGCACGCACCTGCACCCCCTTGGGGCCGAAACCGTTCTCCGGCTCGAGCCACGCGGGCGTGAGGATCGCGTCGCCGGAGATGACACGGGGCAGCCACGCCGACTGCTGCTCGGTCGAGCCCGCAGCGACGAGTGCTCCCGCCGACAGCACACAGCTCACGAGATGGGGCATCGGAGCGAGCGAGCGACCGAGTTCCTCGTAGAGGATCACGCCTTCGAGCATCGACATCCCCGAACCACCGTGGGACTCCGGCAGGAGCAACCCCAACAGGTCGAGCTCGGCGAACTGCTGCCACAGGTCGGTCGGGTAGCCGACGGGGTCGTCCTCGAGTTGCCGCACCACCTCGTTGGGTGCGTGCTGGCCGATGACGCCGCGCACCATCTCGCGGAGCATCTCCTGCTCTTCGGTGAAGTCGAGGTCTAGCGCCATGTCTGATCTCCAATCTCGAAGTTCACGCCGCAGCGTCGCGCCGCCAGGC
>JAKOVA010000030.1 GCA_029782335.1 Actinomycetes bacterium | reverse complement strand
GAGCAGACCGACGGAATCCGCGACGCACAGGACCTGTGCCCTGGGCGATAGGTCTGATCACAGCACTGGCACTCCTCGGTCTATCGAGCTCGGCCGCGGCAAACGTCTTTGACGGGCCGACGGTGGGTGGGGCGGCGACGTCGGATGGGGCGGTCGTGGCGGTCGCCGGTGGTGGTGGTACCAGCGGTGGATCCTCCGGTGTCGCCGGCACATCCACCATCCGCTGCCGCTACTTCGACCTCGCCGACACCATCAACGACAACTCCATCGTCCACCTCGACGTCGGCGCCGAAGCGACCTCACTCACCATCGGCACCCGCTACTGGAAGATCTGCGTCGACACCACCACCGGCACCCAGGTGTCCCGCGACCTGTTCGACCCCAGCGTCGCCGACCCCGCAGCAGCAGCACGCACCATCGCCGAACAAGCCCTCGCCCGACTCCACGTCACCCCTCCCACCGCCGAAACAAACCCCGTGAACGGACTGGCGATCATCAACGTTCCCACCTGGCTCTGGGTCAACAACTGGCAACCAATCTCCGCCACCGCATCAGCAGCAGGCGTCACCGCCACCGCCACCGCCACCCCACTCGACATCACCTGGGACCCCGGCGACGGCAGCCGGCCAATCCGATGCGCCGGACCCGGCTCCCCCTACGACCCGAACCGCCCGGCCCGAGCCCAGTCAACCAACTGCTCGTTCACCTACACGCGCTCGGTCGGAGCATTCACAATCACCGCAACCCAACGCTGGCAACTCACCTACACCGCCACCAACGGACAGTCCGGCAACCTCGGCACCGTCACCTCAACGGCCACCCTCCCCATCGACGTCCACCAACTCGTCACCTCGATCGAACTCGACGACCGCTAACCCCACCCGACCGACCGGCACCGCACCCGAACTCAGCAGCCCCCAACCGAAACCCCGGCACACCACTGCCCAGAACCACCCCGGCCGGCACCGGCCAAGACCACGCCCGGTCCGGGACTGCTGTGTCGGAGGCGCTCGCTTCCCACCGACGAACGTTATCCTTACAGCTAGGAAATGGTAAGGAGTCGGAGTGGAGATCGCAGCGAGGATGAGCTCGAAGGGCCAGCTCACCGTCCCGAAGGCCGTACGGGAGGCGCTCGGACTCTCTGAGGGCGACGATGTCGTGTTCCGTGTCGAGGGCGACCGGGCCGTGCTGGCACGGACCCCGGAGTTCCTGTCGCTGGCCGGCACCATCGCTGTGCCCGCCGCCAAGCGCAACGTCGCGTGGGACGAGGTCATCCGCTCGACGCGCGCCGGCCGCGCCGCAGCGGCACGGTGAGAGCGTTCGTCGACACAAACATCCTCGTCCGTCACCTGACGGGCAACCCAGCAGGGATGGCAGCCCGTGCAACCGCCTACCTGGCCGAGGCGACGGAATTGTACCTGACGGATCTGATCGTCGCCGAGACGGTCTACGTGCTCGAGTCCTTCTACGAAGCACCACGAGAGCAGGTCGCTACCGCGATGCGCTCCCTCGTGTCGATGCGCTCGGTCGTGACGGTGGACCCGGTGCTGCTACTCCGAGCGATCGAGGTCTACGAGACCGATCGCCTCGACTTCGCCGAGGCCTACCTCGTCGCGTGCGCCGAGAGCACCGGCATCAGCCGCGTCGCCTCCTTCGACCGCTCTATCGACCGAGTCGACACCGTGGACCGCATCGAACCCTGAATCCTCGAGGCCGCTCAAGCGATCCGTCGGGCGCGTTGGCGTGACGGCCGCTCCGAGGTTGCAGTGCCTGCCATGGTGCACCCGCACCTGCGGTGGATGGAATGGAGGATGTGAGCACCGTCCAGCGAGGTGGATGAACGAAACATCATGAAATACAGTGGAGCTGTGGTGGGTCGGTGGCGGATGTGGAAACTGGCACGGGTCGTTGCCGTGTCGTTGAGCGTGGTCACGATGGGCGCGTGCTCGGGTGGCGAGTCGACGAGCCGCACGGATCAGGTCACCCCCCTGAAGCCCAGGCCAGCCTCGACCTCGACGACTGCCTCGACGACTGCCTCGACGACTCCTTCGACAGCGGCACCATCAACCACGACGACAACATTGCGAGACTTTGGCGTGGACCCAGAGTTGGTCCGCCAAGTGTGGGCAGACCTCGTCGCCGCAATCCAAGCCATTGAGGTTGCATCTGCGGATCCCGACCCGGACAACCCAACCCTCGCCCAACACCTCACCGGCCCGATGCTCGACCACTGGCGCCAACGCTTCACCGAGTGGCGGGCAGCCGGTGAATACGCCTACTTCCCTGAGAACTCACGGCGTACCCAAGTCCTGATGGGTGTCCGAGTCGTCTCCCCCGATTTCGTTCGACTCGACACGTGCTTTGTCGACGACGGAATCCGGGCTGTCCGTAGCACCGGCGAAGTCAAGGACGATTCAGTCGTGACAATCCGTGCCTGGGAAGGACTGCAGCGCGTCGAAGGAGGTTGGAAA
>JAKOVA010000269.1 GCA_029782335.1 Actinomycetes bacterium | reverse complement strand
AGACGGTCGGCTATCCGGCGAAGGGCTGAGAGCCGGAAAACGGGTTCAGCAGGGCAACGCCGCAGTCTTCGAAGTCGCGCACGTTGCGCGTGACCAGCACCAGCCGATGGGCGTGGGCGGTCGCGGCGATCAGCATGTCGGCCTGGGTGCGGGTCAGGCCGCGGGCGGCGAAGCGGCCGCGCATCATGCCCGCGTGGCGGGCGATGCCCGCGTCGACCGGCAGCACCGTGTGTTGCGCGAGCAGCCGCTCGAACCAGGCCAGCAGCACGGGGTTCGGGCGCCCGGAGAGCCCGAATGCGATCTCCTCGACGGTGACGATCGACAATGTGAGCGCTGACTGAGTCTCCGCCCAAGCGAGTACTCCCGCGTCGGGTCCGCGGCGGCAGAGTTCGCTGATGACGTTCGTGTCAACCAGCTGCATCGAGGCTTTTCGGAGAAGCGGGTGCTGACTCCTCTTCCAGCATCCGCGCGAAGGCGTTCTCGCGATCGGTGCGGGGCGGGGCCGGCAACGGCTCGGCCGGGGGGGCGGCTTCTTGCGCCGAGGCGGCGGCCGCGAGTTCGTCGCGCAACCGGTCGAACTGCGTGGCCACGGTCGTGCGCGACGCCTCGCGTCGCCATTGCTCGAACGCCCGGAACGAGTCGGCATCGATGAGCGCTCCGACCAGCCGACCGCGGTTGTAGATCGGCTGCGGTTCTTCGGCCGCCAGACGAACGACCTCCGAGAGGTGCTGCTTGGCTTGGGCAATGCTCCAGGCCATCGCGCTATGAATGACTACATTAGATAGACAGGATGGACATTTTAAATGGACGTCGTGCCTCACGCAATGGCCGTCCGCGCGCCCGCCCGGTTTCCATCACAATCTCGCTTCCTTCGACCCGAAGGCCGTTCCCCAAGCCCCTCGCTCGCCGTTCCCGGGCAGCCAGCCCGGCGCGCGCCACCCCCCGCTGCTCTCATGATCGTCGAACGCATCCTCTCCATCATCCTGCCCGTCTTCATCACGATCGCGCTCGGCTACGGCTATGGCCGCTGGCGCGGCGAGAGCGTGCGGGCCGAGATGGTTCCGGTGAACCGCATCAGCATCGACGTCCTGTGTCCGCTGCTGGTGCTGACTTCCTTTGCCTCGAAGGACTTCGATCTCTCGGCCAACGTCAACCTGATCGTGGCCGGCGTG
>JAKOVA010000263.1 GCA_029782335.1 Actinomycetes bacterium | reverse complement strand
ACGCGGGTCTCGTAGCCGGTTCGTCGTTCGATCTCGGCGCCCACGATGGCACCGATGCCGCCGAGGCGTGCGTGACCGAAACGGTCGATCTCCGGTTCGGGGAGCTCCCAGGTTCCGGCCGCGGGAACCGCCCCTTCGGCGACGACCACGATCGTCGCGAAACGGCCCGAATCGTGACGACGAGAGATCGCCGCGCACACTTCGGCGATGTCGAAGGGTCGCTCCGGAACGAGCGTGAGCGCCGCGCCGCCTGCCATCCCGGCACGGACGGCGACGTGCCCGGCGTGACGCCCCATCACTTCGACGACGAGCACCCGGTCGTGCGCCTCGGCGGTCGTGTGCAGCCGGTCGATGGCCGCAGACGCGACGTGCACCGCGGTGTCGAAGCCGATCGACCACTCGGTGAGTCCGACGTCGTTGTCGATGGTCTTGGGAATGCCGATGCAGGGGATGCCGTCGCGGGTGAGTTCTGCTGCGCATGCCAGCGAACCGTTCCCGCCGATCACGATGAACCCGTCGAGCGCAAGCTCCGTTGCGACCCGTTTGACAACATCGAGCCCGTCCTCGCGGTGGTAGGGGGTGGTTCGGGACGTCCCGAGCACGGTGCCGCCCCGGGGCAGCAGACCTCGTGACGTCTCGATCGTCATCGGACGCCATGCCCGATCCAACACGCCCGCCCACGCGTCCTCGAAACCGATCAGCTCGTCGCCGTGCCGGGTCGCCTGGCGCGCCGCGGCGCGGATGGCGGCGTTCAACCCGGAACAGTCGCCGCCGCTCGTGAGAATCCCGAGCCGCATGCTCAGCTCGTGGGGTTCCGGACCGGGTGCGGGCCGACGCCGCGGGCGGGGCCGCCCTCGGTGAGCACCTCGAGGTACATCTCGTGCCAGTCCATCAGCCCGTTCTCGTGACGGGGGCTCAGGTAGCCCTGCCGGTAGATGCCGGCGTCGAGGTTGCGTTGCACCAGATCGCAGAACTCGGCATCTTCCTGGGCGACCTCCTCGGACTGCTTGACGATCTCGTCGGCCTCGGCGCAGTCATCGAAGAAGAAGTAGTCGAACACCAGGTCGGTGGTGTGGGGTCCGCGGGGCAGCCACCGCTCGGTGCACCAGCCGCCGGGGAAGATGTCCATCGAAAAGTTCGGCCAGAAGCACATGAACGTGCCCGGTTGGAGCGCGTCGTCGGGGTGGGGGGTGAGATGCACGTTCCAGCGACGATCGCCGTAGTTCCACACCCGGTACTTGGTCGCCTCGGTCTGACGGGCGAGACCTGGATGAATGAGCGGCACGTGGTAGCCCTCGAGGAAGTTGTCGCCGTAGGTCTTCCAGTTGCAGTTCATCGTCCGCACCGACCGCGAGTGAAAGCGGGCGCCTTCGATGGGCCACTCGGCCATCCGCTCGTCCCAGCCGCCGAGCCACTCGTCGAGCCCCGCCGTCTCCTCCGAGAGACACACGAACACGACGGATCGCCAGACTCCGACACGGATCGGGGTGAGGCCGACATCGCCGGGAACGTCAGCGCCGAAGTCCCGGGCGTTGATCAACGATCCGTCTCCGCCGAAGGCCCACCCGTGGTAGCGGCACACGAGGTTTGCCTGACAGCCCTGGCCGTCATTCACGATGATTCCGCCGCGGTGGGGACACACGTTGTGGAACGCCCGAAGCTCACCGTCGGTACCGCGCTGCACGAAGATCGGCCAGCCGGCGACGATCTCGGTCAGGTAGTCACCGGGGTTTCGGAGTTGGTAGTCGAACCCGACGCACTGCCATTCACGGCCGAAGATCTCCCGACGCTCGATCGGCCAGTACGAGGGGTCGGCGTAGTACTCGACGGGGAGCGAGGTGGCCAGTGCCGGAGGGGCACTGTTGGGTGCCGCCGCAGCGGCGGGTGGGGGCACTTGCATGAACTCGGAGCCTACGAGACTGCGAGGTTGCCTCGTCCCCCACCGAAGCAACCGTCGAGCGACGGCTCCATCACCGCCGGTCGATCCACCGCCCCGGTACCCTTCCACACTCGTGACCTTCAGGCGATGCAGTGCGTTGGTGGGACTCGTGGCGGTCTTCGTGGTCCTGCTCGGGGCACCTGCTGCACTCGGCTCCGACGGGTCGACGACCTCGACGGACCATCCGTCACTGAGCACGCCGAAGGCGGTCGTGCTCGGGATCGTCGAGGGGCTCACCGAGTACCTCCCGGTCAGCTCAACCGGGCACCTGTTGATCACCGAGAAGATCCTCGATGTCGGCCAGCGACCCTCGGATCGCGATGCGACCGACACCTACACGGTCGTGATCCAGATCGGTGCGATCCTCGCCGTCCTCGGGATCTACCGGCACCGGTTCGGCCTCATGCTGTCGGGGGTCGTGGGCCGCAGCGCCGAGGGACGCGCCTTGCTGAGCTCCCTGCTCCTCGCGTTCGTCCCGGCGGCGTTGATCGCGTTCGTCTTCCAGGATCCGATCAAGACACGCCTGTTGAAACCATGGCCGGTCGTCGTCGCATGGATCGTCGGTGGTGGCGTGATCCTCGGGTTCGTCGCGCTGCGCGGACGATTCCGGGAGCGCATCACCGCCCTCGGAGCGATTCCGCCTCGAATCGCGTTGGGCATCGGCGTCGCGCAAGCGGTTGCACTCTGGCCGGGGACGAGCCGCTCGTTCGTCACGATCCTCGCGGCGTTGCTCTTCGGGTGCTCGATGAGCGTCGCGGTCGAGTTCTCGTTCCTGCTCGGCTTCGTCACGCTGTCGGCGGCGACCGGCTATGAGCTCCTCAAGCACGGGGGCACGCTGTTCGACACGTTCGGCGTGTTGAACCCGCTCATCGGTGTCGTGGTCGCCGGCATCGCGGCGTTCGCGTCGGTGAAGTGGATGGTCACCTACCTCGAACGACACCCGCTGACCGTGTTCGGTTGGTACCGCATCGGCGTCGGTGTCCTCGTCGCCGCGCTGCTCGCCGGCAACGTGATCTGACGATCTGCACGGCGCTGCATGACCGCGGATCCGAAGTGGACATGCGGGTAGGGTCCTCGCCGTGCTGAACGCGGACGGCTGCCACTCCGATGTGAAATCGGGCGGCAGCGTCGGGGAGCGGCGACTTCCGGACCTCCTCCAGCCGAATTACCGGTAGGCCGGCCATGCTCGCGACGGCGATTCGAGACAGCGTCGAGCTGGGCTTGCTGCTCTTGGCAGCCTGCGTCATCGTCGGGCCACTCGTTGCCGAGCGTCTGCGGGTTCCCGGTCTGGTCGGCCTGATCGCGGTCGGCGCCGCACTCGGGCCATCGGCACTGCGGTGGCTGAGACCCGAAGGTTTCGTCGCCACGATCGGTGTCGCCGGGCTGCTCTACCTCATGTTCCTCGCGGGCATCGAACTGGACCTTCGAACCTTCGCGGCCAACCGCAACTCGGCGATCGGGTTCGGGTTGCTCACCTTCTTCATCCCGTTCGCGCTCAGCGTTGCGGTCGCGACGTGGTATCTCGACCTCGGCCCCGCTGCCGCAGCGTTGGTCGGCGCGATGTGGGCGTCTCATACGGTCGTCGCGTATCCGGAGGCGAAAGCAGCAGGTCTCGACCGCAGCCGAGCAGTCGGAGTCGCCGTTGCGGCCACCATCATCACCGACGTGCTGGCGCTCGTCGTGCTCGCGTTGGCGGCATCGAAGGCCCCGGGGACCGCCGCTGAGGGAGCAGCCGTCGGACATCACGCGCCACTGCCGTTGTGGGCAGGAATCCCCGTCCTCGCCATCACCTGCCTCGCACTCCTCCCCCGCCTCACCCATTGGGTCTTCGCACACCTGCTCCACTCCCGGACACAGCGCTTCGCGTGGTTGTTGGCGTCGCTCGCCGGCGGCGGGGTGATCGCGCTGGCGGGCGGCATCGAAGGTCTCGTGGGCGCGTTCCTTGCTGGTATCGGGGTGAACCGCTCCGTCCCGACGGACAGCCCGTTGATGGAACACACCGAGTTCATCGGCAACGCGATTCTCATCCCGGCGTTCCTCGTCTCGGTCGGGCTGTCGATCGATCCGGCTGCGCTGATCGAACCTGCCACGCTCGGACGCGCCGCGGTCTTCGTCGCCGTCGTGGTCGTGGGGAAGATCGCTGCTGCAGCGCTTGCCGGGCGGGTCTTCCACTTCACCAGCGCGGAAGTGGCGATCATGGCCGCGCTGACCATCGGCCAGGCTGCGGCGACCCTGGCGATCGCGAAGGTCGGTGTTGCATCCGGCTTGTTCAACCAGGAGATGCTCGATGCGGCGGTGGTCACGGTGGTGGTTTCGGTGTTGATTACCTCCTTCGGCACCCGGCTCGCGGGTCGCCACCTCGACCTCACCGAGGGTGAGGTCGAGCCGTTGGGCAGGCGAGTCCTCGCGTTGGCACCGGAGACGACCGCTGCCGAGCCGTTCGCGCGGGTCCTCGCGGCAATCGCCGAGGTCGACGGCGGCCTCGTCACCCCGTTCATCGCACAAGCACCGGCGCCACCCGGAGGTGCCGACGGCAACGTGGAGCAGGAGACACGACTCGAGGTGTTCACCGACGCGCTCACGCGCTGCGGCCTCGACGCACACGCGACGATCCGCTTCGGAAACTCGACGGCGGATGCAACGGTGTCGCTTGCCCACGACCTCAACTCGACGCTCGTTGTCCTCCCGCTTCATGGTGGATCATCCCGCCTCGACGTGTCCGGCGACACGACGCTTGACGCGGTTGCGGCCGGAGTGCCCGTGCCGAGCGCTGCGGTACGTGTGCTTCCTGCGGAAGTTCATCGAGTGGTCGTATTGACGGGAGCCGCTCGCAGCACGGGTCGCCGTGGCGACCTCGCCCTTGTCCTCGACATCGTCGCCCGGTTGGCGCCGGCACTCAGTGCTCCCGTCGTGGTCTTCCACGACCGAGACGATCCTCCGCCGGCCCTCGGCGACGCCGAGTTCCGGCCGTACGCCCCACGCTCCGGCGAGGTCCTCGATGAACTGCGACAGGACGACCTGCTCGTGGTGCCGGCCCACGTCGTTACGGACACACGGTCGATCGGGAGCGCGAGGCTCCGGCGTCACCTCAGCGATGTTTCCTTGATCATCGTCGGCGCTCCCGGACGGCTCCGCACCTCACGCTCCCATGGGCGTCCGCTGCTCGGCGCTGTCGGACAGCGGGTCGCGACTGGCCAGTCGGCCACCGCACCACCCCGCGCCGCGAGCCGCTGAAGCGCGCGGGGTCGCTACGGGGTCGGCTCAGGCGTCGAGGTGCGCGACGCGCGGGGCGGGACGCACGGGCGCGGCCAGTGTCTCCACGGGCCAGCCGAGATAGACGACGGCGACCGTTGCGGTACCGGGCTCCCAGCCGCACAACGCCGCGACGGCAGCGTCCGCGGCGGGGTTCGACGACGACCAGAACGAAGCCAAACCCGCTGCGGTCGCACCCAGGAGCAACGTCTGCACCGCAGCCGACGTGGCATCACGGTTCTCGACGGTGCGGATCGTCGACTCGCCCGCAACGCTGCCGACCACCAGCATCATCGGCGCCCGCAGGTACTTCACCCGGTACTTGGCGATCTTCTCCGGCTTGTCGAACGTGGCGGGGTCGAGCGCGTCGGCGATGGTGTTGCCGAGGCGAGTTCGGCCCTCGCCGGTGAAGGCCGCGAAACGCCACGGCCAGTTCTTCTTGTGGTTCGGCGCCCAGGCCGCCAGGCGGCACAGTCGTTCGACCAGCGCCACCGGCACCAACCGGTCGGGATCGACGCGCAGTGAGGTTCTCCGCGACGCCGCGAGCTGCTCGAAGCGATCGAGGTCGCCAAACCCGGCGACGCGCTGCCGATCGGTGTCGTCCATCCCCCTACCCTGCCACGCCCGGCAGATCGCACCGTCGCCGCCGGTTTCGGTTCAGGGATCGCGGGGCAGCCCCAACAGCCGTTCGGCGATCACGTTGCGTTGGATGTCGCTGGTGCCGCCGGCGATCGACAGCGCCCGATTCCCCAGGAATCCGCCGCTCCAGACCGCACCGTCGCCGTCGGTGACCGCCGCGTCGACGCCCAGGAGCGACAACCCGGCTTCCTGGATGTCCTGTTCGAGCACGACCCCCAACAGCTTTCGCACGCTGGCCTCGGGACCCGGCTCGGAGCCTCCGAGTGCCCGCAATGTGGAGCGCACGCCCAGCATCGCGACAGCGTGCGCGGTCGCGACGAGTCGACCCAACTCGGCCGCGACCGTGAGATCGTTGAATCGCCCGTCACGGGTCACCCCGCGGCGTTCTGCGAGTTCGAAGAGAGCCTCGACCCCGGGTCCGAACGACGAACCCGAAGACATCGACACCCGCTCGTTGGCGAGGGTTGTCCGCGCCGCCTCCCAGCCACCGGTGGGCGAACCAACCACGCAGTCGTCGGGTACGAACACGTCGGTGAGAAACACCTCGTTGAACAGCGCCATGCCGGTGAGCTCCCGCAACGGCCGGACCTCGATGCCCGGCGTCGCCATGTCCAGGAGGAAGCAGCCGATGCCGTCGTGGCGGGCAACGTCGGGATCGGTTCGAGCGAGACAGATCGCCCACTGCGCCGTGTGCGCCATCGTCGTCCAGACCTTCTGACCGCTCAGCGACCACCCGGACCGACCGTCACCGTCGCAGACCCGCACCGCCCGCGTCGACAAGGACGCCAGGTCGCTGCCCGCACCCGGCTCGCTGAACATCTGACACCACGACAGCTCCCCGAGCAGCGTCGGCATCACGAACCGGTCGCGCTGTTCGTCGGTTCCGTGAGCGATGATCGTCGGCAGGACCCACCCGGCGACACCGAGGTGACGTCGCCGAATCCCTGCTGCGGCCAGTTCCTCGTCAATCACGAGTTGCCGAAGCGGCGACGCGTCGAGTCCGAAGGGTTCCGGCCAATGCGCGACGAGATAGCCGGTCTCGGCGAGGAGGCGATTCCACTCACGACGGGGAGCCGCCGCAATGGCGGCCACCTCACGACGCACCTCCGCACGCAACGCCGTCGCGTCCGGCGGCAACTCGATGCCGAGCGGCCGACGTTCACCGGCGAGCACCAACGAGGCGAGCCCCTGCCGCCATCTCGTCGCAGACGGGAGGAGTTGGCGCGTCGCCGTTGCCCGCTTCAGGAAGAGGTGTGCGTCGTGTTCCCAGGTGTAGCCGATGCCGCCCAGGGTCTGGATCGCGTCCTTTGCACATCGGAAGGCGGCCTCGACGGCCTGGCTCGCGGCGGCGTCGACGGTGAGCCGCCGACCGGCCGTCCCCTCATCGTCACATCGCGCCGCGTCCCACACGAGCGCTCGCGCCGCTTCGAGTTCGACGAGCATGTCCGCGCAGCGGTGCTTGACGGC
>JAKOVA010000246.1 GCA_029782335.1 Actinomycetes bacterium | reverse complement strand
CGCCGAACACGTCGGCGAAGCCGCCGAAGCCCTGGCCGCCCGCACCGCCGGGGAAACCCGCGTTCGGGTCGACGCCGGCGTGGCCGAAGCGATCGTAGGCCTCGCGCCTGGCCGGGTCGGTCAGCATCTCGTAGGCTTCCTTGACCTCCTTGAATTTCTCCTCGGCGTCCTTGTTGTCCGGATTGCGGTCCGGGTGGTACTTCATCGCGAGCTTGCGATACGCCTTCTTCAGGTCGTCGTCGCTCGCGTTCTTCGCGACGCCGAGGACTTCGTAGTAGTCACGCTTTGCCATGTTTCGGAGGGAAGGGAGAAGGGGGAACGGAGAAGGGTCAGGAGCCAGCGCGCCGACGCACCGACGCCTGCAGTCCCATCAGCATTCCGCTCACGTCGTCCAGTGTCTTCCGCAACTCCTCTGTCTGATCGAAATAGCCGAGTCGCTGTCCGAGCTCGATCAGCGTATCGAGTTCAGTCAGCGACCCGGCGGATATGCTCAGGTAATGCAGGAGCTCGCGAGTTCCGCTCCTGGCATACCCCTCCGCGATGTTCGCAGGCACCGAGACGGCGGCGCGGCGAAGCTGGCCACTGAGCCCGTACCTCTCGGACGGCGGGAACGCGTCGGTCGCACCGTACACCATCTCGACCGGCACGATCGCGCGCTGCCAGACGAGCAGGTCCCGGTGCTTGCGTCGCACGCCGTCCCATTCTTGCCCGGTCCCTTCTCCCTTCCCCCTTCTCCCTTCTCGTCCCTCAAGCGTCGCGTTTCACTTCCTTGAAGTCCGCGTCGACCACGTCGTCGTCCTTCGGGCGCTTCGCTTCGCTGGCGCCCTCGGGGCCCGCGGCGCCGGCGGCCTGCGCGCCGCCTTCGGCCTGCGCCTTCGCGTACATCATCTCGCCGAGCTTCTGCGACGCCGTCATCAGCGCGTTGGTCTTCGCCTCGATCTCGGCCTTGTCGTCGGACTTCAGCGACTCCTCGGCGGCCTTCAGCGCGTCCTCGATCTTCGACTTCTCGCCGGCGTCGATCTTGTCGCCGTACTCGGCGAGCGACTTCTTCACCGAGTGAACCAGCGCGTCGGCCTGGTTGCGCGCGTTGGTCAGCTCGACGCGCTTGTGGTCCTCGGCGGCGTTCGCCTCGGCGTCCTTCACCATCTTCTGGATCTCGGCCTCGGTCAGGCCCGAGTTGGCCTTGATCGTGATCTTGTTCTCCTTGCCGGTCGCCTTGTCCTTCGCCGACACGTGCAGGATGCCGTTCGCGTCGATGTCGAACGTGACCTCGATCTGCGGCGT
>JAKOVA010000238.1 GCA_029782335.1 Actinomycetes bacterium | reverse complement strand
TCCACCGGCGCGGTTGCCCCGGTGATGAAGTTCGAGGTGCCGATCAGCTGGCCGGGGATCGTGTGCCAGGGATCGTTGTCGGTCCAGCGCGAGTTGATCCAGTTCTTGCCGAAGTTGAGGATGCCGCCGGCGGTCCAGGACGCGCCGATCTCGGAGGCGTCGCGCATCATCGCGTAGGGGACGGTGCTGTCGTAGACGAAGATGTTGTTCC
Organism: Actinomycetes bacterium; assembly: GCA_029782335.1. Lineage (GTDB taxonomy): Bacteria > Actinomycetota > Acidimicrobiia > Acidimicrobiales > Microtrichaceae > JADLFH01. Next base: position 1,008 of record JAKOVA010000238.1, on the reverse strand, counting down.
AGACCTCGGCACGCTCCTCGGTGGTCGAGAGGTTGAACATCACCGCGTAGCCGCTGCCGGTCAGGCGCACCGTGTTGTTGAAGAAGTACAGCGTGCCCTTGCGGAACAGAGGCTCACCCCAGTTGGCCCCCGGCGTGGAGCCGTAGTGGTCGCCACCGTAGTGGATGGCGCTGCCGGAGCTGCCGTCCTTGATGATCTGGTTGCCGTAGACGAAGGTGGTGCGATAAGCGGCCTGGGCCCTGGCGTAGGTCGGGAAGTCCTCGGCCTCGACGAGGTCGATGGCATGGGCGCCGTCCTCGATGCGGTTGTAGCGCACGACGGTGCCGACGGAGCGATCCTTGATGGAGTTGCCATCGGCGCCGGAGCGCAAGGCGCCGTAGCGGTTGAACTCGTAGATGACGCCGTGGCTCTGGATGTAGGTGGCGTGCATGTGCACGTCACCGACGATGCCGTTGTTGGTGAAGGTATTGCCGGCGATGCGCAGGTTCTTGGTGACGGCGAAGTCGCCCTCGTCGGTGGACTTGCTGAAGATGCCCTGGCTGCAGTCGGTGATCTCGTTGTCGGCGATGGTGATGTTCTGCCCGCGGTCGACCCAGATGCAGGCGCCGAAGTCGGTGTAGGTCTTGCGGGCGCCGGAGGCGTCGGTGAACTGGTAGTTCGGATGGGCCGAGCGCACCACCAGGCCGTCGATCTGGATGTTGCGCGGGTAGGCCTCGTAGGCCTGGGTGGCCAGCGGCTTGACGACGATGACCGAGCGGTTCTGGTGGATGTCGCTGACGGCGGTGGTATTGCCGTAGGCGTTGACCAGTGCGGTGCGGGTGACGGCGTTGGCGCCGGTGATGACGGGGCGCTCGCCGTTGGGGCCCTTGACGCCGCAGATGCGCACGGGGGCGTCGGTGGTGCCCTGGGCGGCGATGAGGAACTTGCCGGCGTAGGCGGTGGAGCGATAGAAGATGCGCACGGTGTCGCCGGCCTTCAGGCTCTCCCAGGGCACTTGCTCGAGCGCAC
>JAKOVA010000228.1 GCA_029782335.1 Actinomycetes bacterium | reverse complement strand
TCGCGTCCCGCTCGATCGGAATGCTGTAGTCGCTGCCGGCGGCGGCGAGGCCGAACGAGGCTTGGAGGTCGCGGCCGCGGCCGTCGGTGACGAGGCGGTCGCACCACTCGTCGGACCGTGGCGTCGAATCGCGGTCGGCGGCGGGGGTGAGATCCCAGCGCATCACTGGTCACCGCGGCAGCGCCGCAGGAACGCTTCGGGTGCGGTGCGGCTGTCGGTGATGGCGTCGCGGTAGGCGCGGTTCGCGCGTTCGATCGGGGCGAGAAGCGTCTCGAGTTCGTCGCCGTTGACCGGGTGGTCGGCGCGGATGAGGGAGAACACGGCGGACCATCTGGCGTCGTTGACCGCCGCGGCGTACTCGGCGCGGCAGGCGGTGAGGTCGGCGGCGTCTCTCGACGAGAGGATCTGCGGGCCGAGGTAGAGGACGCCCGCGGCGATGCCGATGACGACGACGAGGGTCAGCACGGCGAGGACTCTCGCCATACGGGCCTGCTGGTGGCCGGTCACCGGATCACCAACGACGTGACGACCCCGGCGAGGAGGAGCACGACGGAGATCAGGAGGCCGACAAGCGTACGTAACTGCCATTTGCTGGACTCCCGGAGGTCGGCGACTTCGTGTCGCAGGTCGGTGTTTTCGGCCCGGAGTTGGACGATGGCGGTGCCGATCTCGGAGCGCGCCCACTCGCGCACTTCGGCGAACTTGCGGTCGACGGCCCGTCGTTCGTCGGAGAGGTCGGCGGTCAGTTCGTCGAGGTCGCGTTCCGCCAGGCGTTTCCACGTCGCGTCGTCGAGTTGGGCGCGGTCGGAGGTGCGGCTCATTGCGTCACCATCCCTGCCCGGTGTCGCCCATGTGGATCGTTCCGACACGCCACCCGCCGCGCGCTATCGGCGGGTCGGGTGTGTCGTAGACCGCCCACACGACCGCCGATTCGCCGACACCGAGGAAGCGCGACCATTTCGGTGGCGTGATCGTCGCGGCTGTACCCCACGTGATCTCAGCCAGCCACGGCAACGGCAACGCCGAGAACCCGTTCGCCGGGGCGAGCCCGGACACTGTGGTGAGTGAGTAGAGCGCAGCCATCGCGAACCCTGCGCCGCCCGCCGAGTGCGACGCGGGAACCGGCCACGATGATGGGGCGGGATTGTTGTATCGGTCGTCTGCCCCGCCGGACCCTGCGGTGAACGAGAAGCTGTCGCGCCACACCACCGGCACCACTTCGACTAAGGAGTATCCGCCGGACCAGCCCCACGGCGACAGTGTCGCCGGAAGTGTCACGAACCCGGCCCGCCCGGAGATGAACACCACGGCGGTGGTACCAGCCGCCGAACCGAGGTTGCTTCGCGCGATGTCGGTCGTCCACCCTGCGGGCAACGAGGCAGGCGACTGGATCGCCCCGGAGAAATCCCGGTAACAGTAGCAGGCGAGAACGATCCGGTCGCCCACCGCGACACCCGCCGGGAGGTCATCAGCGGTGATCGTGACCGACGCGAACCCTGCCGGGTTCGACGCCGAGACGTAACCGACGCCGACGAGGATAGGCGCAGCCACGCCTACCTACCGTCCGGGTAGTGGCGGGCAGTCGCGGTCGATCCCGCTATCCCAGGTGACGGAGCCGACGAACGTCCACGGATTGGATGCGGGGGTGAGGCTCCCCGTGTGGGATGCGACGACGGTAGTCACAGGTCAACCCGCGTAGCGGCCGTTCACGACGCCCGGCCTCGTAGTTCGCGTGCGACCCGCCGCACCTCCACAAGCCGATCAGTCGCCTCCAACGACTCGTCAGC
>JAKOVA010000217.1 GCA_029782335.1 Actinomycetes bacterium | reverse complement strand
TGGTCGGCCTGCATGGCGATCATGTCGGTCCGCGGCACCATGATCTCGCGGGCAACGGTGTCGCCGAAGCGGATGATCTGTTGGATCAGCACCCGCTCCGACTCCTCGATCCCGCCCGCCTCGGCCGCTTCTTCGGCGAGAGCGATGATCTCCTCTTCGGTCACGAACGGCCCGGCGCGCAGTCCTTTGCCGGGGAGCAGCACGTTCGCCACGCCGATGAGGCCGCGTGCGAGCAGGCGCAACGCCCGCCCGCAGAACTGCACCAGCGGTGCGGTCAGCAGCGCCGCTCGCTCGCTGTGCTGCAGCGCCCACGTCTTGGGGGCAGCCTCAGCGAGGACGAACAGCACGACGACGTTCAGCGCGATACCGACGACGACGCCGATCGAGCCGAACAGGTTCGCGGTCAGGACACCGACGAGCGCCGCCTGGACCGTTTGGACGATGTTGACCGAGAGATAGACGGCGTTGAGGTCACGCTCGAGGTTCTCGACGATCGACAGGACGCGATCGGCGCCCTTGACGCCTTGTTCCACGAGGGCGGCGGCCCGTGAGCGGGTCATCCGGGTGATTGCGGTCTCGGCCAACGCCAACACGGCAGCGAAGCCGACCAGCACGATGACGACGACGAGCAGCCACACGTCGACGCTCGACATCGCGATCACGACACCTCCCAGGGGTCGCGTCGCAAGGTCCCGTGGTGCGCCGCGAGCAGCTCCCGTTCGCGTTGCCACATGCGGTGCCGCTCAGCGTCTTCCGCATGGTCGTGGCCCAGCAGGTGGAGACAGCCGTGCACCAACAGCAAGGCGATCTCATCGTCGAAGGTTCCGGCGTGGTGTGGAGCGTTCTCCGCCGCAACCGCGGGACAGACGACGATGTCGCCGACGAGTCGCTCATCACCGGGCTCGAGCTCCTCGGCGGCGTCGATGGGGAACGACAACACGTCGGTCGGTCCGTCACTGCCGAGGTGGTCGTGGTTGAGCGTGGCGATCGTCGCACGGTCGACGAAGGTCACCGTCGCCTCCCCCGGTCCCGCGACGCCCTCTGCGTCGAGCACCGCCGCGACCAACGCCCGCCAGCGCTCCGCCTCGATGGGACAGTCGGTCTGTTCGTCGAACACGGTGACGGTGACCGGCTGCTCCACGGCGTGGCTCATCGCTGATCTCAATGTCCGTCGCTCGCCGACCGCTCGTAGGCGTCGACGATGTCCTGGACGATCCGGTGGCGAACCACGTCTCGGCTGGTGAGGTGGACGAACTGCAGTCCCTCGATGCCGGCGAGGACCCGTTCGAGGCCGGTGATCCCGGAGCGGCCGCCTTGCAGGTCGACCTGGGTCACGTCGCCGGTGATCACGGCTTTGGAGCCGAACCCGATGCGGGTGAGGAACATCTTCATCTGTTCGGGGCTGGTGTTCTGGGCCTCGTCGAGAATGATGAAGCTGCGGTTGAGCGTTCGGCCCCGCATGAACGCGAGCGGCGCCACCTCCACCGCACCCCGCTCGAGTAGGCGCTGCGCGCCCTCCGGCTCAACCATGTCGTAGAGCGCGTCGTAGAGCGGGCGGAGGTAGGGGTCGACCTTCGCCATCAGGTCGCCGGGCAGGAACCCGAGGCGTTCCCCCGCTTCGACCGCCGGACGGGTCAACACGATGCGGTCGACCTCTTTGCGCTGGAGCGACTGAACCGCCATCGCGACCGCCAGCCAGCTCTTGCCGGTGCCGGCCGGCCCGATCCCGAAGGTGATGATGTTCGATGCGATGGCGTCGACGTAGCGCTTCTGACCCGCGGTCTTGGGCTTCACCACACCGCCACGGGCACGCTTGGCGACCTCGGAGGTCAGCACCTCCGAGGGGCGCTCGTCGGCCCGAACCATCTCGATCGAGCGGTGGACCGCCGTGGCGTCGAGATGATGACCCAACTCCGCGAGCACCACCATCTCCTCGAAGACCCGTCCGACCAGTTCGGCCTCGGCGCCGTCGACGGTGATCTCGGTCCCGCGGATGTGGATCCGTGACCCGGGGAAGGCGTCTTCCACGAGGTCGAGCAGTTCATCCCGCGGCCCGAGGAGCTGGGTCATCAGGTGATTGCCGGGCACCAGGACACGCGCGACGGGCCCGACCGCGGCGATCCCGCCGGCATCGGAGAGAGGGTCGGCAGAGGAAGCTGCCGTGCTCGGGTGCTCAGGATCGGCCATGTCGCTCCGACAGAGGTTAGTGATGCATCAGCGCGCAACTGACCTCGATTCCGCGCTCGGCGAGATGCGTGTGGCGGACGCAGCGGAGCAACGGCGTGTTCGGCGCCGCGAAGCCGAGCTCGCCGCCACTGAGACCAGCTGGTCGGGGATCCTCACGGCGTGTGAGCGGGTCGGGGCGCCCGTCGCGATCACGGTCGACGGGAGGCGCCGCGTGGTGACGGTGGATCGCGTCGGTGAGCAGTGGGTCCTCGCACACGACGAGCACGAAGTCGGTGCCGTCCGGCTCGCGTCCATCGAGATCGTCGAGCCACTCCAGCCGACACCGCTCTGGATGAACACGGAATCTGAGCCACCACTGATCGACGTCGCCGAGGAACTCACCAGCTATCTCGGGACGTCGCTCGCGGTCAGGCTCGTTACCAGGTCGGGGGCGAGCGTGACCGGAGTGGTCGTGGCGTGTGGGAGCGGCGTGGTCTGCATCGGCGACGAGCGTCACCGGGAGTGCAGCTACGTCGCGCTGGACTCGCTGAGCGAGCTCTGGTCTTCGTCGAGGCCGTAGCGCGCGTCGAGCGTGCCAGGGGTGATCCGGCATTGCTCGATGAACTCCTCGACCTCGGACTCCTTCAGGCGGATGACACGCCCGAACCGGTAGGCGGGGAGCTGGCCCTCGTCGATGAAGCGGTACAGCGTTCGCGGCGTGAC
>JAKOVA010000207.1 GCA_029782335.1 Actinomycetes bacterium | reverse complement strand
CCTGTCGGACGTCGGGCGCGACCTGTTTCCGCTCGTCGAGAAGATTCTCAACGACCTCGACGGGGTCCTGAACGAGGTCGTCAACCTCAAGTCGCTCAAGACGGGCACGGTCCGCGTCGCGGCGCCGCAGCTGATGTGTTGCACGCTTCTGCCAGAAGTCATCGCCGCATTCGCCGCGCAGCATCCGGGAATCCGGATCAGACTGGTCGACAGTCCGGTCGAGAACGTCGCCGCCCGCGTGCTCTCCGGCGAGGTCGACCTGGGCATCGGTCCCGAGCGCGATCCGAACCCTCACGTCGAGGCGACCACGCTGTTCGAGTTGCCGTTCATGGCGGTGATGCCCGCCGGTCACGAACTCGCGCGCCGCGCGTCGGTAAAGTGGAGCGATCTCGCCGGCTTCCCGCTGATCTCGCTGGGCGGCCCGTTTGCCGAGCGTCTGGCCGCCGACCTGCACGCCGCCGCGCGCGACCTGACGGTCGAGGCGAAGGTCTCGTTCATGTCGACGGCGCTGAGCATGGTGAGCGCCGGCATGGGCATCACGGTCTGCATCCCGTATGCCGCGTCCCTCGTCCGGCTCTACAGCCTCGTCATGCGGCCGCTGATCGACCCCGTCGTGACGAGGCGGTTCTTCGTGCTCGGCCGCAGTGACCGGTCGCTGTCGCCCGCGGCGCAGGCATTTCGCGGATTCCTGTTCGAAGAGATCGAAAAGCGCAAGGGGTTCGTCGACTGACACGCGCGGACCTCGAGCGGCTGCCCCTCCGTCGTCGACGGCATCCGGGAGGTTGGATGCCACGGCGCCGTCGGAATTCTTGACACCGGAAGCGACGAGGCGGGCACGACCCGCCACCGAGGCCGCCGCCGTCGCGACGTGGTCGCACGCTGCGGGACCACAAGTGCCTGATCCGTCAGGGACTGCCGCGCCGCGAACGCCACGATCGCGCTCCGGCCAGATGCATTGGCACGAATATTGCCCGCCGCATAGACTGGTCGCACGGCCTGGCCTGCGGTCGACCGGCTTCACCATTTCGCAAGGGCCGCACGCGAACCGAATCCGATGCCCAGTGTCCGCCGCTCGTTGCTGTTGTCGCTTGCCGACAGCTACCTGGGCCTCGTTCTCCAGCTCGCCGCGACGGTCATC
>JAKOVA010000200.1 GCA_029782335.1 Actinomycetes bacterium | reverse complement strand
TTCGAGGTCGCTCCAGCGTCGTCAGCGGTCGTTCGTCGGATGCGGTCCAACAAGGCCAGCAGGTGTGCTCGTCCTTGTCGCGCGGGAATCGTGTCGAGGCCCGTTGGGCCGTTGATCAACGCGCCGAGGCGGTTGCCCCCACGCGCGGTCAGCACACCGACGGAGGCGCACGCCGCAAGGACGATATCGGCCTTCTCGCGTAGGGCGGTGCCGAAGGCCATGCTCGCGGAGCGGTCGACCAACAGCCAGGTCTCCAGCTCACGTTCCGCGATCGTTTCACGGAGGTGGATGGAGTTGGTTCGTGCGGACACGTTCCAGTCGATGCGACGGACGTCATCGCCGGGTTGATAGGCGCGCGCTTCACCCGGTTCGGAGCCGTGGCCGGGGACCAATCCGCGGTGGTCGCCTTGGAGGATCCCGTCGAGGCGGCGGCTGACTTCGAGTTCGAGGCGCCGCAACACCGTCCGGCTCTGGGAGATCGTCGACGCGTCCTCGGGTGGTTGTTGGGGCGGCGCCTTCACGCGGGACGCTCCTCGATCGGCGCCACCGGTGGTGTCGCGGTGGAGTCGATCGGCGACGGAGCCACCGGCGGGGGAGGGGGTGGCGCGGGCACCGACGCAGGGGGCGCGGGAGGCGCGGGCACCGACGCAGGAGGTGGGGGCGCGGGAAGGGTGGGCGGGGCCGACGGCGCGGTCGGAAGGGTCGTTGCACCATGCGTTGAGGGCGGTGGCAACGGATTGGTGCTTGGCGGAGCCCAGGCGCTCGCATCGGTCGCCCTGCCGTACCACGCGTCGCCGGTGCTCTGGCTCGGTGCCACCTGCGGTGCCGGGACGGTCGCAAGCAACCGGGCGAGGATCGCCTCGCTGTCGACTTCCTGAGCGAGCGCCTCGTAGCTGAGCAGCAGCCGGTGGCGAAGGATCTCGGGGGCGACGTCGAAGACGTCTTGGGGCACCACGTAGGAACGGCCACGCAGCAGCGCCATGGCTCGAGCGGCCCGGACGAGGCCGAGGCTTGCGCGTGGGCTCGCGCCGAACTCGATGAACGCTCGCAGCTCGGGCATCCGGAACTGCTCGGGATTCCGCGTCGCGAGCACGAGGTTGACGGCGTACTCGAGTACCGCTCGTTCCACGTACACCTGATCTGCGGCCGACTGGAGTTCCGAAAGTTCCACCGGGTTGAGGATCGGGGTGACCTCGGGGGTGGCAACGCCCATCCGGACAACGATCTCCGCCTCCTCCTGCGGCGAGGGGTAGCCGAGCAGGATCTTCATCAGGAAGCGGTCGCGTTGTGCTTCTGGCAGTGGGTAGACACCCTCGGACTCGATCGGGTTCTGGGTCGCGAGGACGAGGAACGGCTCCGGAACGTCGTGGGTGACGCCGCCGATCGTGACGTGGTGCTCCGCCATGACCTCGAGGAGCGCCGATTGCACCTTCGCGGGTGCTCGGTTGATCTCGTCGGCGAGCACGAAGTTCGCGAACACCGGCCCCAGTTCGATGTCGAATCGTTCACTGGAGCCCCGGTAGATCCGCGTTCCGACGATGTCGGCGGGGAGGAGGTCGGGTGTGAACTGGATGCGGTGGAAGGTGCCACCGACGGCCTTCGCCATCGTTTCGACCGACAGGGTCTTTGCGAGGCCCGGGACGCTCTCGAGCAGGCAGTGGCCCCGCGCCAGGAGGCTGACCAACATGCGCTCGATCGCCCGGTCCTGCCCGACGATGACCTTCTTGATCTCGAAGAGCACCCGCTCAAGGCGTGCTGCTGGCGAATCGTCCACGTTTCCTCCGTGCCACAACAAAATGCGTTCCACACGCTACGCCGGGCGGGGCAACTCAGGGTGCCGGGACCCGGCAACTCATACCGACTTTTCACCTTCGGACGCCGTCGATCGATCCCCGGCTGGACAGGGCTGTCTGGGCCTGCATCTACACTGCCCGGGTCCCGAGCGGGATGCAGTTCGATGCGCGAGCAACCGGAGGAGTCCCATGTCAACCGACCAGCCGGTACCCGACGACGCTGCTGAGGACTACGCGACGAGGCTCCGCGAAGAGCTGGCTCGTGCGACCGACAAGGTCCAGGAACTGCAGGCGGACTACGACGAAATGCTTGCAGACCCTGCCGTCATCCAGGAGGACCGCGACGCGTCCGCGCTCGTCCTCGAGCACGCCCGTCGTCAACTCGAGGCCGCGCAAGCAGCCGTCGAACGGCTCGATGCCGGCGATGTCGGCCGCTGTGTCAAGTGCGGTGGCGAGATCGGTGCAGAACGACTCGCGGCTTTGGTCGGGGTCACGACGTGTGTGAGGTGTGCGTGATGGGTCAGTTCAGTGAGCGTTTGAGCTCGATCTTCGACGATGTCGTGCGGCGGAGCCCCGGGGAGCCGGAGTTCCACCAGGCGGTTCGCGAGGTCTTCGAAAGCCTCGATCCGGTGGTGGCGAAGCATCCCGAGTTCGCCGAGCACAAGATTCTCCAGCGGTTGTGCGAACCCGAACGTCAGATCATGTTCCGCGTGCCATGGCAGGACGACTCCGGCGAGGTGCAGATCAACCGCGGGATGCGGGTGCAGTTCAACAGCGCGCTCGGCCCCTACAAGGGCGGCCTTCGCTTCCACCCGTCGGTCAACCTCGGCATCATCAAGTTCCTGGGCTTCGAACAGATCTTCAAGAACGCCTTGACCGGCATGCCGATCGGTGGCGGCAAGGGCGGGAGTGACTTCGACCCGAAGGGGCGCAGCGATCAGGAGATCATGCGCTTCTGCCAGAGCTTCATGACCGAGCTGTATCGCAATATCGGTGAGTACACCGACGTGCCCGCGGGCGACATCGGCGTCGGCTCACGCGAGATCGGGTACCTCTTCGGGCAGTACAAGCGCATTACGAACTCCTACGAGAGCGGCGTGATCACCGGCAAGGGCCTGGACTGGGGTGGGGCGCTCGTGCGCACCGAGGCAACCGGCTACGGAGCGACCTATTTCCTTCAGGAGATGCTGGCGGCACGCGGCAGCGACCTCGAGGGGCGCACGGCCGTGGTTTCGGGTTCGGGCAATGTCGCGGTCTACGCGGTCGAGAAGCTCCAGCAACTCGGTGCCAAGGTGGTGGCCTGCTCGGATTCCTCCGGGTACGTCCACGATCCCGATGGCCTCAACCTCGACCTGCTCAAGCAGATCAAGGAGGTGGAGCGGGCACGCATCGACGTATATGCAGAACGTCGCAGCGGCGCGCGGTTCGTCGCCGACGGCAGCATCTGGGACGTGCCCTGCGACGTCGCCCTGCCCTCGGCGACCCAGAACGAACTCACCGCGGATCACGCGGCGACGCTGGTCAAGAACGGGTGCGTTGCGGTGGTGGAGGGCGCGAACATGCCCTGCACGCCGGATGCCGTGCGGATCTTTTCCGAAGCGAAAGTCGCGTTCGGCCCCGGGAAAGCCGCGAACGCCGGCGGTGTCGCGACCTCGGCCTTGGAGATGCAGCAGAACGCCTCGCGTGACTCGTGGAGTTTCGAGTTCACCGAAGCTCGGCTCGCTGAGACGATGCGCAATATCCACCAGACCTGTTACGAGACGGCCGAGGAGTACGGCTCTCCCTTGGATCTCGTCAAGGGCGCGAACATCGCCGGGTTCCATCGGGTCGCTCGCGCGATGGTGGCGCTCGGGTTGATCTGACCCGGTTGCCGGGCCCCGACGGCGTCACCGTCGGGGCCCGACGCCGCCCCGATTAGGCTCCGGCCACCATGTGGACCGTAGTCATCGTCGTCGCCGTGGCCCTGGTGGCGCTCGTCGCCATCGTGGGATTCGTCGTCTCGTCCCGACGCTCCCACGCCGACGACCTCGCCCCACCGGCGCGACCCACGCCGCCAGATCGTCACGATGAGGCTCCAGCGTCGGCGACGCTGGTCCTCGACGAACCGGAGGCTCCGCCGGTCGCCGACGACCTGATCGAGGCCGAGGTCGACACGTCGGTCCTCGATGAGCCTGCGGTCGTCGAGGTATTCGAAGCGCCACGCCTGCGCGACCGTCTCGCGAAGGCTCGATCGACCTTCGCCGCAGCCGTGGGGTCCGTCCTGGGCCGCGGCCGTATCGATCAGGAGGCCTGGGACGACCTCGAGGAGGCGCTGATCCGGGCGGATGTCGGGGTGGCGTTGACCACCGACGTGCTCGACAGCGTTCGGAGCCGCGTGAAGGAGTTGGAACTCTCCTCACCTGAGGATCTCGTCGCGGCCGTTCGGGGTGAACTGCGCTCGCGGCTGGGCGCAGCGACACCCCTTCGATTCGCCGAGGAGTCCCCAACCATCTGGCTGTTCGTGGGTGTCAACGGAGTCGGAAAGACCACGACGATCGGCAAGGTCGGTCGCCGGCTCGCGGATGAGGGGCGTTCGGTGGTGATGGCGGCCGGAGATACGTTCCGCGCTGCTGCGGCGGAGCAACTGTCCACGTGGGCGGATCGCAGTGGCGCAACCTTGATTCGCGGCGCAGAAGGTGGCGATCCGTCTGCGGTCATTTTCGATGGCATCGCCCATGCGGCGGCGCAGGGCGCCGATGTCGTCCTCGCAGACACGGCCGGGAGACTCCACACAAAGTCCAATCTGATGGACGAGCTCTCGAAAGTGCGTCGAGTCGCCGACAAGGGTGCGGGTGAGGTGACCGAGGTCTTGCTCGTGCTCGACGCGACGACCGGCCAGAACGGGCTCGCGCAGGCACGGCAGTTCGCTGATGCGGTGGCGCTGAGCGGCGTCGTGCTGACGAAGCTCGACGGGTCGGCAAAGGGCGGGATCGTCTTCGCGATCCGCGAAGAGCTCGATATCCCGGTGAAGCTGGTCGGCCTGGGGGAGACCGCAGCGGATCTGATCGATTTCGATCCTGACGAGTTCGTCGACGCGCTCTTCGAGTCCTGAACGCAGCCGCCGACGCGCTCGGCGGCTGGGAGGCTGCGGGCTGCGGGAAGCGGACGTCGTGACCGTTAGGCTGGCCCGACCATGTTCGAGTCGCTCACAGACCGTTTCGACGGCATTTTCAAACGCCTTCGGAGTAAGGGCCAGCTGACCGAGGCGGAGGTCGACGAGGTCCTCCGCGAGATCCGACTGGCGCTCCTCGAGGCAGACGTGAACGTCGGTGTCGTCCGGCGGCTCCAAGGCCGGATCCGGGAGCGATGTGTCGGCCTCGAGGTGTCCCAGGCACTGACCGGCGCACAACAGGTCATCAAGGCGGTCAACGAGGAACTCACCGAAACCCTCGGTGGCGAGACGATCCGCATCACCTACGCGTCGAAGCCTCCCACCGTCGTCCTGATGGCCGGCCTCCAGGGGTCGGGCAAGACGACGAACTCGGCGAAACTCGCTCGTTGGTTCAAGGCCCAGGGCCGCAACCCGCTCCTCGTGGGTGCCGATCTCCAGCGCCCCGCCGCCGTCGAACAGCTGCGGACGCTCGCCGCCAGGGTGGGTGTGCCGGTCTACTCGGCCCCCGACGACGTCGTCGCCGGCGGCCTCGGCGATCCGGTCGAGGTCGCGAACGGTGCCGTCGCGGAGGCCCGGCGCCTCGGGCGTGACGTCGTGATCGTGGACACCGCCGGGCGGCTCGCGATCGACGCCGAAATGATGGAGCAGGTACGGCGGATCAGCGACGCCGTGCAGCCGGATTACACCTTCCTGGTCGTCGACGCGATGCTCGGCCAGGACGCGGTCAACGTCGCCGAATCGTTCCACGCGACCCTCGAGCTCGACGGGGTCATTCTCACCAAGCTCGACGGCGACGCTCGCGGCGGCGCCGCGCTGTCGGTGAAGGAGGTGGTCGGCCGGCCGATCGCCTTCGCCTCGACGGGAGAGAAGCTCGAGGACTTCGAACTCTTCCACCCGGACCGTCTCGCCGGCCGGATCCTCGGAATGGGTGATGTCCTCACGCTGATCGAGAAGGCTGAGGAGGTCTACGAGGCCGAACAGGCCGAGCAGGCCGCGCAACGACTGCTCGAGGGAACGTTCACCCTCGACGACTTTCTCGACCAGATGCAGGCCATCAAGAAGATGGGACCCCTCTCGAACATCATGGCGATGATGCCGGGGATCCCCAAGGAGGTCCGCGACGTCGAGATCGGTGACAAGGAGATCGGTCGCGTCGAGGCGATTATCCGATCGATGACGGCAGCCGAGCGGACCCAGCCCGACATCATCGACACCTCGCGTCGAACCCGCATCGCTGCCGGATCGGGGACCAACCCCACCGAGGTTGCCCAACTGCTCTCGCAGTTCAAGGAAATGCGCAAGATGATGCAGCAGATGGGGGCGGGCACCATCCGGAAGGTGAAGCGGAAGAACGCGAAAAAGAAGGGGAAGGGCGGAGGTCGCACGACTCCGAAGGGATCCGTTGCTCCGCCCAAGAAGCCGTATCAGCTTCCCGGCCTCGACCCGCTCGCCGCACAACTCGACAAGCTCGGTCTCGATCTTCCCGAGCTGAAGTAGGTCACGCCGAGTTCCCCGCACTACTGTGGACCGTCCCCCAGCGGCACCCTGCCGACCGAACGCGCACGTCAAGAGGAATTCAACGTGGTCAAGCTCCGCCTGATGCGGATGGGCAAGAAGAAGCAGCCCACCTACCGAATTGTCGCCGCCGACGCCCGCTCCCCGCGAGACGGACGCTTCATCGAGATCGTGGGCACCTACGAGCCGCGCCAAGAGCCGTCGGTTGTGAACGTCGACAACGACAAGGCGGTGAAGTGGCTCGTGACCGGCGCTCAGCCGACGGAGCGAGTCGAGAAGTTGTTGAAGATCAGCGGTGCGTGGGACGAGTTCCTGGCGGCGAAGGCGGCCAAGTGACCGCTGCGGATGGGGCGTCCCTCGAACGGGCCCGAGCGGTCGTGGAGCACCTCGCGACCTCGCTCGTCGATGACTCCGATGCGGTCAGCGCTTCGATCGACGAGTCACATCCCACCCCTCGCATCAACGTCACCGCGGCGGAGGGGGAGATCGGCCGCCTGATCGGCAAGCGTGGCCGGACCGCCATGGCGATCCGGGCGTTGGGCCGGGCGGCTGCCGCCGCCGACGGTGCCCACGTCGACGTCGAGTTTCTGGACTGATCACTCTGGCTACGGAGCCGCCGTCGCTCCTCGAAGTCGGCTACGTCGGCAAGCCCCACGGGCTCGCCGGTGACCTCACGGTCGTCCTGATCACCGATCGTGAGGAGCGCCTCGCCGCCGGCTCGCAACTCGAGACCGAGCGAGGGCCGCTGGTGGTTCAACGGGCTCGTCGTGACGGCAAGCGTTGGCGTGTCCACTTCGCGGGCGTCGACGATCGCGATGCCGCGGAATCGTGGACCGGCACGACGTTGTTGGCGGCGCCGATCGACGACCCGTCGGAGCTGTGGGTGCACGAGCTCATCGGGGCCCGCGTGATTTCTGCGGACGGGGTCGAGCGCGGTCGGGTCGTGGAGCTTCACGCGAACCCGGCCTCGGATCTGCTCGTGTTGGAATCCGGTGCCCTCGTCCCGTTGACGTTCGTGCTCGGCCCTCCCGCCGACGGCGTGCTTCGGGTGGACGTGCCCGAGGGCCTCTGGGACTTGTGAAACACCTTCGGATCGACGTCTTTTCGATCTTCCCCGAACTCGTCGACTCGTTCGCGAACGCCTCTTTGCTGGGGCGTGCCCGTCGGTCAGGCCACATCACCCTGCAGTGTCACGACCTGCGAGACGCGACGACCGACCCGCATCGCAGCGTCGATGACGCCCCCTTTGGCGGGGGAGCGGGGATGGTCATGACGCCGGCACCGATCTTCGACTCCGTCGAGGCCACCGACGCGCCACGTCCGTTGTTCCTGCTCGGCCCGGGTGGTCGACGCTTCGATCAGGCGGTCGCCCGCGAACTCGCGGACCTCGACGGGTTCTCGTTGTTGTGTGGGCGTTACGAGGGGATCGACCAGCGGGTGCACGACCACTTGGTGGATGACGAGTTGTCGATCGGCGACTTCGTGCTCTCCGGGGGTGAGGTTGCGGCACTGGTGATCATCGAGGCCGTCACACGACTGGTTCCCGGAGTCATGGGGAACGAGGCCTCGGCGACGGTGGAGTCCTTCGAGGAGGATCTCCTCGAGCATCCGCAGTACACGAGGCCGGCGGAGTACCGCGGCTGGCCGGTTCCGGAGGTGCTTCGCAGTGGTGATCACGAGCGGGTGCGGCGCTGGCGTCGCGCCGCTGCGATCCGTCGCACCCTGCGACAACGCCCCGACCTGATCGAGCGTCGACCTCTCACCGACGAGGACCATGCGCTGCTCGACGAATGGCCCGAGTGACGGAGCGATGTTGGTGCAGCGAACCGCGGCACACTACGATCGACCGGCCGAATGGTCCCCGTCGGACACGACGTGGCGGATCACCCCCGACCTCCTGAGGAACAGCTCGCCATGAAGTCGACCGATCTTGTCGAAACCCCACGACTCCGTGACGACATCCCGGACTTCGCTCCCGGCGACACGGTCAAGGTGCACGTGCACGTGAAGGAAGGCACCCGGGAACGCGTGCAGGTCTTCCAGGGCGTGGTGATTCGTCGTCAAGGTGGCGGCCTCACCGAGACGTTCACCGTTCGAAAGGTCTCCTTCGGGGTCGGCGTCGAGCGGACCTTCCCCCTCCACTCCCCGGTGATGGCCCAGGTGGAACTGGTCACGCGCGGGCGTGTCCGCCGTGCGAAGCTCTACTACCAGCGCGACCGCGTCGGTAAGGCTGCCAAGATCCGCGAGAAGCGCTGAGACGCAACCGCTCCTTCCCCTCACAGACACATCCGGTGATGGGAATGAGATGCGGACGTCGCGACAACTTGGAACTGACGGCGAGGCGCTCGTCGCCGCGCGTTACGAATCGGCCGGGTATCGGCTGCTCGAGCGCAACTGGCGGTGTGCGCAGGGTGAGATCGACATCATCGCCCGTCGTGGGTCGACCGTGGTGATCTGCGAGGTGAAGACCCGTTCGACCAGCCGCTACGGAACGCCCGCGTATGCGGTGGATCGGAAGAAGCAGGCGCGGCTCCGCCGGCTGGCCGCACTGTGGCTCGCGTCAAGCGAAACCCCGTACGCGATGGTCCGCTTCGACGTGGCGGCGGTGACGGCCGAGGCCGGCGAGGTGCACGTCGAGATCATCGAGGGAGCGTTCTGAGCGAACTCCGGAGTCACCGCGGAGGTGGGGTGAGCCACGCGGACTCAGCGTCGCGGCGCTCGGCTCGATCGTCGTGCCCAGCAGCCGTGATGCCAATGGCGGCGAAGGTCGGCGGCATCGAGGGGCACCGCGACGATGTGGCCGACTCCGGCCTCGATGTCACGATTGCAACCCGGGCAGAGGTAACGCTTGGTGGCCTGATAGGGCTGAACGCGCCGTACCTCGACCTCGACGGTCGCGGTGAGATCACGTTCCATCACAGGACCGCCCACGTCACGGCAGCAGCACAGATCACCAACGCCGCGACGACCATCAGGTAGTCCCAGAGGTCGTTGGAGTGGGGGCGTTGGGGATCGAGACCCATGCCCACCAGTATCGTGCGACCACCATGCTCACCCAAGCCGAAACGCGGATCCTCGGGTGCCTGCTCGAAAAGGAACGAGCTACCCCTGACGACTACCCCCTGACCGCGAACGCGCTCATGCGGGCAGCCAACCAGGCGACGAGCCGTTCGCCGGTGACGAGCTACTCCCTCGGGGAGGTCGAAGCGACGCTCACCGGGCTCAAGCCGCAGGGCCTCGTTCGCTTCGTCTTCAGCCCGTCGAATCGGGCTACGAAGTACCGCCATGTGCTCGACGAGGCGTGGCACTGCGACGACGAGGAACTCGCCGTCCTGTGCGTGCTGATGTTGCGTGGTCCCCAAACCGCCGGTGAGTTGAAGTCGCGGGCCGAACGACTCGCGGGCTTTCGCGACGTGGCGCACGTCGAAGCGGTCTTGGGGCGCCTGGCGGCACGCGAGTCGCCCGTGGTGGAACGACTCGAGCGTCTCGCAGGCCAGAAGGAGCCACGTTGGGGCCAGCTGCTCGGGGAGGAGGACCGGGCGTCGCCAGCCGTCGCTGGGTCCGGGTCGAGTTCCCGAGAGGACCGTCTCGCGGCCCTCGAAGCGAAGGTTGCGCTCTTGAGCAACCTGCTTGCTGAGGTGCGAGTCGAGTTGGGGTTGTCGGCGGAGGGGCTCTCCGATGCCCCCGAAACGGAGGTTGCATCATGATCCGGAGTCGATTCGTCATGGGCCTGGCGGCCACGCTGACGCTCGTCGCATCCTGCTCCGACGACGCCCCGACACGCGCGGGTGCGGCTCGCGACGCGACGACGACCACCGCCGCTGCGCCGGCTCCGACCACGACCGCCCCCGTGTCTGGCCCACTGCGGATCATGGTGACCAATGACGACGGCGTCTCGGCAGCCGGGATCGATGCCGTGGTGACGGCGCTGCGTGCACTTCCGAACACCGAGGTGACCGTCGTCGCCCCGGCAGCCCAACAGAGCGGGACCGGTGGGAAGACGACGCCGGGGATGCTCAGCGCAACCCCGGCCACGACGGCGAGCGGGCTTTCCGCGACCGCAGTGGATGGGTATCCCGCGGACACGGTGATTTGGGCCCTCGATCAGGGAGGGCTCCCGGAACGGCCCCAACTCGTGGTTTCCGGGGTGAACGAAGGGCAGAACCTCGGCCCCGTCGTCAACGTTTCGGGAACGATCGGCGCCGCCCGCGCCGCGGTCGCCCGTGGGATTCCCGCCCTCGCTGCGAGCCAGGGGGCGGGTGATCCGCCGACCTACGAGGTCGCCGTCGGCTACGTCGTGGACTGGGTGACCACCCATCGAGCGGCCCTGAGCGCTGGGTCCGAGCCGGTCGCCATCACGAGCATCAATGCGCCCACCTGCGGGAGCGGATCGGTGCGCGGCCTGCTCAAGGTCGCCTTGGCGAGCGATCCCGCGGGCCGCAATGTCTTGGCGTCGGATGTCGACTGTGCGTCGTCGAGCCCCGCTGGGGCCGATGATGTCGGCGCGTTCAACGTGGGATACGCGACGATCAGCCCGGTTCCCTCGACGCCGTAGCGTTCCCGCATCGCGACAGCGGTGGGCACTGTCGGTGCCGACCGCTACCATCCACCCTGCTCGCAACCGGCGTCGGTTGCCCCCGATCCAATCTCAACGACCGGAGTTCCGGTCGGGAAGGGGGCCGGATGCTGGCCACCATTGAGTCCGCGACGGTGCACGGAGTGCACGGCTCGGTCGTCACGGTCGAGGTCCATGTTGCGACGGGCCTCCCCGGATTCACCATCGTCGGTCAACCCGACGCGGCCTGTCGCGAGAGCCGTGATCGCGTTCGCGCGGCCGTGATGTCGAGTGGGTTGCGATGGCCGCAGCAGCGCATCACGGTGAACCTCGCTCCCTCGGGCCTGCGCAAGAGCGGAGGTGGCCTCGACCTGGCGATGGCCATTGGGGTGCTGGTCGCGTCGGGACAGCTTCACCCCGATGCGGTCGGCGACCGTGGCTTCATTGCCGAGTTGGGCCTCGACGGGTCGCTTCGGGCCGTGCCCGGCGTCCTGCCGATGGCGGCCGTCGTCGGGGGCAGGGAGCTCGTCGTCGCCGCAGGCAACGTTCTCGAGGCCGAGGTCGTCGATCGGCATCAGGTCCGCTCGGCGCCGGGGCTGCGAGCGGTAGTGGACGCACTCGCCGGAGAGGCGCCGTGGCCACGGCCCCCAGAGGTGATACCGACCGAAGCCCGCGCTCCGGCACTCGACCTTGCCGACGTGCGCGGGCAACGGGTCGCCCGGCGGGCGCTCGAGATCGCCGCCGCAGGTGGACATCACCTCTTGATGGTGGGGCCGCCGGGGGGCGGCAAGACGATGCTCGCCGAGCGGCTTCCGTCGCTGCTGGGATGCCTGGCCGGCGAGGCAGCGTTGCGCGCAACGAGCGTTCATTCTGCGGCGGGCTTGTCGTTACCCCCCGGTGGTCTCCTCCGGAGACGGCCGTTCCGGGCTCCGCACCACACGTCCTCGCTGGTCTCGATGATCGGCGGCGGTACCGCCTCGATGCGGCCCGGCGAGGTGAGCCTCGCGTCGGAGGGCGTGCTCTTTCTCGACGAACTCGGGGAGTTCCCGCCAGCGGTGCTCGACGCGTTGCGTCAACCACTCGAACAGGGGGTCATCCGCGTCGCTCGGGCGAACCACTCCGTCGAACTCCCGGCGAACTTCCTGCTGGTTGCGGCGATGAACCCCTGTCCATGCGGCGCGGCCCCCTCGCCGATGTGTCGGTGCACCGAGGCGAACCTGGCGCGCT
Source organism: Actinomycetes bacterium (assembly GCA_029782335.1). Classification (GTDB taxonomy): domain Bacteria; phylum Actinomycetota; class Acidimicrobiia; order Acidimicrobiales; family Microtrichaceae; genus JADLFH01. Next base: position 37,234 of record JAKOVA010000200.1, on the reverse strand, counting down.
ATCGGCGCCGTGTCTCGGGCCCGATCCTCGATCGGCTCGATCTTCGGATTCTCGTCGAGCCGCCAACCCGTGCCGAACTGCTCGACCTGCCACCGGGGGAGTGCAGCGCGGCGGTCGCGTCCAGGGTCGCCCGCGCGCGAGAGCGAGCGAGTTCCCGGGGTGTTCCCAGCAATTCACATCTGCGGGGCCAGGAACTCGAGCGTCTGGCGCCGTTCGCTTCATCCGCGCGTCGCATCGTCGAGCGCGCCCTCGATACCGGTCGCTTGAGTGGTCGCGGCCTCGCCCGGATGCGGACGGTTGCCCTCACCATCGACGACCTCGCCGACGGAAACGGGACCCTCAGCGAGTCGGCGGTCGCAGAGGCGCTGTCGCTCCGAGCCGACTTCGACATGCAACACCACACGAGAGGTGTCGCATGACCACCTCGAGCGAAGCGCGCGCCGCAGCGCTCCTGGCCTTCATGCAGCTCAGCGATGTCGGTCCCGCGCGGGGCCGCCAACTGGCGGCGAAGCGCGATCCGCTCGGCGCCTGGGACGCGATCCGATGTGGAAAGCCGACCATCGACGGCGCGAGCCGTGACCTCGAGAGGCTCTGGATGTCCGAGGCGGCACGACTCGATCCGCTCGCGGAACTGCAGCGGCACCGTGCAGCCGGCGTGACGATCACGGTGCTCGGCGATGCCGACTATCCCGAGGTGCTCGCTGCGGACCGTCAACCGCCACCGCTGTTGCTCTCCAAGGGGGCGTGGCCGGTGGCCGTGCCGTGCTGTGCGATCGTGGGCACGCGTCGATGCAGCCGGTACGGCCGGGATGTGGCGAGCAGCCTCGGGCGTGACCTGGCGGCTGCGGGCGTCAGCGTGGTCTCGGGGCTCGCCCTCGGAATCGACGGAGCTGCGCATCTCGGGGCGCTGGCCGCCGGGGGAGCGCCCCCCATCGGGGTGGTCGCCTGTGGGCTCGACGTTCCCTACCCCCGTCGACACGCGACGCTGTGGGAGCAGGTCGCGAGTGCCGGGGTGCTCGTCTCGGAGTGGCCCCTCGGCACGGCGCCGATGCGGTGGCGATTTCCCGCGCGCAACCGCCTGATCGCGACCCTCGCGACGGTGGTGGTCGTCGTGGAGAGCGACGTCGGCGGCGGATCGATGCACACGGTGCGACAGGCCGACGACCGGGGCCGGACCGTTCTCGCCGTGCCCGGCCCGGTGACATCGCCCGCCTCCCATGGAACCAACCTGTTGCTCGCCGAGGGGTGCGGGCCGTGCCGAGATGCCGACGACGTCGTTGTTGCGCTCGGCCTCGCCGGCGGCGCCTCGCTCCCTTCCCGAGGGCGCCTGCGGGCCGATGCAGCACACCCCGAGGTGCCGAGGGGTGCCCATGACGTGCTCGACCGGCTCGGTGCGACACGATGGAGTCTCGAAGGCCTTGCCGAGGCAACGGGACGTAGCGTCGGCGATCTCAGCGTGGTGCTCGTGGAACTCGAGGGCACCGGCGCGGTGGTCTGCTCCGACGGGTGGTACGAGGCGGCGCGATGAGCAGGCCGTCCCAATCCTCACGAAGAGTGCTCTTCCACTCGCTTACCGCGCGATGTAGGTGGTACGGTCGAACGTTGCATGAGCTGGGAACTTGCAGCGTTCGATGCCGCGCTCGTCGGCCTCGCGACGTCATCGCGCGACGGGTACTCCCGAGAGCTCTGCCGCTTCGTCGAAGAGATGGCCGACCACGGCATTTCCGAGCCGGGTTCCGTGGATCGACGAGCGTTGCGGGATCACCTCGCACGGATGATCGTCGCGGGTGCGACAGCGGCGACGATCAGGCGCCGGCGGGCGGTCTTGCGCCGGTATTTCCTCTGGGCGCTCCGTCGAGGACTCGTCGCCTCCGATCCGACGATCGGACTCCAGGCACCTCGCGGTCCCGCGAAGCTGCCGCGGGTGCTTCGTCACGACGAGGTCCATCAGTTGCTCGACGAGGGTCCAACACCAGACGCCGGCGCGCCCCGACGCCTCCGCGACGACTCGGTGCTCGAGTTGCTGTACGGATCCGGACTTCGTGTCAGCGAGTTGGCGGGACTGCGAACCTGCGACGTGGGCTCGGAGCGCTCCTCGCAGTGGATCACCGTCACCGGCAAGGGCTCGCGACAGCGGCGGGTGCCGGTCACGCCGATGGCGCAACAGGCGATGCAACGCTGGTTGCGGGAGGGCCGTCCGGCCATGGCGGGTCTCGAAAGCGGCGATGCCCTCTTCGTGAACGCGCGGGGTCGTCCGCTGTCGCCGCGCGACGTTCGACGCATCGTGGATCGACGCGCGCCCGTCCCGACACACCCTCATGCGCTCCGACACACCTTCGCGACTCATCTTCTCGACGGTGGTGCCGACTTGAGGGTGGTGCAGGAGCTTTTGGGCCACACGGATGTGGCGACGACACAGATCTACACCCACGTCTCGCGCGAGCGCCTGCGAAACGTCCACGCATCGACCCACCCGAGGGCTTGACCATGGCGGTATCCGCGAACGATCACGACATCTCCGTCCTGTGGGAGCGCTACAAGGGTGCGGAACCCGATCCGGAGATCCGCGATGCCCTGATTCTCCACTACTCACCCCTCGTGAAGTACGTGGCGAGTCGGGTCGCGGTTGGCCTCCCCCAGAACGTGGAGCAGGCCGACCTGGTGAGCTACGGCATGTTCGGGCTGATCGACGCGATCGACAAGTTCGAACCCGGACGCGGCTTCAAGTTCGAGACCTACGCGATCAGCCGGATCAAAGGCGCGATCCTCGACGAGCTGCGTTCGATCGACTGGGTCCCGCGATCGGTTCGTGCGAAGGTCCGCTCCATCGAGCGCGCCTTCGCGAAGCTCGAGGCGCGGTTCCATCGCAGCCCGACCGACGAGGAGCTGGCGGCCGAACTCGGTTGGACCGACCAGCAGTTCCAACAGACCCTCTCGCAGATCTCGACCGTCGGCCTCGCCGCGCTCGACGAGATCCTCGTTGCCGGTGGTGATCGGGGAGAGACGCTCACCCTTGGCGACACCATCGCCGATGGGAGTCACGGCCCCATGGGCGCCTTCGAGGTGGCGGAGCTTCGCCAGATGCTCGCTCAGGCGATCAACACGATGCCCGAGCGCGAGAAGATCGTCCTGACGCTCTACTACTACGAGAACCTGACCTTGCAGGAGATCGGCAAGGTGCTCAGCGTCACCGAGTCCCGGGTCTGTCAGATCCACACGAAGGCGGTGTTGCAGCTTCGCCACCGCCTCGCCGGCCTCGAACGCGAGCCGGTCTAGCGGTTCCCCGCTCGGGTGGCCGCTCCCTGGCCCACCTGAGTCCACCTCACGACGCCTTCCCCGAACACTCCACCACGATTGGGGAACGCAGATGTCTCGCCGGAGAGCACTGGGCCGCGTGGTGGCCATGGCCATCGCCACCGCCACCATCGTCACCGTCCTCGCCGCGGCGGTGCCGCTCGGAGCGCAGCCTGTTGCGGCGCGCGTGGCCGGCCCGAGTGGTGACACCTCCGTCGACGACGGCGGGCGCCGAGCCCCTTCGAGTCGGTACCGGCCGCCGCTGCCGGGCCCCGTCGCCGACCGCTTCCGGCCGCCCACGTCACCCTACGGTCCGGGGAACCGAGGGTGGGAGTACCGGGGTGTTGCGGGTCGGCCGGTGCGGGCCGCCGGTGATGGCGTCGTGGCATTCGCCGGCCAGGTCGGTGGCCCCAAGGTGGTGAGCCTTGATCATCCCGACGGGCTACGAACCACGTATTCCTGGCTGAACTCGACGACCGTCCGACGTGGCGAGCACGTGTCGCGCGGCGCGATCGTCGGCTTCGCCCTCGACGTGGTGCACTTCGGGGTCCGACGCGGTGATCGATACCTCGATCCCGCCCTGCTCTTCGGTCGGCTGCGCGCGCGCCTTGTCTGTGTCGGCGCAGCGCTCCCCGCGGGCTACGTCTGCGGCTCCGAGGGCCGCTAAAGTGCCACGGGCCGAAATTCGGCCCAACGGCATCGTGGCCGTTGTACCCCTCCCGGATCGCACCCTCGGTCGCCTCGCGGCGCGTCGGTCCGGGCCCGAGCAACCGAAGGACAGGTGATTCACCATGGCCGCAGTCGTGACCATGAAGCAGCTTCTCGACGCAGGGGTCCACTTCGGACACCAGACCCGTCGCTGGAACCCGAAGATGAAGCGCTTCATCCACGGTGAGCACAACGGGATCTACATCATCGATCTCCGCCAGACGCTCGCACGGATCGAGACCGCCTACACCTACGTTCGGGATCTCGTCGCAGAGGGCGGAACCATCCTGTTCATCGGGACCAAGCGTCAGGCGCAGGACAGCGTGCAGGGATACGCCGAGAAGTGCGGGATGCCCTACGTGAACCAGCGCTGGCTCGGCGGCATGCTGACCAACTTCGAGACGATCTCCAAGCGTGTCGGCAAGATGAAGGAGTACCAGCGCATGCGGGACTCCGGCGAGTTCGACATCATGCCCAAGAAGGAAGCGCTGCTGCTCGGGCGCGAGCTCGAGAAGCTGGAGCGCAACCTCGGTGGCATCCGGAATCTCGACAAGCTTCCCGACGCCGTGTTCGTGCTCGACACGAAGAAGGAAGACATCGCGGTCACCGAAGCCAACAAGCTGGGCCTGCCGATCGTCGCGGTGGTCGACACGAACTGCGACCCCGATCTGATCCAGTACGTGATCCCCGGCAACGACGACGCCATCCGCTCCGGCAGCCTCATGGCGCGTGTCATCTGCGAGGCGGTCGAAGAAGGCCGTCTCATCCGCTCGAAGCGTCTCGGCTACGAACCCCCTCGTCCCCGCACGGCGGAAGAGGAGGCCGAGAAGCACCGTGAGCAGGCTGAGGCCCGCCGCCAGGCGTCCCTCGCCGCAGCCGAGCGGGAAGCCCGCGTCGCCGCGGCCACCGCACGCGCCGCCGACGAGCGGGCAGCGAGCGCCGATGCCCCGGCCGCCGAAGCTCCGGCCGCCGAGGCGGATGCCGCGCCGACTACCGACTGAGCCCCGTTCCACAACCACCCCGAACTCACCGCAGGAGTACCGAATCGATGGCCGAGATCACCGCAGCAGCGGTCAAGTCCCTCCGCGACGCCACTGGCGCCGGGATGATGGATGCGAAGAAGGCGCTCGTCGAAGCCGACGGTGACCGCGACAAGGCGGCTCGGATCCTTCGCGAGAAGGGCCTCACGAAGGTCGCGACCCTCGAAGACCGCGAGAACAACCAGGGCGCAGTCGCGATTGCCCGAGACGGACAACGGGCTGCGCTGGTCGAGCTGAAGGCCGAGACGGACTTCTCCGCGAAGGCGGCTGACTTCGTCGCGGTGACCCAGAAGCTCGCGGACGCCGTGCTCGCCGGCGGACCCGAAGCAGTCGCCACGGTCCAGGACGAACTCGACACCCTCAAGATCTCCAAGCGCGAGAACATCGAGATCGGCACGGTTGCGCTCTTCGACGCCGCGGAGGGCAACGAGCTCGACGCCTACCTCCACATCCAGGACGGTCGCGGAACCAACGGCGTGCTCGTCGAGATCGCCGGCGCCGACGCTGCGACGACTCATGAGGTGGCGCTGCACATCGCCTTCGCAAAGCCCACCGCCCTCAGCAAGGATGAGGTCGATGCCGATCTCGCTGCCAAGGCGCGGGAGGGCTTCGAAGAACTCACCCGCAAGGAAGGGAAGCCGGAGCAGGCGATTCCCAAGATCGTCGAGGGTCGTATGGCGTCGTGGTACGGCGAGCGTGTGCTGCCCGACCAGGGCATGTTCGGCGACAAGGAGACGGTGCAGCAGCGCATCGGCAACGCCACCATCGTCCGTTTCGCCCAGGCCGTCATCGGCGGTTGAGCACCGTGGCGGCCAGGGTGACTCCTCGGTGGTCGCGGATCCTGCTGAAGCTCTCCGGCGAAGCGTTCGCCGGAAGTGAAGGCCACGGAATCGACGGCGAGATCGTCGCCCGGCTCGCCCAGGCGGTGATTGACCTCAAGGAACGCTTCGACGTCGACGTGGCCGTCGTCGTGGGTGGCGGCAATATCTGGCGCGGGATGACCGGCGCTGGTGCGGGCATGGACCGCGCGCAAGCGGACTACATGGGAATGCTCGCCACGGTGATCAACGCGCTGGCGCTCCAGGAGACCTTGGAGCGATTGGGCCAACCGACTCGGGTGCAGTCGGCGATCCACATGAGCCAGGTGGCGGAGCCGTATATCCGCCGGCGGGCGATCCGTCACCTCGAAAAGGGTCGGGTGGTCATCTTCGCCGGCGGCACCGGCAACCCCTTCTTCACCACCGACACCACTGCTGCACTACGTGCGGTGGAGATCGACGCCGGCGCGATCCTCATGGGAAAGAACGGCACCGACGGCGTCTACACCGACGACCCGCGGACCAACCCCGACGCCGAGTTGTTGACCGAAGTCAGCTACATCGAGGTGCTCAACCGGGGCCTGAAGGTGATGGACTCCACTGCGATCACGCTGTGCATGGACAACCGCATTCCGATCGTGGTGTTCGACATTCTCGGCGACGGGCTGATTCCGCGGCTTCTGGCCGGAGAGGCGATCGGTACCACGGTCTCCTGAGGGCCGAGCTCGATCGCGGCCCATGTGGCGCGCTCGGGACGCCCGACTGTGGCAGCATCGACCGATCCACGGAACACGGACCACGGAGGCACGGAACCAGCCATGACCGACGAGCTGATCGAGGCGGTGCGTCTGGAGGCCGAAGAGCGGATGGCGAAGGCCGTTGCCCACACGCGTCAGGAGTTCGCCGGTGTGCGAAGCGGTCGGGCCAACCCCGGCCTCGTCGAGAAGCTGCCGGTGGAGTACTACGGGGCGGTGGTTCCGCTGCAGCAGATGGCGAGCTTCTCCGTGCCCGAGGCACGGATGCTGGTCATCTCTCCGTTCGACAAGGGCGCGATGTCGGCCATCGAGAAGTCGATTCGTGACGCGAACCTCGGTTTGAACCCCTCCAACGACGGAGCCGCGATTCGTCTGTCCTTCCCGCCGTTGACCGAGGATCGCCGGAAGGAGTTCGTGCGAATGGTTCGCCAGAAGGCGGAGGACGGCCGCAACGCGATCCGCAGCGCCCGTCGCGATTCCCGCAAAGACCTCGAGGGACTCGAGAAAGACGGTGACATCGGCGAGGACGAACTGCACCGTGCCGAGGCGGAGCTGGACAAGCTCACGAAGCGGTATGAGGCAGAGATCGAGGCGGCCCTCGAAACCAAGACCACCGAGCTGATGGAAGGCTGACGCCGATGGATCACGAGGACGACGACCAGCCGGTCGAACCAGAGCTCCCTCGCACGGAGGGCGTGCGGATCATCGGCGCCCATGAGGCGTCGGAAGTCGCCGCCCGTCGCGGACGCGGCCGGGCCGAATCCTCCGATCACGGCGACGACGCCGACTCGGACGCCGACGATGATCGGCCGGTGCTGCGGTTCCCGAGCTCGATCACGTCCCGCGACCCGTCGTCGTTCGGTGCGGTTCCGATCGTTCGTGCAGACGAGCCGCCGCCTGCTGACGAAGCGGACGACGCCGGCGAGCGAGCTGAGACCGCGGACCTCGAATCGTTCGAGCTCCCGCACTATTCCGATCCGCCGACCGGGCAAGTTCCCCACGTCGTGATCGCGGAGGGCGACGACCAGGCCGAGAGCTGGAGCGGTCTGTCGGGCCCGCGCTGGCGTGACGAACCCAGCGACCTCGACGACGACTTCAGCGATCTGGTCGATAGCGGCCCCCGGCTCGGCGCACTCGATGAGCACCCCGGTGGTGGTACCGACTTCTTTGATGACGACTTCGACGCTGTGACGAGCGGCTACGGGGACGAAGCGCCGCTGATTCCCTCCACACGTCGGGCAGCCGCCCGGACCGCCGTTCGTCGGCCGAACCCTCGTGGCCGCGGGACCGATGAGCCACCCACGGGCTCGCGGGGAGCGGGCCGCGACCTGCCGGCTGCGATCGGCGTCGGGGTGGCCCTGCTCGCAATCGGCGCGATCTGCTTCTCGTTCGGGGCGATCCCCACGGCGGTGCTGATCGCGGTGATCCTCACCCTGTGCGTGAAGGAACTCCTGACGACGCTGACGGCCGCCGGCTACAAGCCGGCGAGCTTTCTCGGCATGGTGGCGGTCGCGTCGTTCGCGATCGCGCCGGTGTTCGACCCGGTCTACGGGTATCCGATCGTCATCCTGCTGACGGTGATCGCATCGATGTTGTGGTTCTTCTGGGTGGAGAAGGCACCCGGTGCGGTCGGCAACCTCGGCGTCACGTTGCTCGCGGTCGGGTGGATCGGCGGTCTGGGTTCCTTCGCTTCGTTGCTGCTCGGGGTCGGCCGTGCAGCGGAGCGCGCCGGTGACCTCAAGTCCAACCCCGGTATCGGCGTGCTGTGGGCCGCGGTGCTCGTCACGGTCTGCTACGACGTCGGGGCGTACGCGATCGGGCGGATCTTCGGTCATTCCGCACTGTCTCCCACCAGCCCCAATAAGACCTTCGAGGGGCTTTTCGGCGGGTTCGCGGCGGCGCTGTTCATCCCCTTCCTGATCCTCATGTTCCTGGGGGGAGGTGTTCACCCGATCGGCACTGAGTTCGCTCGGGCGTTCCCGTTCTGCCTGTTCTGTGCGATCGCCGCGCCGGCGGGCGACCTGTGCGAATCGATGATCAAGCGCGATCTCAAGGTCAAGGACATGGGCAACCTGCTGCCGGGCCATGGCGGAGTGCTCGACCGCTTCGACGGGTTCCTCTTCGTTCTCCCGATGGCCTGGGTCATGGCACATCTCCTGGAGGTGAGCCCTTTTTAGGGGTCACACGTCGCCGGGGTGCGGGGGATCGTCTCGATTCGGACGGTATCCTGCCGCCGTGGCGACTCGGGTTGCGGTGCTGGGATCGACGGGGTCGATCGGCCGTCAGACCCTGGAGATCGTCTCGGAACGCCCCGACGCCTTCGAGGTCGTGGCGCTCGGCGCCAATTCCAGCGTTGAGCTGCTCGCAGCCCAAGCGGCCGAGTTCACACCCGAGGTCGTCGCCATTGCCGACACGGCTCGCGCGTCGGAACTCAAAGAACTGCTCCCCGCGGGCATGCGCCTCGAAGTCGGCCCCGATGCGCTTGCTGCGGTGGCGCGTGAGGCCGAGATCGTCGTCAACGGGGTGGTCGGCTTCGCGGGGCTCGGCGTGACCATCGCTGCGCTCGAGTCGGGACGCCGCCTCGCGCTTGCAAACAAGGAGTCGCTGATTGCGGCGGGACCGGTGGTCGCGCCGTTCCGCTCGACCCCCGGTGCCGAGTTGATCCCCGTCGACAGCGAGCACTGCGCGTTGCATCAGTGCCTCCGCGCCGGGGTGCCGAGCCGCGAGGTGGCCGAGTTGGTGCTCACGGCGAGCGGAGGCCCGTTCCGCGGCCGGAGCCGCGACGAGTTGGCGTCGGTGACGGTGAGCGACGCGCTGGCACACCCCACCTGGTCGATGGGCCCCAAGATCACGGTCGACAGCTCGACGTTGATGAACAAGGGCCTCGAGGTGATCGAAGCCCATGAGCTGTTCGGCATCGACTACGACGACATCGCGGTCACGGTGCATCCACAGTCGATCGTGCATTCCATGGTCACCTTCCGCGACGGGGCGACGATCGCGCAGCTTTCCCATCCGGACATGCGCCTCCCGATCGGTTACGCCCTCGCGTATCCCGCCCGCCTCGACGTGCCGTTCGGCACCCTCAACTGGACGACCGCAATGCAGCTTGACTTTGAACCACCGGATCGGGCCGCATTCCGATGCCTCGATCTGGCGATCGCAGCGGGGCGGTGCGGCCAGACTGCTCCCGCCTGGCTGTCGGCCGCGAACGAGGTGAACGTGGCGGCGTTCCTCGACGGAGCGATTCCCTGGCATCGCATCGCGGAGCTGAACGAGGCGACGCTCGACCGTTGGGACGAGACACCCGCCGATTCGGTCGAGGCGGTACTCGAAGCAGACGCCGCAGGCCGGCGTGTCGCACGGGAGTTGCTCGCGGCATGAGTGACCTGGTCGTTGAAACGGTCGCGGCGCCTGAGCCCACGCCGGCCGAAGAGCCGGGGGTCAGCCCCCTCCGTCTCGTGATCCTGCTCGCCGCCCTCGCGGCGGTAGGCGTGTGGCAGGGATGGCGCCTGCTCGTGATCATTCTCGCCGTCGTGTTGATGATCTTCCTGCACGAGTTGGGTCACTTCGTGATGGCTCGACGCGCCGGGATGAAGGTGACCGAGTTCTTCATCGGGTTCGGCCCGCGGATCTGGTCGTTCCGCCGCGGCGAGGTCGAGTACGGGGTCAAGGCGATTCCGGCAGGCGCGTACGTGCGCATCATCGGGATGAACAACATCGACGAGGTCGACCCCGGTGATGAGGATCGAACGTACCGTCAGGCGAGCTTCTTGGATCGGCTCGGCGTCGCCGTCGCCGGCTCCGCGATGCACTTCGTTCTCGCGATCCTGCTGACCTTCTCGGCGCTCGCCTTCTACGGTCGGCACGACGCGACGACGTGGGCGGTGTCAGAGACAACACCGGGGAGCGCCGCGCAACTCGCAGGGGTCCGCAAGGGTGACCGGATCACCTCGGTCGATGGCGTGAAGGTCTCGACCTTCGAGGAGATGTCCCGTGAGGTCCGCCGACACCCCGACGAGTCGGTGCCGTTGACCGTGGAGCGAGACGGCCGCTCGATCACGCTGACGACGAGGTTGGGCGCCAAGGCGGCGATCATCGGCACGGTCGGTGAAGATCTCACCTTTGGGGCGTCCGAGGGCGAGGTGCGGATCAACTCGGTCGGTGACGCACGCACTCCGAACCTCGCGTACCAGGCCGGGCTTCGAGACGGCGATCGGATCGTTTCGCTCAACGGGGTGCAGATCAGCGGCCTGGATCGCCTCGCCGACGCGGCGCGCGCCTCGAAGGACGGCGTGGTCCGAGTCGACTACGTCCGTCACGGCGAATCGGCGACGACATCGGTCGATCTCGGCAGCGCGGTTGGCGCCGTCAGCCCCGTCGGGTTCCTCGGGGTCGGCCAGGAGATCGAGACCGAGCCGGTCGGTGTGCTCGGCGCAGCAGGCTCGACGGTGCGCACGGTTGGCACGACGATGGGTATGACCGTCGTCGGCATCGGCAAGGTCTTCAATCCCGTCAACCTCGCGAACTTCGCCCGCGAGACGGTCCAGCCCCAGACCGATGCCGTTGATGCCCGGCCAACCCCGGCGAGCCGCTCCGCAGCCCAGGCCGCCAGCCGGGCGAGCATGGAACGCCCGGTGTCGATCATCGGCATCGTCGGAATCGGCAACCAGCTGACCGACTTGCGCTCGTTCCTCGCCTTCATGGCCGGGGTCAACATCGTGATCGGGGTGATCAACCTGATTCCCCTGCCGCCCTTCGACGGCGGTCACGTCGCCGTCGCCTGCTACGAACGGATCCGCGAACTGTTCCGCCGGGATCGCCGGCGGTATCTGGTCGACGCCGCGAAGCTCCTGCCGGTCGCCTACGTCGTGGTGATCGTCATGGTGTTGGTCGGCGCGCTCGCGGGCTACAGCGACATCGTCCGGCCGATCCAACTCTGAGCTGTCATGGAAGCAACAACGATCCTGCCCCGTCGACCGACCCGACAGGTGATGGTCGGCCGTGTCCCTGTCGGCGGCGGAGCACCGGTCACCGTCCAGTCGATGACGACCACGAAGACCTCCGATGTCGACGGGACCTTGGCACAGATCTACGCGCTGGCCGCTGCGGGCTGCGACATCGTGCGATGTACCTGCAACGACCTCGACGCGGCGGAGGGCCTCGCACAGATCGTGCCACGCTCGCCCCTGCCGATCGTCGCCGACATCCACCACCAGTACCGGATGGCGCTCGCCGCCCTCGAGGCAGGTGTCCACTGTCTTCGGCTCAACCCCGGGAACATCCGCAAGCCCGACCACATCAAGCTGGTGGCGTCGGAGTGCCGAGACCGCGGCGTGCCGATTCGTATCGGCGTCAATGGCGGATCCCTCGATGAGCGCCTCTACGAGAAGTACGGCGGTCGGGTCACGCCCGAAGCCATGGTCGAGTCCGCCATGATCGAGCTCGCGTACTTCGAGGAGGTCGGCTTCGACGACGTGAAGATCTCCGTGAAGGCGTCGAACGTGCCGCTCATGATCGAGGCGTACCGCCAGTTGGCGGATGTCACGGATCATCCGCTGCATCTCGGCGTGACCGAAGCCGGGCCGCTGCCCGGAGGCCTCCTCAAGGCAACGGCGGGCATTGCGACGCTCCTCGCGGAGGGCATCGGCGACACGATCCGCTATTCGCTGACCGCGGATCCCGTGGAAGAGGCTCGCGCCGGCCGGCAGCTCCTCGAAGCGCTCGGCCTCCGCGAACGCAAGTCGGTCGATCTCATCGCGTGCCCGAGTTGCGGACGCGCCGAGATCGACGTGATCGCGGTCGCGAAGGCGGCGCAGGAGGCGTTCGGCGAACGGGAGATCCCGCTGCAGATCGCGGTGATGGGCTGCGTCGTGAACGGCCCTGGCGAGGCGCGTGACGCAGATCTCGGCATCGCTGCGGGGACGCGACGCGGGCACCTGTTCGTCCGCGGCACCAATGTTGCGGTCGTCCCCGAGGAAGAGATGGTGAGCGCCCTCGTCGAATGGGCCGAGTTCATCGTCGAGCACGGTGTCGAGCGGGCACTCGAACGTGCCGACCTCACCGCAGCCAAGGCGGCGGCGGAAGCGGACCGTGCCGCGCTGTTGGACGAGCAGGGCCTCGACGCGAACAACGCCGGCCAGCGCATCGACGTGATCCGGCGGATCTGACCGCTACCGCTCGCACAGCGCGATCAGCGCGTCGGCGATATCGGTGCTCTGGGGCAGGATCATGTCCTCGAGGCTGGGGGCGTAACCAACGAACGTGTCCAACGCCGCGACCCGCCGCACGGGAGCGTCGAGCAGGTCGAAGCATTCGTCGGCGACCCAGGCCGCGACCTCGGCCCCGAAGCCACAGGTCCGGACATCTTCGTGGACGATCAACAACCGTCCCGTGCGGCCGAGGGAGTCGGCGACGGCTTGGCGGTCCCAAGGGATGAGGGTTCGCAGGTCGATGACGTCCGCTTCCACACCCGCTTCGGACGCAGCGGTCGTGGCCGCCTCCAGGGTCTTGGTCACCGTCGCCCCCCAGGTGACGACAGTGACGTCGTCGCCGCGACGCCGGGTCGCCGCCGTTCCGAACGGAACGAGCCACTCTGGTGGGGGATAGGGGCTCCGGCACGCGGGTTGCCGGTAGAGGTGCTTGTGTTCGAGGAACAAGACCGGGTCGTCGCATCGGAGCGCGGCGCGTAGCAGGCCAACCGCGTCCGCCGCGGTGGAGGGCATCGCGACGAGGAGTCCGGGGGTGTGAGCGAAGATCGACTCGCCGGACTGGCTGTGCCAGATCGCGCCACCCGCCAGGTAGCCCCCGATCGGCACCCGAAGCACCAGCGGCGCCGAGTACGAGCCGTGCGAGCGCCACCGCAGCGTTGCCGCCTCGGTGCGGATCTGTTGCATTGCGGTCCAGATGTAGTCGAAGAACTGAACCTCGGGGACGGGCTTGAGTCCTCGGATCGCCTGCCCCACCGCGCGGCCGACGATGTTCGCCTCGGCGAGGGGGGTGTTGAAGCAGCGATCCGAGCCGAAGCGGCGCTGCAACCCCGCGGTGATGCCAAAGACGCCGCCCTTGCCTTCGAGTTCGCCGAGTGACTCCTCGGGGGCGTCGGCGACGTCCTCGCCGAAGACCCGGATGCGTTCGTCGGCAGCCATCACCTCGGCGAGGCAGCGCCCGATCGCGTCGGCCATGGTGAGGGGCGGAGCATCGTCGGCGGCGGGCGGATCGGCGCTCGGTGCCGGCCACGCCGGGATCGACACGACGTGATCGGTGGCGCTCGTCGGGGAGGGTGCCGGCTCTGCGAGCACGCTGGTGGCCGCCGCATCGACGCGTCGCCGGGCGTCGTTGAGGAGGTCCGCGACGTCGTCTTCGGTGAGCAGCCCTGAGTTGACCGCCAACGCCGCCATCCGTCGGAGAGGGTCGCGCTCGGCTTCGTGTGCCAGGTCTGCTGCGGTGCGGTATTTGGCCTGGGTGTCCGCAGATGAGTGGGAGTAGGGCCGGGTGACCGAGGCGTGGAGCAGCACCGGCCCGCCGCCGTGGCGCAGTCGCCCACAGAAGCGCTGAGCGGCATCCCGGACCGCCGCGTAGTCGGTGCCGTCGACGGTCACGATCTCGATGCCGTCGAACCCGGAGGCGAGACGCGAGATGGGAGCCGGTTGGTGTTGGGAGGCGGGCACCGAGATGGCCCAGCCGTTGTCGGCGACGACGATCAGGAGCGGCAACGCGGCGTTGGCCGCCGTGTTGAGCGCCTCCCAGAACTCGCCCTGGGAGGTCGCCCCGTCTCCGATCGACACATAGGTGATCTCGTCGGGCCGGGCGGTCGCAGGCGAACCGATCGCCGGGTGGGCGAGGAGGTAACGGCCCGCCTCTGCGCAGCCGACGGCGGGCAGCATCTGACTTCCCGTCGCCGAGGTTTGCGAGACGATGTGACGCGCTCGATCTCCGAAGTGGCTCGGCATCTGACGCCCACCGGAGGACGGATCGGCGGCGGCACCGACCGCCTGGCGGAGCAGATCCTCGGGTGAGACGCCGAGGCCCAGAGCGAGGGAGCGGTCGCGGTAGTAGGGGAAGAACCAGTCGTGGCCGGCCCGGAGGGAGCGCGCGAGGCCGAGACAGAGTGCCTCGTGGCCCGCGCCGGAGATCTGGAAGAACGCCCGGTTCTGCTTCTGGAGCGCGATCTCCTTGTCGTCGAGGGCTCGCGAGAGGGCGGCGAGGCGGAGGTCGGCGAGCAGGTCCGCCAGGACGACCGACTGGTGGGAACCCATCTCCGGGGCGATCACGTCGACGCCTCCGCTGCGGGGGTCGCCCGATGGCCGATCGATGCCACTTCGGTGATCCAGTCGGACTCGGCGAGTCGCGCTCGGACGTGTCGGAGAAACGCCGCCGCGTACGCGCCGTCGAGTGCCCGATGGTCGAACGACAGCGAGAGATTGCCGACGGGACGCACCGCGACGCCGTAGCCACCGCCGGAGGGAACCGCGACCGGTCGCATGGCAACGCCATCGGTCGACAGGATCGCCACCTGGGGGCGGCTGACGATCGGAACGCTCATGGCAGTGCCGTAGCCCCCCGCATTCGTGATCGTGAACGTGGCGCCGCTCAGGTCGTGGGTGTCGACGTCGTTGCGGCGCGCGGCATCAGCAACCCGGTGCATCGCCTCCGCGATCGTCTCGAGGCGCATCTCCTCGGCGTGGCGAACCACCGGAACGACGAGACCCTCGTAGTCGAGGTCGACGGCGATCCCGAGATGCACGAAGCGGTGCACGACCACGACGTCACCGTCGACCCACGCGTTGAGATTCGGGAACTCCGCGAGCGCGTCACACACCGCTCGAGCGGTGAAGGGGAGTCGTGTGAGCGAGCGGCCGTGGCGGCTCTGCCACTGATGCGAGACGGCGGCCCGTGCGGTGTCGACGGCGGTGTAGTCGGCCTCGATGCCCACCATCGCCGGCGCGGTCGCTCGGAGCGAGGCGGACAGGTGCGCGGCGGTGCGGCGACGGATCGACGAGAAGGGAATCCGTGCCGCGACCTCGGTGGGCTCGAGCGGGGGAATCGGTTCACGGGCTGGGGGCGTCGCCGAGACGTCGGGGCGGGCCGCGCCTCGTGCGCGCCGTGCGACTCGTTCCGGAACGATCACGGGTTGCTGGGTGGAACCGAGGCCGCCTTCCATCGAAGGTCGAATCGCCCGACGGCGATCCGCGTGCGCGTCGAGTGGTCGTGGCTCCGCGGCGGACGGGCGTTCGTCCGCATCGCCGATCACCGCGAGCGGTGTCCCGATCGGAACGGTTTCGCCTTCAGCGACCAGGAGTCGTCTGAGGACGCCGGCGTGGGCGGCGGGAATCTCCGTGTCGACCTTGTCGGTGGAGACCTCGAGGAGCGGCTCGTCCACCTCGACCATCTCGCCGGGGCGTTTGAGCCAGCGCGTGACGGTGCCCTCGGTGACCGTTTCGCCGAGTTGCGGCATGGTGATGCGGGCCATGACCGACCTCCTCGCGGGGTCTGTCACGTCCACCCTAGAGCCAGCTCCTCACGAATCGGTCCCGCTCGGGCGGCTCTAGGATCGCCGCCCATGGCTCAAGCGCCCGTGCTCACTCCCCAGGCGACGGATTTTCCACGCTGGTATCAGGACGTCATCACCAAGGCCGAGTTGGCCGACAACGGACCGGTGCGCGGGACGATGGTCATCCGGCCCTACGCCTACGCGATCTGGGAGCGGATGCAGGCCGAGGTCGATGCCCGGATCAAGGCGGCGGGTGCCGAGAACGCCTACTTTCCGTTGTTCATCCCCGAGTCGTACCTCACCCGTGAGGCGGACCACGTGGAGGGATTCAGCCCCGAACTCGCGGTGGTCACCGTCGCCGGCGGCAAGGAACTCGAGGAACCGGTCGTCATTCGGCCCACCTCCGAGACGGTCATCGGGGAGTTCATGGCGAAATGGGTCCAGAGCTATCGGGACCTGCCGCTGCGGCTGAACCAATGGGCGAACGTGGTCCGTTGGGAGATGCGCACGCGGATCTTCCTGCGGACCTCCGAGTTTCTGTGGCAGGAGGGCCACACGGCGCACGCCTCCCAACAGGACGCCCACCGCTACGCCCGCTCCATCCTCGACGACGTGTACGCAGATTTCATGGAAGGCGAGCTCGCCGTCCCGGTGCTGCGAGGGATCAAGACCCGTCGCGAGCGTTTCGCCGGAGCGATCAACACCTTCGCGTGCGAGGCGATGATGCGCGACGGCAAGGCGTTGCAGATGGGCACCAGCCACGAGTTGGGTCAGAACTTCGCCCGCGCGTTCGACATCGGGTTCCTCGACGAGACCGGCGCTCGGCAGCTCTGCTGGACGACCTCGTGGGGTGTGTCCACCCGCATGATGGGCGGGATGATCATGTGTCACGGCGACGACGCTGGCCTTCGCGTGCCGCCCCG
The DNA here is from genome assembly GCA_029782335.1 of Actinomycetes bacterium. Taxonomy (GTDB): domain Bacteria; phylum Actinomycetota; class Acidimicrobiia; order Acidimicrobiales; family Microtrichaceae; genus JADLFH01. The sequence goes on along the minus strand of JAKOVA010000200.1, from coordinate 20,203 downwards.
GGTCGCGGGAACCCAGGTCGTGGTGCTCGTCGTTCGTGACGACGACGCCGGCACCGTTTCCGCCGCGGCGCGCGACCTGGTCGCGCAACTCGCGGGCTCCGGCGTACGGGTGCGTCTCGATGCCGATGTTTCCAAGGCGTTCGGGCGTCGAGCGACCGATTGGGAGTTGAAGGGCGTCCCGGTCCGCATCGAGTTGGGCCCGCGGGACCTCGAGGCCGGCGATGCAACGGTCGTGCGTCGCGACCAGTCCGGAAAGTCGGTGCTTCCTCTCGCCGAGTTGCCGGCGCGCGTCGCAGGGCTGCTCGCCGAGATCCAAACGGCGCTCTTCGAGGATGCCGCAGCCCGTCTGCGCGGCGCCACGGCAGATGTTTCCTCGGTGGCCGACGCACGCGAGGCGGCGGCGACGGGCTTCGCTCGGATGCCGTTCCGTGCGGTCGGCGAGTCCGGCGAGGACGAACTCGCGGAGGCGGCCCTCACCGTCCGCTGCCTTCAGACGGCGGACGGCGGCGTACCCACCGACGAGCACGACGAAGATCTCGTGGCGATCATCGGCCGCTCGTATTGAGCGTCGCCCCTCTGGCACGCGTGTCCTGACCTGCCGGGGCCGACTCCGGTATGATCCGTGATCCGACGATTCGGCTGCCGGACGGCTGGAGTGGCGTGGGCTGTGCCCACGCCTTTTCTCTGCGCCGTCACCGTGTCCGGTCGATCGGAACGAAGATTCCCCAACCGCGACCCGGACCCGAGGAGGTGACGAGATGGCACTCAGCGAGCGAGTGCGAGATGTCGTCACCGACGCGCTCGATGCCGACCTGATCCTCTACGACCTCGATTTTCAAGGCGGGGTGCTGCGGGTCACCCTGGACCTCCCGGGCGGCATCGACGTCGACCGGCTCGCCGAGGCGAATCGAGCGATCTCACGGGCGTTGGACGTCGCAGATCCAATCCCCGGCCGTTTCACGCTCGAGGTCACGAGCCCTGGCCTCGAGCGGACGCTGCGGACGGCGGAGCATTGGCGTGGAGCGCTCGACGAGCGGGTTCGGGTCAAGCTCAACGCCACGACGGAAGGGGACCGTCGTCTCGAGGGCGTTGTTGCTTCAGTCGACGACGACTCGGCGACCCTGGTGACGGCGGATGGGACCGAACAGCGTGTGGCCTTTGACGAGGTCGAGCGGGCGCGCACCGTATTCGAGTGGGGCCCGGCGCCGAAGCCCGGTGGCCCCAAGCGGTCGACAACTCCGTCGGCCGCGAGCCGGACCAAGGAGGCAGAGACGTGAACGCCGAAATGATGGATGCCCTGCAAGCCCTCGCTGCGGACCGCGGGATCTCTGTGGAGACGTTGCTGACGGTGCTCGCGGACGCGATGCAGTCGGCATACGAGAAGATGCCCGACGCCGTGCGCGGTGCGTGGGTCGTGCTGTCTCCCGAGACGGGTGAGTTCCGGGTGATGAACCAGGACACCGACGAGGACTACAACCCCATCGGCGACGAGTACGACGTCACGCCGCCGAACTTCGGCCGGATCGCGGCGCAGGCCTTCAAGCAGGTGATGACCCAAAAGATCCGCGAGGCCGAACGCGAGCTCAAGTACGAGGAGTACGCCGGGCGCGAAGGCGACATCGTGACGGGCATCATCCAGCAGTCCGACGCCCGCTACACGCTGCTCGATCTCGGCCGCGTTGAGGCTCTGCTGCCCCAGTCCGAACAGGTTCAGTACGAACGGGCCGAACCCGGGCGACGGGTCAAGGCGTACATCGTCGAGGTTCGACGTACTGCGAAGGGCCCCCAGATCGTGGTGTCGCGCACCCATCCGGGCCTCATCCGTCGGCTCTTCGAGTTGGAGGTCCCCGAGATCGCCGACGGGATCGTCGAGATCCGCGCATGTGCACGGGAACCAGGGCAGCGCACGAAGATCGCTGTGTGGTCCAACGACCCCAACGTCGATCCGGTCGGTGCCTGCGTCGGCGCTCGAGGTGGCCGTGTCCGAATGGTCGTCAACGAGCTCAACGGCGAGAAGATCGACATCGTCCCCTTCGTGGACGAGATCGAGGAGTTCGTGATGAAGGCGCTCGCCCCCGCGAAGGTGACCGAAGTCCAAATCGACTACGACACCGGAACCGCCCGGGTGATCGTCCCCGACTACCAGCTCTCGCTGGCCATCGGGAAAGAAGGCCAGAACGCCCGGCTCGCGCATCGTCTCGTCGGCCTTCGTGTCGACATCGTCTCGGAGACCCAGATGGCCGAGGAGGCCGCCAACGCGACGGCTGCCGACTGGGCAGAGGGGGAGTGGGTGACCGACCCCGAGAGCGGCGAGCAAATGTGGCAGCCGGCCGACGGCGGCCCAGCGGTCAGCGCTGCAGAGTGGAGCCAAGGCGGCCCGAGTTCCACCGAAGTCGAAGGCACCGATGACATCGTCGACGAACCGGAGGCTCCGGAGGATTCTTCGGGCGAGCGGCATCCCGGTGATCCCGCTGACATCGCCGCCAGCTACGACGACGTCACGACCGACGAGATCCCCGCACCGGCCGACGAAGGGGGCGGCGCATAGGCCCCGAACGCACCTGCATCGGGTGCCGCACCCGACGCGAGGTCACCGAACTGGTCCGGGTGACCGTCCAGGGCGGTCGTCTCCTCGTGGGACGCTCCCTTCCAGGGCGAGGCGCCTGGCTGTGTGAGGATCCCGCCTGCCTCGACGTCGCACGGCGACGAGGCGGGTTTTCGAGGGCCCTGCGTCGTGAGATCACGCCGAGCGCGATCGACGAGTTGCGCAAGGCGTTCGTCGAGAAGGCGAGCGGTGCGCGAGGATAGAGCCCCGGTGTCGAGTGGCACCGCAATGGCCATGTCCGGGTCCACCCGGCGTGTGCCCCCCGACGAGAAGGCAAACCACCCACACTTTGGCACCGAAACTGCGCGTCCATGAGCTCGCCAAGGAGCTCGGACTCACGAACAAGGAATGTCTTGACCTCGCCCTGTCGTTGGGCATCGGCGTCAAGACCCACTCGTCGAGCATCATCGATGCTCAGGCCGACCGCGTCCGTCGCAAGGCCGAGCGCGAGGGGCTGATCCGCGACCAGCAGCCGGAGGAGCCGCCGAAGGCAACGAAGAAGGCCGCGGCGAAGAAGGCGGCAGCCAAGAAGGACTCACCCGCGCCCAGCGCGGACGATGCGGGCGACTCGACGCCGGCGGCGACGGCGACGCCGACGGAACCCACCGCCTCGGAGACTCCTGCTGCCGAGACGCCCGCTGCGGCCACCGCGGCCGAGCCGGATGCACCCGCAGCGACGACGCCGGCGGAGTCGACGACACCCGACGAACCTGCGCCCCCGCGGGCCGCTGCGCCCCCGATGTCCGGTCGGGTGATCTCGAGTCGAGCAACCGAGCGCCCGCGACCGACGCGGCCGGCGGGCGAAGGCCCGGCCGAGCCGCCTCGTCGTCCCGCCGCTCCGCCAGTGGGACCCACCGATGTACCGCGCCCAGCGGCGCGAGGCCCGGTTCCCCCGGGTGCTCCTCGTCCGCCGCAGTCGGCTCCCCTGTCGGCGAGTGGCCGGCCGATCCCGCCGCCGCCCGGCCCCCCATTGTCACGCTCGGGTCGCCCGATCCCGCCGCCGCCCGGTGCGGGTGGTCGGGGTCCCGCTCCCGCACGGGGCGCTCGTCCCGGTGGCGCGCCAGGCGGCTATCGCAGCGGGCCACGCCCCGCTGGTCCCGGCGGCGGCCCTGGGGGCCGTCCCTTCGGTGGTCCTCCTGGTGGCGGTGGACCGGGTGGCGGACCAGCCGGTCGTGGTCGACCGGGCGGCGGGCCGCGACCACCTCGTCGCAAGGGTCGTCGGCGTCGCAACCGTGAAGAGCTGCAGCCGATGGACCTGCCGTCCTACACGCCCCGCGACGCTGCGGTGCCCGAGGGTGTCGTGCTGCTCGAACGCGGCTCGACCCCCCAGGTCATCGGTCCGAAGCTGAACCGCACCGCAGCGGACGTCGTCCGCTTCCTGCTCCAGAACGGCGAGATGGTCACCGCGACCCAGTCGCTGAGCGACGACATGATCGAACTGTTCGCCGATGAGATCGGCGCCGAGATCGAGCTCGTCGATCCCGGCCAGGAACAGGAGGTCGAGCTTCAGCGCGTCCTCGAGATCCCCGACGACGAAGACGTCGAGCACGCCGACCTGCCGCCGCGTCCGCCGGTGGTCACGGTGATGGGTCACGTCGACCACGGAAAGACGAAGCTCCTCGACCGTATTCGGAATGCGAACGTCGTCGCTGGCGAGGCCGGTGGCATCACCCAGCACATCGGCGCCTACCAGGCGGTCAAGAACGGCAAGCTCATCACCTTCATCGACACGCCCGGCCACGAGGCGTTCACCGCGATGCGCGCCCGTGGCGCGGACGCGACCGACATCGTCATCCTGGTCGTGGCCGCCGACGACGGAGTGATGCCCCAAACGCTCGAAGCGATCCAACACGCCCGGGCGGCGGAGGTGCCGATCGTCGTTGCGATCAACAAGATCGATCGCGAGAACGCCGATCCGAACCGTGTGATGCAGCAGCTCGCCGAGCACGGCCTCGTTCCCGAGGCGTGGGGCGGTGACACCATCGTCTGTGAGATCTCCGCATTGCAGGAGATCGGCATCGACGAACTGCTCGACAACGTCCTCGTCGTCGCGGAGCTCGAGGATCTTCGGGCGAATCCCGACGGTCGTTCCACCGGCGTCGTCCTCGAGGCACACCTCGACGTTGGCCGGGGCCCGGTCGCAACGATCCTGGTCCAGCGGGGCACGCTGCGCGTCGGCGACCCGATCGTTGCCGGACCGGCGTGGGGTCGGGTGCGAGCGCTGATCGACGACCACGGCAACCAGGTCAAAGAGGCTGGCCCGTCGATGCCGGTCGCCGTGCTCGGCCTCGACGACGTCCCGGGGGCCGGCGACATGTTCGTGATCGCCCCCGACGAGAAGAAGGCGCGTTCGGTCGCCGAGACCCGCGAACGGATCCACCGCGACGCCTCACGCGCTCGCGACGCCTCGGTCATGTCCGGCGGGGCACGTCTCGAGGACATCTTCGAGCAGATCCAAAAGGGCGAGCAGGCATCGCTGAACCTCATCGTGAAGGCCGACGTGCAGGGTTCGCTCGAGGCGGTCACCGACGCCCTGCGCAAACTCGAACGCCCCGAGGTCAAGATCGGCTTCGTGCTGCGGGGTGTGGGCGGGATCAGCGAGAGCGACATCCAGCTCGCCGCGACGGCAGGGGCGACCCTCATCGGGTTCAACGTGCGCCCGGGTCGAAACGTGCGGGAGCTCGCGCAGGACGAAGGTGTGGAGATCCGCACCTACGAGATCATCTACAAGCTCCTCGAAGACATCGAGGCGGCGATGGTCGGCATGCTCGCTCCCGAGTTCGAGGAGGTCGTCACGGGCGACGCGGAGGTGCGGGAGATCTTCCGCGTGCCGCGCATCGGCGCCATTGCCGGTTGCTACGTGACCAACGGTCAGATCACGCGGAACTCCAAGGTTCGCTTCCTGCGTGAGGGGACCATCATCTGGAAGGGCGAGATCCAGTCACTGCGCCGCTTCAAAGACGACGTGCGCGAAGTCGCCGCCGGCTACGAGTGCGGTATCGGCCTCTCGGACTTCCAGGACCTCAAGCAGGGCGACGTCATCGAAACCTACGAGCTCCGCGAGATCCCGCGGAGCTGACAACCCGCCGGTCGAGCTGCTGCGGCCGACCCACGACGCCCGCCGTCAGGCGCGCGTCGGCTGAGTTGCCGGCCCGTCATCCCCCGAGCTCGGTGGCACGCCACGCAGGAGAACGGAGCAACCAGTGAGCCGACGACAACCAGCGAGCCGCCAGCGATTCCACCGGACGGATCGGATCTCCGAGGTTGTTCGGGAGATCGTGGCGACCGAACTCGAACGGCTCGACGACGATCGCCTCCAGATGGTGACGGTCACGGCCGTCGAAGTCGACAACGAGCTCGCCACGGCGAAGGTCTTCTACTCGGCGCTCGTCGCCGAATCGGAGCATCGTGCCGACGAGGTGGCAGAGGCGCTCGAGGAGGCGCGCTGGCCGATTCAGCGCGTGGTCAACGGGGCGATTCGTGCGCGGCGAACCCCCCAGATCAGCTTTCACCCCGATGAGGTCCTCCGCCACGCGCTGCGGATCGACGATCTGCTCGCGGGTCGTCTCCGCCCCGACGAGAATCCCGACGAGTGAGCGGCCGCGCCCGCTCATCGGCGCCGGCCGCCCCCGACGGCGTCGCCGTCATCGACAAGGCGGCCGGCTGGACCTCCCACGATGTGGTCGCGAAGGCGCGGGGCCTGCTCGGGACCAGGAAGGTGGGCCACGCCGGCACCCTCGATCCCGACGCAACCGGCGTGCTGGTGCTCGGGGTGGGCAAGGCGACGCGCCTGCTGCGGTTCCTGCAGCTGTTGCCCAAGGCGTATGAGGCCACCATCGTCTTCGGTGCCGAGACGACCACGCTGGACGCGTCGGGCGACATCACCGCGACCTTCGAGATGGGAGCGCTCGACCCCGTCGTGGTGCAGGAAGCGGCCTCGCGTTTCGTCGGTGACATCCTGCAGGTGCCACCCATGGTGTCCGCGCTGAAGGTGAACGGCCGCCGCCTCCATGAACTGGCGCGAGCCGGCGTCGAGGTGGAGCGGGAAGCTCGACCGGTGCACGTGAGCTGCTTCGAGGTCACACCGACCGACGATCCCACGGTGTTCGCCGCGACCGTCCGTTGTTCGTCGGGCACCTACGTGCGGACCCTCGCTGCGGACCTCGGGCGAGCGCTCGGCGGCGGCGCGCACCTCGGGTCGCTGCGGCGCAGCGCCGTCGGTGAGTTCACCCTCGCGGACGCGCGTCCGCTCGAGGCGATTGAGCTTCTGCCGATCGAGGAGGCGATGCGAGGCTTCGAGGTGGTCGCCGTCGATGCGGATCTCGCCGCTCGCGTGGCGGTCGGAGCCGTGCTCGATCCGACAGCCCTCGGTGATCGCGGGCCGGGACCGTGGGCCGTTCACGGCCCCGACGGAAAACTCCTCGCGGTCTACGAGCCGCACCGCGACGGCGTGCGGCGCAAGCCGTCGGTCGTCCTCGCGTGATCTGGGGGCGCAAGGGGCGTCGGCTCGCCCCGTCTGAGTAGCCTTCCGACGCCCATGCGAATCATCGGTGACCTCCGCAGCCATCCCGAGGGTGTCACAGCGACCGCCCTGACCATCGGGGCGTACGACGGCGTTCATCTCGGACACCGGGCGATCCTCGGGGAGCTTCGCCGTCTGGCCGCCGAGATGGGAGTGGCGAGCTGCGTGGTGACCTTCGATCGGCATCCCGCCGAGATCGTCCGGCCCGAGTCCGCGCCGCGCCTGCTCACCGACTTGGATCAGAAGCTCGAGTTGTTGGCGTCGACCGGGGTCGATCTGGTGGCGGTCGTCCCCTTCGACGCGGACCGTGCCGCGGAACCCGCAGAAGCGTTCGTCGAGGAGGTGCTCGTCGGGGCGCTCGGCGCACGACTCGTCGTCGTCGGGGAGGACTTCCACTTCGGGCATCGCCGCGCCGGTGATGTCGCGCTGCTTGCCGAGATGGGCGCGACGCACGGCTTCCGCGTGCTGGGTCATCACCTCGTGGGCGTCGACGGCGCCGACGCGCTCGACGACGCCACGGTCTCGTCGACGGCGATTCGGCGTGCTCTGACCGAAGGGCGCCTCGATGCCGCGAATGCCATGCTGGGGCGCCCCCACGAGATGCGCGGGCCGGTTGTCGAGGGCGACCGCCGTGGACGCGAGATCGGGTTCCCGACAGCGAACATCGCGGTCCCCACCCGGATGCTGATGCCAGCCGACGGGATCTACGCAGGCCGCCTCAGCACCCCGAACGCCGGCCGCCTCGCCGCTGCCGTCTATGTCGGTCACCGACCGACGTTCTACGGATCCGAGGCAGCGACGGTCCTCGAGGTCCATTGCCTCGACTGGTCCGGCGACCTCTACGGACAGCAGGTGGGGGTGACCTTCGAACACCGGATTCGAGGCGACGCGACGTTCGATTCGGTCGATGCGCTCGCGGCGCAGCTCCGCCAGGACTGTCACGACGCCGCAGGCGTGCTCGCCGGGCCCTAGCGCCGAATCGACGGCTCCGGCGAAGCCTCGGGGCCGGGCCGCGAGTTCCCGGAGGGGTGGGTAATTCCGCCATCGTCGAGGAGAATCCTCGACGTGGCACCAACGGCGGGCCACCATGGCAGCCACGAGGAGGTCGATCGTCGACCTGGAGAGGGCGCCTATGAGTCACGTCGTCGACCCCATCACCGGCCCGGTACTCGACGAGCCGGTTGAAGCCGAGCAGGTCGAAGCGCCACGCCTCGCCCGTCATCAGATCCATCTCTCCGACGGCCACAAGGTGGGGATCTCGGTCGCCGGGCGCGGGATCCCGCTGGTGGTCGTCCACGGATTCTCCGCCGAGGGGTTCCTGTACGCGCAGAGCCTTTCGCGACTCGTCTCGATGGGCTTCAAGGTGATCGCGATCGACACCGCCGGCCACGGCAACACCCAGGGCCTTCCCTCCGACGGCCAGAACCTCGTGAACTACAGCGAGTTGCTCGGACGGATCATCGATGAGCTCGGCATCACGCACTACGTGTTGGCCGGGCACTCGATGGGCGGACGACTGATCACGCAGCTCGCTGCGGACCGTCCCGACGAGGTGATCGCCGTCATCCTCATCGATGCCATCGTCGGGGACACCTGGGACAAGATGGTCTACCTGTTCCGGCTCGCTCCGCCACTGTTGGTCGGCATCGGTGCCGCGCTCGCCATCGACAGCATGGGGGTGCTGCCGGTCTTCCGGAATCCGAGGCAGGCAGCGAAGCTCGCACGGCTGGTGGCGCCCACCATCGCCGGCCACATCGCTCGACCGTGGCGCCTCGCGGGGCCGATGATCTCCATTCTGCGGTCACGCTCGAGCCGCTACGCGCTCAACGAACTGGCGGATCGGGGAGTGCCGCTCTTCGCGCTCCACGGCGACCACGACTTCGCCGTTCCGCTGCGAACCGCGCGCGAAGCGGTCGCCCGTACCAACGGCACGCTGGTCACCGTGCATGGCGCCGGCCACTCATGGCTGCTGCGCGATCCGGAGTCGCTCCCGGCGATCGTCGGGGAACTGCTCGACGACGGCCTCGGCGACGCTTGCCGTGAGCGCCTCCGGGCCCAGGGGGTCCGAGCGCAGGATCCGTCGGTCGAGCGGATCGAGTCCGCGTGCTACGAGCCCGACGCCCGGGTCTTCGCCCTGACACCCCAGAGCCGCCGTACCGAGGTTGTCGGGCGGCATCGGCGCCCCAAGTACCAGTGGCAGATGGAACGGCCCCTCGATCCGGCGGACGCCTGAGTTCGTCGGACGCCACTCGTGGTGCTCCGCGGGGGAATTCCCGCTCGGAGAGCAGCCTCGCTACACTCGCCGGTCCTACCTGCGTCCCGGTCGCGCCTCGCGTCGGGAGGCTGGGCCCGATGCCCAACCCGGGAACGTGTTCCCGGTCCAGACCACAGGAGACCCCCATGTCGCGGCCGCCCGCCAACCTGCCCCCCAAAGGCGACACGATCGCCAAGCATCGCAAGCACGAGACCGATACCGGCTCGCCCGAGGTGCAGGTCGCGCTCCTGACGGACCGGATCAACCATCTCACCGAGCACTTCAAGACCCACAAGAAGGACCACCACTCCCGACGTGGTCTGCTGATGCTCGTCGGTAAGCGCCGCCGGATCCTCGACTACATCAAGCGGACCGACGTCGAGCGCTACCGGGCGCTGATCGCGGAGTTGGGTCTGCGCCGCTGATCCGCCATTCGCCGTTCCCTGCCTGGGTGCGGCTAGCCTGACTGGTGACGTGCAATGCCGTCGGCCGGTCGGAAGGTCCGAAACCGGTCCGTGCTGCACCATCGACCGGTTGTCAGTCGCCGGTTTCCGAACCCAGGATCCGTTGACGCGGGCTCGGAGGTCGACAACTGGGAACTGGCCGCCCGGTGCACACGACAATCGATCCGCCGCGGGAGAACCGCGACGGTCAAGGAGTGTGTTCATGGCTGATGCCATTTCCGTGTCGGGTTCGATCGCGAACTCGCCCGACAAGGTCCTGACCCTCGAGAGCGGCAAGCTCGCCGGCCTCGCGGACGGGGCGGTCCTCGCCGGCCTCGGCGACACCCGGATCCTCGTCACCGCAACAGCGGCAAAGACCGTGCGCGACGGGATCGACTTCTTCCCCCTCACCGTCGACATCGAAGAGCGGACCTACGCCGCCGGCAAGATCCCCGGTTCGTTCTTCCGGCGCGAAGGTCGCGCCGCGGATTCGGCGATTCTCACCTGTCGCCTGATCGACCGGCCGCTCCGCCCGTCGTTCCCCGATGGGTTCCGCAACGAGGTTCACATCGTCGGCACCGTGATGGGAGCGGACCAGTCGAATCCCCACGACGTGCTCGCCATCAACGCGGCGAGCGCCGCGCTGAGCCTGTCGGGCATCCCCTTCGGCGGACCGATCGGCGCGGTACGCATCGCCTACACCACCGACGGCGAGTGGCTTGCGCATCCGACCTTCGAGGAAGGCGAGGAATCGACCTTCGAGATGGTGGTCGCTGGTCGCGAGCTTCCCGACGGCGATGTCGCCGTGATGATGGTGGAAGCGGGCGGCACCGAGAAGTCGGTCCAGTACTACGACGAGGGTGCACCCAAGGTCGACGAGGCTGCGCTCGCGAAGGGCCTGCAGGACGCCAAGCAGTGGATCAAGGCCGCCATCAAGGTGCAGAACGATCTGGTTGCGGCGGTCGGTGGCAAGAAGCCACTCATGTCCTACGAGCCACAGATCGACTACACGCCCGAGCAGTACGCGGCGGTCAGCGAGGCGGCGGGAAGCCGGGTCGGCGACACGCAGCGCATCGCGGACAAGGCGGAACGTACCGCTGCGGAGAACGCACTTCGCGACGAGGTCGTGGCGGGCCTGATCGAGCGGTTCGCCGGCGACGACGAGGTCGCTGCGACCAAGCAACTGAAGGCGGCCTTCCGTTCGCTGACCAAGGCCACGGTCCGGACCCGCATCGTGGACGAGGGCCTTCGCATCGACGGCCGCGGCCCGCGCGACATCCGTCCGCTCTCCGCCGAGGTGGGAGTGCTGCCCACGGCGCACGGCTCTGGTCTGTTCCAGCGTGGTGAGACCCAGGTGCTGAACGTGGCGACACTCGGCATGGCGAAGATGGATCAGATGATCGACGGCATCACGCCGGTCACCTCCAAGCGCTACATGCACCACTACAACTTCCCGCCGTTCTCCACCGGCGAGACCGGATTCATGCGCGGTCCGAAGCGCCGCGAGATCGGCCACGGCCTCCTCGCCGAGCGGGCGCTGTTGCCCGTGATCCCGCCGATGGAGACGTTCCCCTACGTCTTGCGTCTCGTCTCCGAGGTGCTCGCGTCGAACGGGTCAACCTCGATGGCGTCGGTGTGCGGCTCGACGCTGTCGCTGATGGACGCCGGTGTGCCGATCGCTGCGCCGGTCGCGGGCATCGCGATGGGGCTCGTCTTCCATGAGGGCAAGTACACGACCCTCACCGACATCCTCGGTGCCGAGGACGCGTTCGGCGACATGGACTTCAAGGTGGCGGGAACCGCCGACTACGTGACGGCGTTGCAGCTCGACACGAAGATCGACGGCATTCCTGCCGACGTCCTCGCCGCGGCGCTCGAGCAGGCGAAGGAAGCCCGCCTCACCATTCTCGAGGTGATGGCGTCGGCCATCGCCGCACCACGCGCCGAGGTGTCCGCGAACGCTCCGAAGATCGTCAGCTTCGAGATTCCCGCGGACAAGATCGGCGAGATCATCGGCCCGAAGGGCAAGGTCATCAACGCCATCCAGGCGGAAACGGGCGCGAACATCTCGGTCGACGACGACGGCATGGTGGGCATTGTGTCGATTGCCGCGGTCGAGTCGGATCGGGTGGCCGAAGCCGAGCGACAGATCCGCCTGATCCTCAACCCGCCCACCGCCGAGGTCGGGGCGGTCTATCAGGGGCGCGTCGTGAACATCACCAAGTTCGGCGCGTTCGTCAACATCCTCCCGGGTCGTGACGGTCTCGTGCACATCTCGAAGCTCGGCGGTGGGAAGCGCATCGACAGCGTCGAGTCGGTACTCACCCTCGGCGACGAGATCGAGGTGAAAGTCGACGACGTCGACCCGAACGGGAAGATCTCGCTCTCACCAACGGGGACGCCGGACCCAAAAGCGAGTGACGGTGCCGAGGCGTCGAACGGCACCGCTGCTTCCGGCACTGCTGCTTCCGATTCCGTGCCCACGTCGGAGGCTCCCGACGCGTCGGACGGCTCCGAGGAGATCGTGGCGGTGAACTTCGGCGAGTCCTACGACCGTCAGGCCGCCGAGCGCCACGGCGATCTCGGCCCGGCTGTCGGCGGCGGTTTCGGGGGGTCGCGTGATCGCAACGGTCGTGACCGCGATCGGGGACGGCGGCCACGTCGCCGTTGAGCTCCCCAGCGGCAGCGCACCCGGCGTTGCACGCGTTCGAGACGCGCGTGCGGGTGACCACATTGGAGTCCGGGGTTCGGGTCGTCACCGATCCGAACCCCGACGCCGCGTCGGGCGCATTGTCCCTGTGGGTGCCCTCGGGAAGCCGCGACGAACCACCCGAGGCGGCAGGAGCGTTCCACTTTCTGGAGCACCTGCTCTTCAAGGGGACGACCCGACGGAGCGCCCATGCCGTGAATCAGGCGGTCGACGCGTTCGGGGGAGAGCTGAACGCGTTCACCTCGAAGGAGACGACCGCCTTCTTCACCCGTGTTCCCGCGGAACACACCGACGCGGCGTTCCAACTGCTCTGCGAAGTCGTGTTGGATCCGGCGCTCAACCCCCACGACATGGCTTCGGAGCGCGAGGTCATCCTCGAAGAGCTCGCGATGGTCTCCGACACCCCTGACGAAGTGGCTGCGTCAATGCTCGACGAAGCGCTCTTCGCCGACCACCCGCTCGGCTGGGAAGTGCTGGGTCGCCCCGAGACCCTTGACGCGATGGACCTTGATGCCCTCGCCGCCATTCACGACCGCTGGTATCGACACGGTGAACTCGTCGTGGCCGCCGCGGGTGCCGTCGATCACGATCGCCTCGTCGCGGCCATCGCTGAACGCACGTCGAGCGGCGATGGGAGCGGTCGTCCGCGGCGCGATCCACCGGGCGCGTTGACGGGGACCCACGTGCGGATCGAGCGCGACATCGAGCAGGTGCAGGTCGCGCTCGGGTGGCGTGGGCTGCCGTTGGGTGACCCCGACCGCTTCGCGCTCGCCGTGCTGCTGCACGCGTTCGGCGACGGGCCCTCGAGCCGCCTGTACCGAGAGGTTCGAGACGAGCGTGGCCTTGCCTATTCGATCGGCACGTCGGCCGCCTCCTACACCGACGCCGGGTCGGTGCTGCTGTCCTATGGCGCCACCCCGCGTCGCCTCGAGGAAGTTCGCGAGGTTGTCGCCGAGCAACTCGACGCGATCCGTCGCGACGGCATCGATGCCGAGGAACTCCGAGGCGCGATCGGCTACCTCCAGGGCTCGCTCGTGCTGTCCGTTGAGGATGCCGGTGCGCGGATGAGCCGCCTCGCCTCGACGATGGTCGCCCGGGGTTGCCTCGACGTTCCCTCCGAGACCTTCGCCGGGTACGGAGCGGTGACCCACGAGGACGTTCTGCGGGTCGCCGAGCGGGTCTGGTCCACACCCTGCGCCGAGGTGCTGGTCGGCCCGATTTGACCCACGGCAATTTCGTGTAGAACCACGCTCCATGTCGCTGGTTCTTGTGGACTCGCCGGTGGAGCACGTCACGGTCGTCACGATGAACCGACCGGAACGCCTCAACGCCATGTCGATCGATCTCGTCATCGAGTTGAGCGAAGCCCTCGAGGCCGTGGCTGCGGACAACAACTGTCGGGTCGTGGTGCTCACCGGGGCAGGGCGGGCGTTCTGCTCGGGGCTCGATCTCAAGGACTACGGGATCATCCCGAACATCGACGGACTGCAGGTGGGCCGCATCGCGCAGCGTTCGATGCGGTACTACTCGCGGCTCGTTCCCCAGCTCCGAGCGATGCCCCAGCCGGTGATCGCGGCGATTGGCGGCCCGGCGTACGGCGGGGGTCTCTGTCTGTCCCTCGGCGCCGACCTGCGCTTCGCCGGGGAGTCCGCAGCGTTCAACGCCACGGGGATCGTCAACGGCCTGACCTCGACCGAGATGGGGATCAGCTTCCTGCTCCCTCGCCTCATCGGCGCCGCGCACTCGAGCGACCTGCTGCTCACCGGTCGCCGGATCGACGCAGCAGAGGCGTATCGGATGGGCCTGGTGTCGCGTGTTGTTGCCGACGACGAGCTCCTCGCCCTCGCGGTCGAGGTCGCCTCAGGCATGGCGAAGTTCTCTCCCTACGGTCTGGAGTACTCGAAACAGGCGGTGGTCGCCGGCCTCGAGATCGCATCGCTCAGCGCAGCGATCGAGTTCGAAGACCGCAACCAGCTCATGTTGGGGTTCACCGACAATCTCCCAGAAGCAATCCGGGCATTCGACGAGGCCCGAACGCCGGTGTACCTCGACGAGCCCCGCCGGGACATCTGGGCGCCGCCACCCCCGGAGCAGGGCTGAGCCGAGGTTGTCTCACCACGGACGCGGGTGGTGGCTCACTGCTGGACGAGGGGGAGCGACGAGGGTCGGCTCGGGTTGGCGACCCGGATGACGACTTCGGGTGCGAGCGCGGAGAGCCGCGTCGTGCGCTGCACGCAGTTCGTTGCACCCCGGCAGTCGAAGAGTGCCAGCTGATAGGTGGCCGTGGCGGCGAGTACGCCGACCGCCGACCGGGGACGAAGCCACGAGGTGGACGTGCCGTAGAGCGTTTCGAGGGGGAGGACCGTGGCCTGGGAGCTCTCCGGGTCGATGTGCAGGATCCGGGTGAGTCCCTCGGTGGAACTGACGGAGGCCACGATCCGTGATCCTGCCCACGTCACCGCTCCGACGAAGGCGACGGTCTCGGGGAGCGGGAGGGTCGTCGCGGTCAGGTCATCGAGGCTGATCATCCGGAGTTCGTCCTCAGAGGACATGGAGTCGGTCACGAGGATGCGGTCACCCCGTGGGCTGATCGCCTTGAGGTTGACCCCGGGCAACGCGCGAGCCCGGCCCGGACCATCGGCAACTAACAACTCCCCACCGCGGCTGACGAGGAGTCGCTTGCCCGCCCATCCGAGCACCCGGAAGTCGCCCGGCGTGCTCGACCACGTCTCGTCGGCTCCGTCGAGGCCCTGACGTACCACCACCCTCGTCGGTGTTGGCAGGGCTGCGATGCCATCGCGGGAACCCTCCTCGGGTGCGACCATTTCCGCCACGGCGAGTCGGCCATCCTCCGCGAGGGCGAACGACGTGGCGGCGTCCACCAGAACCTTGCTTCGGTGGGTACGTCGGTCATAGGTGCGCACCGAAGGGGTGGGGATGGCGGTGGGGTCTGCCGGGTCGGACGGCACCTGGGCCAGGTAGAGGATGGAGTGGCCGTCGTTGCCCGGCAGCGCGCGTGTCACGCCGTCATCGAAGGGGAAGAGCCCGGCGAGGACATGGAACTCGACGTCCTCGGTGGCAGGGTCGGTCGCCGCTTCGGTGACGTTTGTCACGGCGGTGACGTCGTCGCCGGAGTAGCCGGCAAGGTCGGTCGCGGCGAGCAGCAGCGGTGACCGCGGCGTCGGCGGCGGCGCCATCGACGGCGACGTGGTCGGATTGCGGTGTGACGGGCCGCACGCCGCGGCGGCGACCCCGAGGGCGGCGATGACGACGATCGACCGCACGACACGGCCTCGGGGTGGTGCGCGCATCGTTGCGATGCTGCCCGTGGATGCGCCGTCAGGCAACGGGACATCTCCCCGCGGTGGCGCCATCGACGCAGCGGGGCCGTCGCGATCCATCTTCACCGCTGCGGCGCGGCGCCGGGTCGCAGGGTTGCACCCGCTCGCTAGTCTGCGCCGATGGCTCAGCGACGCGTGGGTGTGTTCGGCGCCGGCGGACGGATGGGGGCGACGGTCTGTCGCGCCGTCGCAGCGGACCCCGACCTTGATCTCGTAGCGGGTGTCGATCCGTTCCACAGCGGACTCGAGTTGTCCAGAGTCGCCGACGTTGCGGGCATCGACGTGCAGGTGTCCGGTGACCCGGCAACCTTCCTCGAGGCCGGCGTGGACGTCGTCGTGGATTTCACCGGCGCCGATGCGGCGCGGGAGAACCTCCGGTGGGCTGCTGCCCACGGCGTCCACGCGGTCGTCGGTACGACCGGCTTCAGCGACGCGGACATCGAGGCGTTCCGGACAGCGTTCCGGACGTCGAACTGTCTCATCGCCCCGAACTTCGCGATCGGCGCCGTGCTGATGATTCGCTTCGCGGAACTCGCAGCGCCCTTCTTCGACACCGTCGAGATCATCGAATTGCACCACGACGGAAAGATTGACGCCCCCTCCGGGACGGCGGTGCACACCGCCGAGCGGATCGCCGCGGCGTCCAGCGAGTGGGGCTCGGACCCGACCACCTCGATGATCGTGGAAGGCGCTCGCGGGGGTCGCGGCGCCGGTGACATCCGAGTGCACTCAGTGCGAATGCGCGGCATGGTCGCCCATCAGGAAGTGTTGTTGGGCACAACAGGCCAGACGCTGAGCCTGCGCCACGACACGGTCGACCGCACCTCCTTCATGCCCGGGGTGCTCCTCGCGATCAAGGCCATCGATCGCCATCCGGGTGTGACCGTCGGACTCGACGAGTTTCTGGACCTGTAACCGGCGTCGGCTCCGACCCACCACCTGGTGGCTTCGCTCGCCGCCCGCGCTACTCGGGCTCCTCGAGATCGTGTTCGAGTTGCGTGAGGCCGAACAGTTCGCCGCGGCGTCGCCGGAACTGCGAGGCGATCCCGATCAGCACCACGACCACGCTGATCAGCGTCGCCGGCCACTGATATCGAGCGATGAAGTCGACGATCGAGCGGATCTCGGCGTGGAACACCGATCCCATCCAACGGAAGAGCACGAGACGGGCGATCGTCCCTGCTGCGTTGAGCGTGAAGAACAGCCCGACCGGCACTCGTGCCGCGCCGCAGAGCACCGACACCCATGTGTTGGGAGCGAGGAACGCGAGGGGGTAGAGGATCTTGCGGGTTTCGGGCTGTTCGAGGGCCTGGCCCTCTTCGCCGACCAACGTCCGCAACATCGGGTAGGTCTCCAACAGCCAGCGGAGCGCCCGCTTGCCGTACCAGTACCCCAACAGCCAGTAGAAGGGATCGGGCAGGAGGTGACGGATGAAGCCGACACCGAAGTACGTCGCCGTGGAGAGCTTGTTCGTGGTCAGCAGGAGGTACCTGTTGATGGGGCTCAGCGCGATGAGCAGGGCCGGATGATCTTTGACCAGTGCTGCCCAGGTGATGTTCGCGGTGTAACCGGCGGTGACGACGCAGGCGACGGGCACCAGCAGCGCGATGAGGTGCCAACGCGGCCGCTGTGGTGCGGCGTCGGGGAGGGGAACGGCGTCGCTCACGGTCCTGAGAACTCTAGGCTCCACTTCGCCAATTCCGGCGCGACAGCAGCTCCGGTTTCACTCCGGACCAACCAAGGGGACCACCGTGCAAGGGCTCATGCAGGACCGACCGCTCGCGTTGACACACTTTTTCGACCGATCGGAGCAACTCTTCGGGGCCAAGGAGATCGTCACCAACAGCCCGTCGGGACTGCAACGGACGACCTACGGATCCTGGGCTGAGCGCACCCGTCGGCTCGGCGGTGTCCTCGACACGCTGGGGATCAGCGCGGACGGTCGCGTCGGAACGTTCGCGTGGAACACCGCACGCCACCTCGAGTTGTACTTCGCGGCGCCCTGTAGCGGTCGGGTGCTGCACACGCTGAACCTGCGGCTCTTCCCCGAACAGCTCACCTACATCGCGAACCACGCCGCAGACGAGGTGATCTTCGTCGACCGCTCTGTCTCAGGCCTGTTGTGGCCACTGCTGCCCACGCTCGAGACCGTGCGACACATCGTCGTGATGGACGATGGCGCCGGCGCCGAGATCTCCGCTGCGCCCGCAGGCATCGAGGTGCACGACTACGAGGAGCTGCTTGCGGCCGCATCACCAGTCGAGTTCCACGTGGCGGACGAGAACCAGGCCGCGTCGATGTGTTACACGTCGGGTACGACCGGTAACCCGAAGGGCGTCGTCTACTCGCACCGTTCGACGTGGCTGCACACCATGGGAGTGCTGACCGCCGACTCGCTCGGAGCCTCCGAGCGGGACCGCATCATGCCGGTCGTGCCGATGTTCCATGCGAACGCCTGGGGCCTCGCCCATGCGGCGGTCGCGTGCGGCGCAGACCTGATCATGCCCGGCCCCGACCTCTCCGCTCCGACACTGGCCCGGCTGATCGAGTCGGAGAAAGTGACGGTCGCTGCCGGGGTGCCGACGATCTGGATGGGGGTCCTGCCGGAGCTCGAAGGGCGTGACACGTCCCACATCCGGGTGATTCCCTGCGGCGGCTCGGCGGTTCCCAAGTCGCTGTCGGAGGGTTATCGGGCGGTGACCGGCAAGCCCATCATGCAGGCATGGGGCATGACCGAGACGAGCCCGGTGGCGTCCGCGTGCCACATCAAGTCGACCCTCGATCACCTCTCCGAGGAGGAGAAGGCGGATCTCCGCACGTCCATCGGCCTCGTGGCGCTCGGCGTGGACTTCCGGATCGTCGATGGTGCCGGCGAGACCGTTCCCTGGGATGGCGAGAGCTCCGGAGAGCTGCAAGTCGCCGGCCCCTGGATCGCCCGTGAGTACTACAACGACGATCGCTCCTCGGAGTCGTTCACCGAGGACGGCTGGTTGCGCACCGGTGACGTCGCGGTGGTCGACGCCGAGGGCTACATCCGGCTCGTCGACCGGACCAAGGACGTGGTGAAGTCGGGCGGGGAGTGGATCAGCTCGGTCGCGCTCGAGAACGAGATCATGGGCATGGAGCAGGTCGCCGAGGCGGCAGTGGTCGGCGTCAAGCACGAGAAGTGGGGTGAGCGGCCGATCGCGTGTGTCGTGGTGAAGCCGGAAGCGTCGCTCACCGCCGAGGAGGTGCTCGCCTACCTCGAGGGGCGAGTGTCGAAATGGTGGCTCCCCGACGACGTCGTGTTCATCGACGAGGTCCCCAAGACCTCGGTCGGCAAGTTCTCCAAGAAGGACCTGCGCGCGCGTTTTGAGGATCACCTCCTCTGAGCGCGAAGCGCACGACGACGACGGAGACCCGACCGAGGTCGTACCGCTTCGCACTGCGGCCCCACTGGATCGTGATGCACGTCTTTGTGGTCGCGCTCGTCGTCACGATGGTGAATCTGATGTTCTGGCAGATCCGCCGCCTCCACGAGAAGCAGGCGATCAACCACCAGATCGAACAGGACGCCCGTCTGCCGGCGACCTCGCTCGGCTCGATCCGCACGGAGATCGATCAGCGAGGCGTCGCGGCGGTGCGGTTCCGTCGGGTCGAGCTCAGCGGCACCTACGAAGCGGATCACGAGGTCACGATCGCGAACCGCAGCTTCAACGGCGCGCCGGGGCGCTGGGTGGCGACGCCGCTCCGTCCAGACGACGGGGGCCCAGCGGTGCTCGTGGTACGCGGCTGGGTGCCGCTCGCCGTCGGCGGTGAGGAGCATCGGCCGGTGAAGGGTGTGGAGCCGCCGCAGGGCCAGGTCACCGTCGAGGGCTACGTCGAGCTGGCACAGGTCCGTGGATCGATCGGGCCCACGGATCCGCCCACGGGGCGGCTGAGCGAACTCGCCCGCGTTGACGTGGCCCGAGTCGCGAAGCAGTCGGGGCCGATGCTCTCGACGTTCTTCCTGCAACTCGTCTCGCAACGGCCCGAACCCGCAGCGGCGCCGACGCCGGTGCCGCTACCGCCCCTCGACGAGGGACCGCACCGCAGCTATGCAGGACAGTGGGCGTTGTTCAGTCTCGTCGTGGTGATCGGGTATCCCCTCGCGCTCCGTCACAACGCGCGGCTCCCGCGCGACCCCGATGGCGCACGACTCGACGAAACGAACGGCGATGGGGCAGAGCGGACCAAGACCCCCGGCACGGATGACGAGGTGGCTCAGCGAGGTTCGTAGGCGCTGAAGCCGTGGTTGTCGCCCAGCTTCATCTGCACCCGTTGCGGAATCCGCTCGTCGAGGCGGGTCA
>JAKOVA010000198.1 GCA_029782335.1 Actinomycetes bacterium | reverse complement strand
TACATCTCCTTGTACAGCCGGGGCTTGTCCGGAATGTTCATGGCCACGTGCTCCGTCCAGACGACATCGAACTCTCCGTCTGCAAACGGCAGGGCAGTTGCGTCGCCTTGGCGATAGTCGACCAGATCCGTGAGCCCGACCTTGGCGGAAAGCATTGCTGCGGCGCGGCAGTACTCGTCCGTGAGGTCGATGCCCGTGACGTGGCAACCGAATTCCTTTGCGAGACAGCGCGAAGTCCCGCCCACGCCGCTGCCGATATCGAGAACGCGCTTGTTGGCATCGAGTCCGGCGGCCCGGGCAAGCTCGAGCGTCGCTGCCCGACCGCGGATGTGAAACTCGTCGATGGGCGCCAGGTCCTCCAGCGTGAGGCGGCTCAGGGTCACCGCGCTCTGAATGATGAAACGGATTGCCTCAGAAGTCACGATTGTGAAACTCTGCCCACTCGAGCTCGGTCCACCACTCGGCCTCGAGTCCGTCGCAGGTCTCGCCGTAGGCCCGGCACGCGAAACAACCGTCACCGCGAGCGAGCGCCGCGTCCTCCACCGGCGGGTAACGGACCAGCAGGGCCGGGGCGACCTCACGCGCGGCCGCCTCTGCCTCGCTCATCGGCCGATCCGGCAACTCGCGAATGCCGCAGCGGCGAAGCCGCTCCGCACCCTCCGGGAACAGGACGGAGTTCTCCGCGTCGATGTGACGCCAGAGCGCGTGCGAGTAGCGAATTGCCAGCGCGCGAAGCTGGGCACGTTCGTGCTCGGACTGGGGCCTCCGTTGGAGAAGCGGCGTCATCTCGCGCAGCCACTCCTCCATCTGGGCGTGCTGGTGCGCGAGGGCGTGCACCGGTCCGCGGTCGCGCGGTAGCTCCGCCTCCGTCACGAGCGCATCGAAGAGCACCCGCTCCTCGCGATCGTGATGGAAGTGGCCGGCGAACTCGGTGAAGAACGCGGCGAACCGCCTGCCGTCATCCGGGTCCGCAGCCCCGTCGAGGAGCCTGCCGACGTACGTGCGAAACGATCCGAGCGCCTGATCGATCAGCACGTGCTCGTCCTGGAGCGTGTCGATCAGCTTCATCGTCGAGCAAGAACCACATGAGTGGCAAGCGGCGAGCTTTCATGCCTGGTGCACGCGTAG
>JAKOVA010000167.1 GCA_029782335.1 Actinomycetes bacterium | reverse complement strand
CGGAGCGGGTGCCGGAGCGGGTGCCGGAGCGGGTGCCGGAGCGGGTGCCGGAGCGGGTGCCGGAGCGGGTGCCGGAGCGGGTGCCGGAGCGGGTGCCGGAGCGGGTGCCGGAGCGGGTGCCGGAGCGGGTGCCGGAGCGGGCGCTGGAGCGGGTGCCGGAGCGGGCGCTGGAGCGGGTGCCGGAGCGGGCGCTGGAGCGGGTGCCGGAGCGGGCGCTGGAGCCGGAGCCGGAGCCGGAGCCGGAGCCGGAGCCGGAGCCGGAGGAGGCGGACTGTTCGGTGTAGGAGCGGGCGCGGGCGCGGGTGCCTGATTCGGTGTTGGAGCCGGAGCCGGAGCGGGCGCTGGAGGAGGGGGGTTGTTCGGTGTAGGAGCAGGAGCAGGAGCAGGCGCGGGCGCGGGCGCGGGCGCCTGATTCGGTGTTGGCGCCGGAGCCGGAGCAGACGCGACGGGAGGCACCCCGCTCGGATTCTGCGGCGCGAAAGACTGGGCCGGGCGATTCGGCGTCGACCATTGGCCGCGGCTTGTGCCGACACCCTTCTCAGTTGTCGTCCCGACGTCCGCAGAATCACCGGACCCACAGCCGGTGACTGCGAGCGAGCCCAGCGATGCCGCGGCGGCACTCAGGAAGCTGCGCCGCGTCAGCGGCGTGCCGGTGTCATCAGGTTTTGCAGACTTGCCCATGGGTTCCCTCGGCGGTGAGACTCATACCGGGGCGAGGCGGGATGCAGGCGAGAGGCCTGCTGGCCGCATGTCGCGTGCTAAGAGGACGGAGCTGGCCGCGCCCTACAGACCGTTCGCCCCTTCCTCGTTGTCAATCATCGCGCGTTCAACAGCCGCGCGCGAGCCGTTCGGCAGGCGATCCGCATCGAATGTCAGGGACTCCGGAGGCAGTTGCCTCGCGGCCCTGCGGCTCGATCGAACTCCGTCGAAGCCGACGAATCTGGAAAATCAGACTGGCCGATCCCGATTCAGCCTGGTCCTGTGTAGAGGTTAGCCCTGAAGCGGTCGTCGAGCCAGCGGAAGTGGTGTCCGCGGCCGGACTTGTCGGTGAGGTCGTCGGGCCTGGGGTTGGCGTTGAGGTACCAGATGCTCGAGGCGCCGGAGGCGGTGACGAGGTCGTCGGAGAGCGCTTCGCTGACCATGTCGGCGACCGAGAGCCGAGTCGTGAAGACCTTGAGCCGGCGCAGGAGTCCCTTGAGTTGTTCGCTGCCCGGGCCGCCGCCGCCGGCGCCGCCGGTGACGTGATCCCAGGGGGCATCGCCGAAGACCAGGGTCTGGGTCGAGGTGTTCGAGGGGAAATAGGAGGTGGGCAGGTCGAGGGCGATCACCTTGGAAAGGTCGGGCAGATCGTAGTAGAAGCGGTGATGCTTGCCGGAGGCATCGGCCCAGGCGACGAAGGCTTGGCGGTACCAGCGGTTGTACTGGATGAGGTCGCCGGTGTAGTCGTTGCTATTGCCTGCGATTTCCCACCGCATTTCGCCGGGAGGCACGCGCGGATAAGGGCATGCGCCGTAATAGCGCAACTGGGCATCAGCTGAACCGATGAGATCGCCACGGATGCCGTGGAAGAAGCCGGTCTGGTAGGTGACGCCCTTGTCCCTAGGGAAGATGCTCATGACCAGCGTGAGCGGGTAGGCGTCGGGGATGGAATCGCCGGGCAACGTGCGGTGGAACTGGCGATTCACCCAAGCGTCGCCGGGGAAGTCCAGGGCGGTGGTGACACCTGGCGAAGGCGCCGGCGCCGGAGCGGGGGCCGGTGCAGGGGCCGGTGCGGGGGCCGGTGCAGGGCTAGGCGAACTCGTACCATCCCCTGGACTCGAGCCGGGAAGAGGTGACGATCCTTCGGTTTGCGCCCCAACACTACTCGCGTCACCGCTCCCGCAGGCGACCATCGATGCGCCACCTAACGACACGAGGCTGATCTCGAGGAATCTCCTGCGGCTAAACGGCGGGCCGCCTTGATCTGAACTGCGATTCTCCACCACTTAGAATCCTTGGCGGCTCACTGCCGCCAGTTTGGGTGCGAATCCGAACGCGATCTGGTTCTGACGTCCTAAGAAGTACCGATCGGCGGATCGGGGAAAACCGCACAATTCGTGGCATCTTTTGACGCCACAATTGATTCGGGGCCCGCCCCCCGCCCTCGTATGAGTGCAGTTTACAGCGGAATCGCTTCACGCTCCCGCGTCGCCCAGCACGGAGGTACGGCATGCGACCGTTCTTGCTCGAGCTATGAAGCGGTGCGCCTTCTGCGTCACACAAGAAACACTAAGCGATTGAGTTAACCATGCAGCATTTCGACCTCATTCCGTGTGCACCGCGAGAAAGACTCTCAGATGCGAATACCGCTGAGCGTCTCGCATCGGACTGCCAGTGAACTGAACACAAAATGAGGGCCGCACAAGATACACGCGAGTATCGCCCCGACATAGATGGTCTTCGGGCGATCGCGGTGCTCGCAGTGATGGTCTTCCACGCGAATGACTCTATCCTCCCGGGTGGGTTCATCGGTGTGGACGTTTTTTTTGTCATCTCAGGCTACCTAATCTCCAAGCAGATAGCCGCCGATACTGCGCGAGGCAGCTTCTCATTGCTCGAGTTTTACCGCCGTCGCATTCGCCGCATCGCACCGATGATGATGGTGATTGTGACTGCGACGCTGCTGATGTCCTATCTATTGATGACGCCAGAGGATGCACGCAACGTTGCGAAATCGGCCGTATGGTCAGTCGCATCCGCAGCGAACGTCTACTTCTGGCGCGAGTTAGATACCGGCTACTTTGCCAACAGCAGTGCTGAAGTACCGCTGCTGCACCTCTGGTCGCTCGGAGTGGAGGAGCAGTTTTATCTCGTCTGGCCCCTGCTGCTAACGGTCGGTCTCCGAGCGCTATCGCTTAGGGGTGTCTTATGTACGGCGGTGCCACTGGCGATTGGTTCATTCGCGCTCGCCTCGCTGATTGCTCCCGGGGATCCGTCTTTTGCGTACTACATGCTCCCTACTCGGATGGGAGAGTTGCTGCTCGGCGCACTGGTCGGGATTGCCTCAGCTATCCGGAAGCCGCACGTTCCAACGATGGTCGCGCGAACCGCGGCAGTCGTCGGCGGGTTACTCGTGAGTGTGAGCCTGTTCCTGATTGACAGGAACGATCCGTTTCCAGGATGGCTTGCGCTGCCGCCCACCCTTGGGGCCACGCTCGTGATCGTGGCTGGAGAAGCGCAAGCTCAGCCGATTCGCGTACTCGCCTCGCGTGCGCTTGTGGCAATCGGGAGAATTTCGTACTCGGCATATCTTTGGCATTGGCCTCTGTTTGCTCTGTTTCGCTATGCCTATGGTGAGCCAGACGCCATCGTGAGCAGCACACTGCTGGCGTTAACGCTTGTGCTCTCTTGGGTGAGTTTCAACTATGTGGAGCGGCCGACGCGGCGCTCCACAGCCGCCTTTCGATACGTTGCTTTGCGGCAATTCCTGCTTCCAGCCGGCGCCGTGTTGTTGTCCGCACTGCTGATTGTTTACGCTCAGAAGCTCACCATTCCCCTATGGCCGTCGAACTATCTCGTCGAACTCGAGCGGACACGAGACGTCACGCGTGCTGCATTTACATACGAGTGGATCTGTCAACGACAGCGCGTTTCAGCTGAGGACCTCGCAGATCGTAGATGTGTGGTTGGCTCAGGTGGGCACGGCGCCCCGCGCACTCTGATCTGGGGGGACTCGAACGCAGCGCACTATGTCCCTATGGTGCGGGAAATCGCGGTCGAAGCCGGAACCCAAGTGAGAAACATCGCCGTTGGATCTTGCCCACCGCTACTGATGGATGCGGAGGCATATGTCGAGGCGAGACGGCTCAGTGACTGCCGCGAGTCGGCTGCGGTCATCCTGAAAGAACTCGACAAATACCCCTTGGTAGTACTCTCGGCAGCATGGTCGTCATACGCGGTGCGCGATGGTAATTTCCTGCGAGATGTCGCGAAGACCGTGCACAGTCTGCGTGAGCTTGGGCACACGGTAGTTGTCATCGGTCGAGCGCCAGTGCTGGCGTCGTATGATCGTCGCTGTCTGGAGAAGGCATTGCGCGTGCCCTTCAAGAGTTGTCCGAATACTGCCGAGCGATTGTCCGATGAAGTGGTGCGCGTTAACGACTGGTTGAGGAGGCTTGCGGAGAGCACCCCTGGGGTCAGGTATTTCGATGGCAACCGATGGCTGTGCCCCGACGGCTGGTGCGGTCTCCAGACCGCCAACGGCTTGCCCCGCTATTTTGACAGCTCGCATCTCACTGTTGCAGGTGCCATCGAATTGGGCCGGGAGATCGTAGAAGACGTAGGGGTACCCGAAGCATTCTCGGGACTTCTAGAGCCCACTACTAATCCGACCAAGATTTCCGGAGGGCCGCTTGTGTCAGATTGCGGCCGCTTGGCTGCTGGCTGTTGAGAGCGGTCGGTCAGAACCGGATCGGGTTCTCGAACCGTTCCTGCTGCGCCGGGATCAGCAACCCGCCGACGTCCGCGTCGGCCTGCGCCGAGTTCGGTCGGCCCGGCTCGGCGCTCGCCTTCGGCTTGTCTTCGGGCGGGCTCATCGGCTCGAGCGTGCGCGCCAGGTAGTTCGGCGGCAGCATCGACGAGCGCGGATACGCCGCCGCAT
>JAKOVA010000152.1 GCA_029782335.1 Actinomycetes bacterium | reverse complement strand
GTCACGATCGATGGGCAGACGATCGGCTCGCCCGAAGGCGATACGCGTCGCGTCGCGATGGATACGGTTCCCGCCAACATCCTCTCCAAGCTCGAGGTGATCAAATCGGTGACGCCGGATCTGGACGGCAACGCGATCGGCGGCACCATCAACCTCGTCACGCCGAGCGCGTTCGACGACCCGGATGGCCGCTCGTTCGCCGCCACGACGGACTACGGCTACTCGGATCTCGGCGGCCACCATCCATGGGGTGCCAATGCGGCATGGAGCGGCGTGTTCGCGGACGACCGCTTCGGCATCGTGCTGTCTGCGAGCTATTCCGACCGCAAGTTCAGTTCCGAGAACGTGCAGGGCGGCGATCCGTGGACGGACGACGACGGCGACTATCCGTACCTCATCCCCGACGAGCAGAACATCCGTGATTACCTGATCCGCCGCGTGCGCAAGGGGTTCGTCGCGAACTTCGAGTTTCGCCCGAACGACGCGACGAAACTGCACTGGCGCAACATCATCAATCGCTACGAGGACACGGAGCTGCAGCCGGAGATCACCTACGACTACCGCAATGGCGACCTCGAGAACGTGACGCCGACCTCGGGCCTCTTCACGGAAGGAGAGGGCAAACGCGAGAACTCCGAGCGCCTGGAGATCCAGAAGATCCTCTCCTCCACGCTCGGCGGCGAGTTCGAGATCGGCAACTGGACGCTCAATCTTGCGGCGACCTACGGCAAGACCGAGCAGGACACGCCCTACGACAACGACTATGTGTTCGAGGCCGACGACACCTTCCCGATGACCTACGACATCTCGGACTACTACTGGCACGTGGATGCGCCCGCGGGCTTCTACGACGCGGCCGGTTACGAGTTCGACGAGGCCGCGCGCGGCCACCAGCTGATCGAGGAGAAGCTCCGGATCGGCCAGGTGGATCTGCGGCGCGACATCGAATGGGGCGACGGGCGCAGCGGGTTCCTCAAGGGCGGCGCAAAGCTCATCAGCCGGAAGCTCACGTCCGATCAGGACATGATCGTGTACGACGGCTTCGACGGCGACTTCCTGCTGTCGCAGGTCGCACACGCGGGCAATCGGGACTTCTATCGCGACATCCGCCCGTATTACACGTTTGGCCCGTATCCGGACTACCGCCTCGCGGAGCGGTTCTTCCGCGACAACGAGGCTTCATTCGAAGTGAACCCCGAGGACACCATCACCGAGTCGTATGGTGTCGACTACCGGGTGAAGGAGGACGTCACGGCGGGCTACCTGATGGCCTCGCTCGACATCGGCAACGCGACCTTCATCGGCGGCGTGCGCGTCGAACGCACCGAGACCGACTTCAACGCCTACGATGTGCAGATCGTCGATGGCGACGCGCAGGACCCGCCGCCACAGGTCACGGGCACGAAGAACTACACGAACTGGATGCCGGGCCTGCAGATGACGTGGTCGATCCGCGACGACCTGATCGCGCGTGCCGCGTGGACCAACACCATCGGGCGTCCCTCGTATGAGCAGAACGTGCCGTTTCGCATCTTCGAGATCGAGGAGGACGACCCGGGTGTGTACGAGGGCGCGATAGAAATGGGCAACTCCGACCTCGACGCGCTCGAGTCCACCAACTACGACCTCGCCCTCGAGTGGTACCTGAGGCCGACCGGCATCCTGTCCGGCGGGCTGTTCTACAAGGACATCGACCACCCGATCTTCACGCGCATCCAGACGCTCGAGGACGTGAATTTCGAAGGGCGGTTCTATTCCGAACTCGAGATCGAGCAGTCGCAGAACGCGCGCAACGGCAACATTTTCGGTGTCGAGCTGGCTTATCAGCAGCAGTTCAGCATGCTGCCGGGCCTGCTGCGCGGCCTCGGGATCTCGGTCGGCTATACCTGGACCGACAGCGAAGCCGATGCGCCGGACCGCACCGAGAAAGTGCCGTTCTTCCAGCAGTCGGAGCA
>JAKOVA010000099.1 GCA_029782335.1 Actinomycetes bacterium | reverse complement strand
CATCCAGGCCGGCAAGTTCGTCGAGCTGACCTACAAGGTCGTCGACAGGAAGTCGGGACATGTCCTGACCCGGGTCGAGTTCCCCCTGGGCTATGTCCATGGCCACACCGAAATCCTCGCCCCTTCGGTCCATGCGCAGCTCGAAGGCAAATCGGCCGGCGACGTCATCGAAGTGACGATCGACGGCAACCAGATTTTCGGTCCCCGGGACGAATCGCTGGTCTTTACCGATCGCATCGAGAACGTCCCCGAGGAATACCGGCAAGTCGGCGCCTCGATCCTGATGGAAAACGACGCAGGCCAGACGCGCAGCTTTCTCGTGACGCACATGGACGACGAGACCCTGACGGTCGATGGCAACAACCCGCTCTGCGGCCGGGAGGTCGTCTTCACGCTCGAGATCCTGACCGTGCGTGACGCAACCAGCGACGAGATCAAGGCCGGCGGGGCGATGGCCGCCGGCCCGGACATCGACCCAAGGCTGCTTCGGCCTGTCTGAGCAGCGACATTCAACGGCGCAGGACGGCCCCGGGCGCAAGCGCTTGCGGATGCCGCCCTGAGGCCAACGCGAAAGGAGGTGAAACATGAGCGAGCATCAACAGTCCCCCAAGGCCCCGGTTCCCGATGGACATTCGCGTTTCGTGACGACACGCGCGTTGCCGCCGAACGAAAAAGGGTTCGTCGGCTTCGAGACCATCTGGGAGCCGTTCCAGAAGGAAGCCGAGTACCAGACGCCGAAACAGCCGTAGGTCCGCAGGGGGCACGCCCCCGCTACTGGAACGCGACTTCGTCGAAGCTGCGCAGCTTGCGGCTGTGCAGCTGCTCGGCGCGCTGGCGACGCAGCAGGTCGATCGCGCGCATGCCGATCCGCAGGTGCTGCTCGACGCGCTCGCGATAGAACTGGTCGGCCATGCCCGGCAGCTTGATCTCGCCGTGCAGCGGCTTGTCGCTGACGCACAGCAGCGTGCCGTACGGGATCCGGAAGCGGAACCCGTTCGCGGCGATCGTCGCGCTCTCCATGTCGAGCGCGATCGCACGGCTCTGGCTG
>JAKOVA010000147.1 GCA_029782335.1 Actinomycetes bacterium | reverse complement strand
TCCGGGAGCTCGCCGAACGTCTGGGCGTCCCGCGGGCCACCGACGCGACCATCGTCGCCGGCCTAGTGGCGCAGCGTCTCGGGACCGAGACCGCCACGGTGCTGCATCCGCTCGCCGTCGCAGATGTGACCAGCGACGCCGATCTGGTCGCCATTGCGGCCCAACTCGAAACCATCCGAACGGAGGTCCTCCATGGTCGATCAGCCCGCCCCGCCCTCGGCGCACGGTCCGATCCTGGCGTTACGTGAGGAGGTGGCCAAGGTTGTCGTCGGCCAGGATGGCACGCTGTCCGGGTTGATCGCGGCGCTCCTCGTGCGGGGCCACGTGCTGTTGGAAGGGGTGCCGGGCGTCGCCAAGACCCTGCTCGTCAAGACCCTCGCCACGGCGTTGAACGCCCGCTTCGCCAGGGTGCAGTTCACGCCGGATCTGATGCCGTCGGACGTCACGGGCCAGTCGATTCTCGACCAGAGCGACGGGTCCTTCCGCTTTCGCGAAGGCCCGGTGTTCACGAACCTGCTGCTGGCGGACGAGATCAACCGCACTCCACCGAAGACGCAGGCGTCACTGCTCGAAGCGATGGAGGAGCGGCAGGTCACCGTCGAGGGCGCCGCTCGACCGCTGCCGGATCCGTTCGTCGTGATCGCCACCCAGAACCCGATCGAGTACGAGGGCACCTACCCGCTGCCGGAGGCGCAGCTCGACCGCTTCATGTTCAAGCTGCTCGTCGGCTACCCGAGCTTCGAGCAGGAAGCGGGGATCCTGGCTCGCCACCAGGCGGGCCTCGACCCCCACGACGTGGTCGCGGCCGGCGTGCGAGCGGTGGCAACGCTCGACGACCTCGACCGTGCCCGTCAGGAGGTGGCGGCGATCCAGGTGGAGCCGACGGTGATGCAGTACATGGTGGCGCTCTGCCGGGCCACTCGGGACACCCCCGCCGTGCAGCTCGGCGTGTCACCTCGCGGCGCCGCAGCGCTGCTGCATGCCTCCAAGGCGTGGGCGTGGCTCTCCGGACGGCCCTTCGTCACCCCCGATGAGGTGAAGGCGGTTGCGAAGCCGGTGCTGCGTCACCGGGTGCTCGTCCGTCCGGAACTCGAACTCGAGGGGACGACCGCCGACGGGGTGTTGGATTCACTCCTGTCCACCGTGCCCGCGCCTCGCTGAGTCGACGGCGCCTCCTGATGATCCCGACCCGTCGATTCGCCGTGGTGGCCGCAGCGTTCGGCGTTGCGTTGCTCTTCTATCCCGGTGACCTCGTCGGTGGTCTCTGGGGAACGCTCGCGCTCATCAACGGGCTATTGCTGCTGATCGCGCTCGGCGACGCGTTGGCCGCCCCGAACACAAGGGAACTCGAGATCTCGCGCGAGACCCCGCCGGTCGTGGTGATGGGTACCGACGCTGAGTGGCGCTGGCGGCTCGTGAACCACGGACGCCGGACCATGAAGGTCGACCTCGCCGATGAACTGGCGGGCTCGCTCGGCGCTCGTCGGCGCCGGGTTCGGATCAAGCTCGCTCCCCGCGCTCGTGCCGAGGTGTCAACGGTGCTGCACCCGACCCGTCGGGGACGCTTCGTCGTTTCGGAACTGGTCGTTCGGGTCCACGGCCCGTTGGGCCTCGCGATGCGCCAGACGCGACGGCTCCAGCCGGTTGTGTTGCGGGTGTACCCGCCGTTTCGGAGTCGCGACGAGGCAGAACTGCGGATCCGGCGGGCGCGGATCTTGGAGGTCGGCTTGCGGTCCGCGAAAGGCATCGGGGGCGGCACCGAGTTCGAACAGCTTCGCGAGTACACACCCGATGACGAGTTGCGTCGCGTCGACTGGGCGGCGTCCGCTCGCACCGGCCGCATGATCGTGCGGACCTACCGTCCGGAACGGAACCAGACCGTTATCGTGATGTTGGACAACGGGCGGCTGATGGCGGCGAACGTCGGCGGTGTCCCTCGGATCGAGCACGCCATCGATGCGGCGATCATGCTCGGCCACATCGCAACCCACCTCGGCGACAAGGCCGGCATGGTCACCTTCGACGCGGCGGTCCGCGCGATCGTGGCGCCGGCGCGTCGTCATGACCAGACGACCCGGCTCACCGAGGCGATGTACGACCTCGAACCGGCGCTCCTCGAAAGCGACTACCAGGGTGCGTTCTCCACGATGTTGGCCCGGTTCCGCCGCCGGTCGCTCATCGTCATCTTGTCGGATCTCGCGGAGCAGGCCGTTGGCGATTCGCTCCTTCCCGCGTTGCCCCTCATCATGCGACACCACGTGGTGGTGGTGGCCGCGGTTCGTGACCCGGAGGTGGTCGCGTGGGCGGCGTCGGTTCCCCAGGATCCGGAGGAGGCCTATCGCAAGGCGGCGGCGGTCGCGTCGCTCGCCGAACGG
This sequence comes from Actinomycetes bacterium, assembly GCA_029782335.1. Classification (GTDB taxonomy): domain Bacteria; phylum Actinomycetota; class Acidimicrobiia; order Acidimicrobiales; family Microtrichaceae; genus JADLFH01. The sequence continues at coordinate 5,149 of JAKOVA010000147.1, read as the reverse complement.
GAGCGATCAGCGGCGAGGCTGCGGGGCATGGGCGCGACGGTGATCGACGCACCCCCCGGTCTGTTGGCGACCCGCCTCGCCGACGCCTACGTCGCGATCAAGTCGGCAGGACGGCTGTAGGGGTCGAGAGCGCAGGTTGTTCCCGGAGGTACCCGGCATGGCCGGCCGACGCGGCAGTTCGGCCGAACGCCACGATGTAGGCGATGAACGCCGCCTCGAGGGCGACGCCAATGCCGATCCGAGCCCAGGTGGGCAACCCGGAGGGCGTCACCTGCGCTTCGACGAGCGCGGCGAGGGCGAAGCACAGGGTGAGGCCGATGAGGATCGTGGCGCTTCGTTGGCCTTCGGCCGCGAGGGCCTGCATGCGGGTGCGATCGCCGGGGCTGATCACCGCCCACGCGAGCATCAGCCCGGCCGCCCCGGCGATGATGATCGCCGAGATCTCCATGAGGCCGTGGGGCAGGATCAGGCCCCAGAACAGCCCGCCGCGGTCGTGGGAGTGCATGACCGCCGCCATGACGCCGATGTTGGCACCGTTGGTGGCGAGCAGCCACGCAGTGGGAACGCCGAGCAGGACGCCGGTGGAGAAGGCGGCGAAGGAAACCGCGATGTTGTTGACGGTGACGTGGGTCTGAAAGACGCTGGCGTCGTCGGAGGAGTAGTACTGCTCGAAGTCCCGTGTCGCGATCGAGTGTTGCAAGGCCTCGGGGATGGCGGCCCGGCGGACGGCGTCGTCGTTGTTCAACCAGACGCCGACGGCGACGGCGGGTACCAGGAGGAGACACGCGGCGACGATCGCCGCGCGACGGCAGGCCCACACGGCCGCGGGGAAGCTGACCCGGAAGAACGTGACCAACGCGGTGGCTGGCCGTGACCGGGTGCGGTAGATGGTGCCGCGTGCCAACCCGAGGAGGCGGCTGAGGCGCGCGACCAGGCCGATGTCGTCGAAGGCTGTTCGTGCGTGCGCGAGGTGTGCGGAGGTGCGCTGATAGAGCGAGACCATCTCGTCGAGTTCTGCCGCGCTGAGTCGCCGGGGGCCCCGTCTCGCGGTTGCCGCGAGCGCCTCGAGGCGTGCCCACGAGGGCTGATTCTCGGCGATGAACCGGTCGATGTCGATCGCTGAACACTACGGTTCCGCCGAGCATGACGGATGTATCTCCAAGCGGCATCATCACCCCGGAGGCGGTGATTCTGGATCTGCCCGCCGCGGGGGTCGCCACCCGGCTCGGGGCGAAGGTGGTGGACCTGTTGCTATTGGTGGCCATCGCCGGCTTCGGCGGTTTCCTGATTCAACTCGCAGCCACGCCGTTCGGCCCGACGGTGGTTCGCATCGTCGCAATCGTGTGGGGCATCAGCCTGGTCCTGGGGGCGCCGATGCTCTGCGAAGGGCTCTGGAACGGCCGAACCCCGGGCAAAGCCGCGTTCGGCCTTCGGGTCGTGACGCTCGACGGCGGCCCGATCCAGTGGCGTCACGCATTCCTGCGCAGCATCGCTCAGGTGCCCGATATCTTCCTGCTTCTGGGGATCTTTCCCGCGTTGGCAACCCGGCGGAGCCAACGATTCGGTGACCTGATGGCCGGGACCTTCGTGCTGGTCGACGCGCACGGCGGCCGCAGTGCGCAACCCATCGCCTTCCTCCCGCCGCCCGGATGGGAGCAGTACGTGTACACGCTGGATGTCAGCAGGCTCCGCCCCGAGCAGTACCGGCTGATCCGGACCTTTCTGCTGCGGGTCAGCGAACTGCTCCCGCGTGCCCGCTGGGAACTGGCCGTTCGCATCGCCGAGGGTGCAGGAGAACTCGTGGCGCCGCTGCCCGCCGGCCAGGTCGACCCGGAGCAGTTCCTCGTCGCGGTGGCATCCGCCTACCAACATCGCAACGGTGGCATCCCACGTCCGGATCAGATCATCGGCTACCCCGGTCTGCCGCGCTGAGCCGGCGCCGGTGGGTCGACGGCTCGCCACCTACGTAGCCTGGTGACCGCGTGCCCACGGTGACCTATCTCGACCACGCGGCCAGCTCGCCGACGCTGCCCGAGGCGACCGCAGCGATGGTCGCGCAGCTCGGCGCTGCGGTCGCGAACCCCTCCGGCTCCCACACAGCGGCTCGCTCGGCGCGTCGGGTGGTCGACGACGCACGCGACACCGTCGCGAAGGTGCTCGGCGTCGAATCGGGTGAGATCACCTGGACGAGTGGTGGAACCGAAGCCGACAACCTGGCGATCTTCGGCACCGGCAGGGGAGCGGCCGACGCCGTGTGCTGTAGCGCAATCGAACACGCTGCGGTCCTCACCCCCGTGGAATACCTCGGCGGCCGTACGGTTGCCGTCGGCTCGGCGGGCCTCGTCGATCTCGACGCCCTCGCCGACACGCTCGACACGTCGACGCGCCTCGTTTCGGTCATGGCAGTGAACAACGAGGTGGGGACGATCCAGCCGATCGAGGCGATCGCCGAGGTGATCCGCGCACGGGCTCCCCAGGCAGCGTTCCACGTCGACGCCGTCCAGGGTCTCGGGTGGCTCGACCTCGCCGCCGTCTCCTCGGTGGCCGACGCGCTGTCGATCAGCGCACACAAGGTCGGGGGACCGCAGGGCATCGGAGCGTTGTGGGTGCGTCGTGGCGTGGCACTCGTCCCGCGTGCGCTCGGCGGCGGCCAAGAGCGGGGCCTGCGGAGCGGCACGGTGCCGGTTGCGCTGGTCGCCGGTGCGGCGGCGGCGATCGAGGTGACCGCGGCACGTCGTGAGGCGACGGTGGCGCGGGTCGCCCGGCTTCGGGATCGGCTCGCGGAGGGCCTGGCCGAGGCGGTGGACGGGCTGAGCGAGACGGGCGTTGTCGGAGCCGATCGCCGACACAAGGTGGCTGGGAACCTCCACGTGCGGATCGCAGGTGTCGAAGGCGAGGCGCTGCTGTTCCTGCTCGACGCGGCCGGGATCGCCGTATCCGCGGCTGCCGCCTGTTCCTCGGGGGCGATCGGCGCGTCGCATGTGCTCGCCGCGATGGGCATCGTCGATGACGAACCCACGGCGTCGGTGCGGTTCAGCTTCGGGCACTCCAGCACCGACGAGGACGTCGACCATGTGCTCGACGTGTTGCCCGCGGTGGTGGCGCGACTTCGTCGGACGGGGTCCTGAGATGCGGGTGCTCGTCGCCATGTCGGGCGGGGTCGACTCATCGGTCGCCGCGGCGCTGCTGCTCGACGCCGGCCACGAGGTGGTCGGCGTGACGATGCGCCTATGGGGCGGCGAGTCCGACACCGGTTGCTGCTCGGTCTCCGAGGTCGACGACGCCCGGCGGGTCGCTCATCGGCTCGGGATCGATCATCACGTGTTCAACCTCGGTGATGACTTCGACCGCTACGTGGTGGAGCCCTACGTGGCAGATCACGCGGCTGGCCGAACGCCCAATCCGTGCGTCGAGTGCAATCGCCACCTGAAGTTCGACAAGCTGCTCCGCCGGGCCGACGCGTTGGGCTTCGACGCCGTCGCGACCGGCCACCACGCCCGCCGCGTGCGTGACGGGGATCGGTGGCGTGTCGCCCGCGGTGTCGACGCGGCGAAGGACCAGTCCTATGTCCTGTCGATGCTCACTCAGCGTGAACTCGAGCGCACCTGGCTGCCGGTCGGTGAGCTGACCAAGGCAGAGGTGCGCGCCCGGGCCGCTGCGATGGATCTGCCGACCGCGGCGAAGCCCGACAGCCAGGACGTCTGTTTCATCACCCGTGCGGCGGGTCGTGAGGACTTCCTGCGGCGTCGCATCCCGCTCCACCCGGCGGAGGTGCTGGACACCGCCGGAACGGTGGTGGGTGCGGTGGATGCGGTGGAGTTGGTCACGATCGGACAGCGCAAGGGACTCGATCTCGCCGGCGGCGACGCTCGTCGCTACGTGGTCGACGTCGATGTCGCCGCACGAGTCGTCACGGTCGGATCGGTCGACGATCTCCTGCAACGTGAGGTTCGGATCCGCGACCTCGTCTGGTCGGCGGAGCCGGCCGAGGGGCCGGTGTTCGTGCAGGTGAGTGCGCACGGCGAGGTCGCCCCGGCCCGCCTCACCGGAGACCTGCTGCGCTGGGACATGCCGCACAAGCGTGTTGCGCCCGGCCAGAGCGTCGTCTTCTACCGGGACGAGTTCGTCCTCGGCGGTGGCATCGCTCGCTGATCGGGCCTTCCCAACGCTCAGATCAGCTTTCTCGACGCGGCTTCTGCCAGCACGGCAGCGGGTCGCGCCGGGGTGAACACGACGGCTCGGCTGGTTCGTTCCTCGGCGCGGCGGCGTTCGGTGCGGACGGTGAGCGAGGTGGGCTCACGGGTGACCACCTCGAGGGCCAGGCCGAGCGCCTGCTGGGACAGGTCGCAGCGTTCGCCGTCGAGGGGGGCGGGGCCGAAGCTGAGCAGCGACGTTCGAGGGAACAGCACGGCGTCGACGAGGATCGACGGGTCCACGAGCGTGACACCGGCGGGCACGAACACGATGAAACGTTGCGACAGCGTGTGGAGCGATCGTGCGCCCAGCGCGGCGACCGCCCATCCGAGGGTGGTGAGGACACCGCCGAGCACCCACTGACGCGCACCCAACAGCAACGGCCCGACGGTGGCTCCCGCCACGACGAGCACCCATGCCAGGGGAATCCCGCTGAGGAGCAGCCCGCCGGGAGCCCGCAGCGCGAAACGTCGTTCGGGCCCGTAGCTCGGGCCGTCCACGTGCTCGTCGGCGACCCAGCCGCTGCAACAGAGGACCGCCGCGACGACGGCGACGACGATGCCGGTGATCGACACGGCGTCGAGGTCGCCGCCCCACGCCGCCGCAGCGGCGACGGGAACCGCCGCGGGGCCGACGATTCGCACGGCGGTCAACGCGATGGGAAGCGGGGTGAGTAGCCCGATGGCGCCGATCGCCCAACCAACCCAGACAATGAGGCTCACGACGAGCGAGACGCCGCTCGAGCGGTCGGCCAGCGCGGGACCGATCGCGGCGCCGACGGTGAAGGGAAGGGTGAGCCACACGACGCGTGCGAGCCAGCTGACGGGGTGTGCGTGCACCGCTCCAGACTTGCGTATCGGAGGCGGCGATCGCTAAGCCTGAGCCGGATGGGGGAGTCGTTGCAGCGACTGACCGCACCTGCGGGACTGGCCACCGTGATCGGTGCCACACCGTC
>JAKOVA010000144.1 GCA_029782335.1 Actinomycetes bacterium | reverse complement strand
CCTACTCCCACTCGATCATCAACAGCATCGGTAAGTCGTTGTCTGGCTTGATGCTCAGTTCGTAACGCCTGAGTTTTACCGTCATCCTTACCGCCGTTTTGACTGGGATCCCCGAGCGCAGCTTTCACCATCAATCGACATCTATCGAGGACAGTCGGCGCTTCCACGCTACTCAGCTGTCGAGGTCTATCGACATCTATCGCGTCTTCGCACGCGATCTCTCTGGCGCGAGGGGAGTCCTCGCTCGGCGCGAAGTGATCAGCGAAACGTCGGCATCGAACACCGTAAGTTGTTGTCGCATCGAGTCCTTGTGGCGATCTTCTTACCGTCACGACATTCCCGCTCGGACGCGCCGCGTCAGCGCGCATCCGCCGTCTGCTCTTCGGCTTCCTTCCACGGCCTGATCTTCGCGAGCGTCTTCGCGAGGCTCGCTTTCGCGACCTCGGTGTCGTAGTCCGCCTGCAGGCGCAGCCACCAGCCGTCGGAGAGTCCGAAGAAACGGCACAGCCGCAGATCGGTGTCCGCGGTGATGGCGCGCTTGCCAGCCAGGATTTCGCCGATGCGCTGCGCGGGCACACCGATCTCCTTCGCCAGACGGTAGTTGCTCAGGCCCAAGGGCTTGAGGAACTCCTCTGCAAGCATTTCTCCGGGGGACACCGGCTTGAGTTTCCTGGTCATGTCGTTCTGCCTCAGTGATAGTTCACGATCTCGACGTCTTCGGCATCGCTTCCTGTCCAGCGAAAGCAAATGCGGAACTGATCGTTCACGCGAATGCTCCACTGGCCCGCGCGATCGCCCTTCAGTTGCTCCAGCCGGTTCGCCGGCGGCGCGCGAAGATCCTCGATGCGTCGCGCGAGGTCGAGCTGCTTCAACTTGCGCAGCGCCGGGCGCTCGATGTTGGCAAAACGCGCCACGCGCCGCAGCTGGAACAGCGCCTCGGTGTCGGCGCACTTGAACGACCGGATCGCCACAGGCAGAATAATAACGTAGTGCGTGATTAACGACAAGCGTGATTATCGATGACAAGACCCGCAGCATACAAGTGGGCGTTCGCGCCGCGCTTTCGCCGGCATGCCTTCGGCTGGCGCTCGCAACCCGCCGTGCAGCGAGTTCGGGAAGCTGTGGCCGAGATCCAGAAGGTCGCGAAGAAGGACCCGGCGCCGGCCGCCGCCGGCGCGGTCCTCTTCATCGAGAAGGTGTCGCCGGCGCTCGAAAAGGTCGACAGCTCCTCCGGTGCCATCGGCACCGCGGTCAATAACGCGATTGAGACCTGCGCGAGGATCATCGCCGAGGCGCCGGTCGACGACGAAACTCGCGATCGGTGGCTCGAGCGGCTCTGGGAGGCGCATCAGAACGACGAGATTCCCTACATCGAGTGCCTGGCCGACTACTGGGGCGAACTATGTGCAACGCGCGATCGAGCTTCCGCATGGGCAAATCGGCTGATTGGCACAATCGAGGCGCTTTGGAGTCCGCACCGGAGGCCCGGGGACTACTTCCACGGGACGATCGCGTGCTTGAGCGCACTGTTCCACGCCGGGCGCCATGAAGAACTGATCGCTCTGCTCGACAAGGCGCCCGTCTCGCTGTGGCACTACCGCGAGTGGGGCGTCAAGGCGCTGGTGGCCTTGGGGCGGAAGGCGGAGGCGATCCGCTACGCTGAAACAAGCCGCGGCCTGAACGACAACCCGGTCGCGATCGCTCGCGCCTGCGAGGAGATCCTGCTCTCGTCGGGCCTCGCCGACGAGGCATACGCGAGATACGCGATCGCGGCCAGCCAGGGGACGACGTTTCTCGCGACCTTCCGCGCAATCGCGAAGAAGTACCCGACCCAGAGGCCCGCCAAGATCCTCGGTGATCTGGTCGCCAGCACGCCGGGGCAGGAAGGCAAGTGGTTCGCCGCGGCGAAGGATGCCGGGCTCTACGACGAGGCGATCGCCCTCGCCCAACGAACGCCGTGCGACCCACGCACGCTGGCCCGGGCCGCTCGCGACTTCGCCGCCACGCAACCCCGGTTCGCCGTCGAGGCGGGCCTCGCCGCACTGCGCTGGATCGCCGCCGGCTATGGCTACGAGATCACGGGTGTCGACGTACTCGCCGCGTGCTCGAGCACCCTGGCTGCCGCGAGGAACGGCGGATCGATCGACGGGATCGAGGGGCGAATCCGCGCGCTGGTCGCCGGTCCGCGATCGACCGCCAAGGACCTGATTGCCGCGTCGCTCGGGACCCGAACGATCTCGTGACTTTCAAGCCCGTACCTACGAAGACCGCAGCACGACGGGTGACCGCCGCAGCCATCCGCCTTGCGAATAACGCGCTACTCGCACGACAACATCGCTGCTGTTAGCGTGCCGATACAACGTCATCGCCCTGCCTCGGGGAGGCGCTGCATCCGATATTCGAAGAGATGGCGATATTTGCTGTTCAGTGAAGATCGGCCGACCAGCAACCGGTAAGCGACGGAGTCCTCAACCCGTCGTACAACGACCCGACACTTTTCCGCGGGAGTCCGTATCTACAACCAAGGAGCCAAAGCCCATCCCGGCACCCATCGCCGACCAGACCTGAGGACACGATCAAGGTACTGCTGAACACTTCGTGAGGCGCTTCGCCCGTGCGGCGCCCCTTCCCTATCGCGGCTTGCACGCCGCCCGACGCAACGAGGCTGCAGACAGCCCCGCCGGGCTGTCTCGTCCCCTCACTCCCACTCGATCGTCAACGGCGTCTGTAAGCCGTTGATTCTCCTGTACAGCAGCTCGAACGTCGCTGGTTTTGTACCGTCAGATGTACCGCCACTTCGCGTGGCATCCCCTCGCGCAGTTTCCACCATCGATCGATATCTATCGAGGACAGTCGGCACGTCCACGATGGCCACCTTTCGACATCTATCGAGGTCTATCGAG
>JAKOVA010000012.1 GCA_029782335.1 Actinomycetes bacterium | reverse complement strand
AAGCAGCAACCGCAAGCGCAAACGTGCCGACTGAACAATCGCGAGTCGTCTAACGGCAAGACGACGGGTTTTGGCCCCGGAGATCGAGGTTCGATTCCTCGCTCGCGAGCTAGTGCTGCGTGTGGGCGTGAGCGCCGAGCAGTGCCGCGCCGAGTGCCACGATCCCGAGGCCGAGCGCGATCCAGCCGCCCTTGCCCGCGATCTTGTCCTTGAACGTCGGCGGGGCCGACTGCGTGACCTGGGTGCCTGCGGGCGCAGGCTCCGACTGGTTGGTCGGGTTGGTCGCGATCGGGGGCTGGCTGCTCGGGGGCTGGCTGCTCGGGGACTGGCTGCTCGACCCGCCACCGCTGCTCTGCCCGGGGTAGGGCAGCGAGGTCGAGCTCGGCGTCGGCATCGGCTGGAACTGCGGCACGTCGGGCGTCACCATGGCCATCGGGATGCGACCCCAGCGCACTTGCGGGGGCGCGTAGCCGCCGTTCCCGCCGTCGCCTTGGACGACGACCTGGCCGCCCGCGGTCGGTGTCTCGACGGCGCCGCCGGTCGACATCACGGGGCGCCGGAGCGTGCCGGCGCCGATCTTGTTAGCATCGATGGCCCCGAGGCCCCGGATCTGGAACATGCCCCGAGCGTATCACTCCTCGGGGATGTACAGGCAGAAGTCAGGGGTCCCGGCGCAAGTGATGGTCGTGCTTGGGTCCGACGGCGGATCGAAGTGGTTCACGACGTAGGCCGGGTCACCTGGGGGCCCACAACGGAGCTGCGCATGCGGCACGCCGTTCTCGATGAACGTGCAGTTGTAGAACAGCCCCGGCTGAGGATCAGGCATCGGCTCTCCGGTGGTGTCGACGTAGAGACAGCCTGATAGCACGAGCAGGATCATGATCTTCATCGGATCACGATCTCCTTGAGCCATGGGGGCGTCGAGTTGAGCACGCGCTCGGGGATCCCCATCGCAGATCCCTCGGGCGTGAGGATCATGGCGAGCTCGGTCTGCGAGAGCTGCGGCCGCCACGCGATGAACGATGCGCGGAGCATCCCGAAGGTGAGCCGCTCGATCCCAGCGGCACGCCCGCGGCGGACGAGAATCTTCTGGATCGCCGTGCGACTCATCGCACGTTGCGAGAGCGGCTTGACCGGAAACAGCGGGCCGCTTGCGGCCGGGCGGGCGTCGATGAGGTTGTGCCACGGGCGCAGCGCGAACACGGCGACGTCGGACAGCGCCACGGCCATCGGAGCGGTGTCGCCTTGTCGAGCGGTGAGCACGTACGGAGGCCGCTTGCGGAGGTGTGTGTGCTCGATCTGCATCGAGAGCATCGAATGCTGTCGCATGCCGGTCTCCAGCGCGACCACGAGCAGCGCGCGATCGCGTATGTCCTGCATCGACGTCGAGTCACACGACGCGAGCATCTTGACCGCTTGCGCCTCGGTAAGCGCGATCGTCGACTCGACGAGCAGACGCAGCGCCGTGTTGACGCTCGCGATCGCACGCTTGACGCTGACCGGGGCGATCGCCGAGTTGACG
>JAKOVA010000010.1 GCA_029782335.1 Actinomycetes bacterium | reverse complement strand
GGGCCTGAGCTACCTGCCGCCGCGCGCCTACTGCGAGCGCTCGTTCGAGGCTTGCGACGAATGGGTCGAGGCCGGCATGGCCGGGACGATCGAAGCAGCCACGATCGTCTCGGCCGCCTTCGAGAACCTGCCCGAGCCGCCGTACGCGATCGCCTACGTGCGGCTCGACGGAGTCGACACCGCGATGATCAACTTCGTGCGGGGCGTCGACCTGTCGGACGTGCCGGCCGCGGCGCAGCGCCTGCTGCCGGGGCGACGGGTCAAGGTCGTGTTCAAGGCGCAGCCCGAGGGCCGCATCACCGACTTCCACTACGAGTTGGCCTGAAGCGAGCGCGTCGGCCGTCCTCACGAAGCTGCCGGCATCGACCGCGACCGCAAAGGCCTGCATCTGCCGGAATCGATCCGTTGTCTCGATCTACGGAGCATGGATCCGCGTGACCTGGCGTTCATCCCGGTTACACGAATCCATGGAGCCTCCTCCACGCCCGGCGAGCCTGCCCGTCGTTCCGATCCGATCACGGTCGACCCGCAGGAGCCCACCGTGAATGCCATCCACCGCACCGACAGCGCCGCCCCCGTGCCGGAACTGGCCTCGGGCAGCGTGCTGTCGATGGAGTCCCACCGCTTCGGCTAGGTGTGAAGCTTCAACAGGTTGTATCCGGTGTTCATCCGGACTGGGTTTGAGAGACTGGAAGTCGCCAAACACCCAGGACCCAAAGGACACAGCCGGATGAACACCCACAAGAATGCCCGACTCACCTATGCCCGTCGACTCGAGATGGTCCAGCAGATGACCTTGAAGGGGCTCAGCGTCAGTGAAGCCACCCGGACGTACGGGGTGACGGCGCCGACGGTGCGCAAGTGGTTCGGCCGCTATCTGGCCGGTGGCGAGCAAGCCCTGCGCGATGCGTCGTCGCGCCCGGCGCGCTCGCCGCGCTCGATCGATCCGGCCAAGGCGCTGCTGATTGTGGAGCTGCGCCGGCGTCGGATGATCCAGTCGCGCATCGCCCGCAGCGTGGGCGTCTCGGAGTCCACAGTGAGCCGGGTGCTGGCCCGGGCCGGGCTGTCCAGGCTCAGCGACCTGGAGCCGACCGAGCCCGTGCAGCGATACGAACACCAGGCGCCGGGCGAGTTGCTGCACATCGATACCAAGAAACTGGGACGCATCGAGCGCACGGGCCATCGCATCACCGGTAACCGGCGCGACACGGTAGACAGGGCCGGCTGGGGGATGCTGTTCGTGGCCATCGACGACCACGCCCGTATCGCCTTCACGCAGATGCATCCGAACGAGAGCAAGGCCAGCGCTGTCGCCTTCCTGCGAGCAGCGCTGGCCTACTACGCTTCGCTAGGCATCACGGTTCGGCGTGTGCTCACGGATAACGGCAGTCCGTTCATGTCCTATGCCTGGCGCGACGCCTGTGCCGAGTTCGGCATCGCCCACAAGCGCACCCGGGCCTACCGGCCGCAAACCAACGGAAAGGCCGAGCGGTTCATCCAGAGCGCCTTGCGCGAGTGGGCCTACGGCATCGCCTACGACCACTCCAGCGAACGCACCGCCATGCTCGCCAAGCGGCAGCACCACTACAACTGGCACCGCCCACACACCGGCATCGGCGGCGTGCCTCCGATGTCCAGACTCAACCCCTCGTCAGGAAAGAACGTCTTGACGCTTCATACCTAGGCAAAGAGGTAGCTGCAGATCGCCACCGCCGCGATCACCGCGATGACGTCGGCGATCAGCGCCGCGGCGAGCGCATGGCGCACGCGCCGCACCTGCACCGCGCCGAAGTAGACCGCCAGCACGTAGAACGTCGTCTCGCTCGATCCCTGCAGCGTGCTGACCAGGTAGCCGGTGTAACTGTCGGGTCCGATCGCCGG
>JAKOVA010000112.1 GCA_029782335.1 Actinomycetes bacterium | reverse complement strand
AGGGCGCGCTTCACGTTGAGCGACGCCAGCAACAGCAGCACCGACACACCGATGTTGACCGCCAGGAGCAGGTCCAGCACGGGGGTCGGCAGCGGGATGACCATCATCGTCACCACCGCGACCACGGCGATCGGGAAAGCCCCTGCTCCGAGGCCGCGCTGCTTCATCGGTGCTTCCAGTCGGCAGACGAGCGCCGGGAATGAGTCGAATGGCCCATCTCGCCCGCCGCGGCTCGAGCGCACCAACCGGACATCGCGCGACGCAGATGCGCCGACGAGGGCACGCCCCTCCGGTGCCCGCTACGAGACGCCGGTCTGCGCGAGCCGCGCGAGCCGGGCGCGGGCTTTGGGAGGCACGCGCCGGAGCTCACCGCCACCCGCCGGTGTCCACGTATCGGCGACATCGAGGTGCAGCCGGCCCGTGAAGGAGCGGTGCGATTCACCCAGACGGTGCAGGAACGCCAGCACGGTCGCGACCGCCTGATACAACTCGGCGGGGATCTCCTCACCGGGACGGCAGAGGCGGTAGAGCGTTCGCGCCAGTGGCTTGGACTCGACCCGGGGCACGTGGTGACGGTCGGCCTCCTCGCGGATTCGCGCCGCGAGCGCCCCGGCGCCCCGAGCGACCACTTTCGGCACACCCTGCTGGCCCGAGTACGAGATGGCGATCGAGATGTGGGTCGGGTTCGTGATGACCACGTCGGCACCCGCGATCGCGTTCAGCATCCGGTTCCGGGTCATGGCCATCCGCATCGAACGCATCCGCGCGCGGACGTGCGGATCGCCCTCGGAGTCCTTCGCCTCCTGGCGGACCTCCTGTTTGGTCATCCGGAGCTGACGGGTCAGATCGCGGCGTTTGATCGCGTAGTCGGCGACCCCGACGAGCACGCACACGACCGCCACCGTGCGGACCAGCGCGAGGCTCGTCATTCCGAGCCGGCGGATCACCACCGTCGGGTCGTTCAACGACGTTTGCATCAGTTCGGTCGCGATCCCGCGCAGCATGACGACCACCACGACCACGATCACACCGAGACGCAACGTCGCCGCCCCCACCTGCCAGAGTCCCTTCACCGAGAAGATGCGCTTGAGACCCTCCTTCGGGCTGATCCGGGAGAACTTCGGCATCAACGGTTTCCCGGTGAAGATGAAGCCGACCTGGGCAAGGTTGCCGAGCAACGCGATCGCCATGCACCCCAGCAACGTTGGCGCCATCGTCGTGACCAACACGAGCAGCGACTTGCCGACCAGCGGCGGCAACGCCACCGTCGTCGGCCGTGCCGACACGTTGCCGATCTCCCGGACGAGCTCGTGAACCTCGTCGCCGACCCGCCCGATCAGCGACGGCATCAGGCTCGTCGCGATGAGGATCAGGACCCACGACACCAGGTCTGGCGAACGAGCGACCTGACCTTCGCGCCTCGAGTCACGACGCCGCTTCTGTGTCGGGGCTTCGGTTTTGTCCGAGTGCTTTCCGGCCATGCCGTGTGATCACCTCCCCGCGTCGCTCATCGCTCGCCGCACCCCATCAGCGGACCAGCTGCCACATCGCGCCGAGCGCAGCGTCGGTCAGTCGCGGGACCGCGACGACCACCACCGGAATCGCGACCGACGACAGGGTGATGAGCACCAGACCCTTCACCCCGAAGCCCATCACCAGGATGTTGAGCTGTGGAGCGGCCCGAGAGGCCAGCGCCAGCAGCAGCTCGGTCACGAACAACGCCCCGAGCAGCGGCGCACCGATCTGCAGCGCCGCCAGCAGGAAGTTGCCGATGCCCGAGGAGAGAATCTCCCCGAGTCGCCCGAAGTTCAACCCGCTGACCGGGGCCGCGTCGAAGCTCCGTACGAGACCGGCGATCAGCAACAGATGCCCACCCGACACGAAGAGCACCACCGTGCAGATCAGTTGGTAGAGGCGGGTCATGGGCCCGTCGGAGTTGCCCGACATCGGGTCGAAGAGCTGCGAGGAGCTGAGGCCGCTCATGTAGTCGATCGTGGTACCCGCCGCGGAGACCGCCTGGAAGACGAGCGTCACCACCATCGCCAACGCGAGGCCGACGAGCACCTGGAAGAGGATCGCTCCGAAGATCTTTCCGAAGTCGTCAACGGGCAACGCCTCGCTACGAGACAGCCGCGGCGCCAGCGTGATCCCCAGGGCCATCCCCAATCCGACGCGGATCTTCGCCGGCACCACGCCCTTGAACGGCGGGGCGAACGCCAACCAGGCGGCGCAGCGCGTCGAGGCGAGGATGAACGCCATGAACAGGCGGGGATCCGCGATCAGCCGCATCGGATCACCGCAACAGGTTCGGGAGCGACTGGAACAGCTCGTGGGTGTAGCTGACCGCCGAGTTCAACATCCAGTTGCCGCAGAGCAGCAGCACCAGGCCGACGCCGAAGAGTTTCGGGACGAAGGTGATGGTCGCCTCCTGGAGTTGCGTCGCCGATTGCACCATGCCGACGAGCAGGCCGATGACCATCGCGGTGAGCAGCACGGGGGCACCCAACTTGGCAACCAACAGCATCGCGTCGAGTGCCATCTCGGTAATCGAGGTGTCGTTCACGGAGACCTACCGGTAGTTCGAGACGAGGGCATGCGCGATGAGCGACCAGCCGTCGACCATCACGAAGAGCAGCAACTTGAACGGCAACGACACAAAGACCGGCGGCAGCATCATCATCCCCAGCGACATCAGGCCCGACCCGACCACGAGATCGATCACCAGGAAGGGCAACAGCACCACCACCCCGATGATGAACGCCGCCTTCAGTTCGGAGAGCACGAACGCCGGGATGAGCGTGGTGAGCGACGTGCGATTCGGGTCTTTCGGCGCCTTGGTATCCGACAGCTTGAACATGAGGTTCAGTTCCTCACGTCGCGTGTTCTTGAGCATGAAGGTCTTGATGGGCTTCTCTGCGGCCTTGAGGGCCTGGCTCTGGGTGATGGAGCCCTTGAGGTAGGGCTGCCACGCCGCGTCGTTGACCTGCTTGATCGTCGGAGCCATCACGAAGATCGACAGGAAGACCGCGAGACCGGTGATGACCTGATTGGGTGGCACGGTCTGCAGGCCGATCGCATTCCGGGCGAGCCCCAACACCACGACCATCCGGGTGAAGCTCGTCATCAGCACCACGAGCGACGGGGCGATCGCGAGGATGGTGAGGCCAACGAGGATGGCGATGCTCTTGGACGGTTTCCCGTTCGCCCCGGCGGTGTCGCCTCCGCCGAGATCGCCGAGGTTCACGTCGAAGCTCACCTTGCCGTCCGGGTTCGTCGCGTCCGCGGCGGTGGCACCCGCCCCGGCACCGGCGCCCGCTCCCGGCGTTGCCACCGGCGCCACCGGAGTGAGGGGGTTTGTCGGGTCGATCGTCTGCGCGGATGCCCCGGGAGAGGAGAACCACAGCACGGCCACCAGGGCGAGGGGGACCAACGCCACAACGGTCCGCACGATGCGGCGGAATGAAACGGCCTGCACGGTCAGATCCGCCTGACGGTCATGTCACGCAGCGCATCGACCAGCGACTCGCGCTTGGGGGTCGTAGCCGCCCGGATATCCGCGACGACCACCCGCGACGCCCCACCGAGCGGCTCGTCGAGTCCATCGGCATCGGCGCGAACGTCGAGTCCGCGGTTGGTGTCAGTGTCGGTGTCGGTCGCCTGCGCCGCGATCAGGCGCGGGTCGCTCAAGTCCGCGACCAGCGAGATCGCGGAGTCGGTGACGCCAACGAGCAGGGTTCGCCCCGCGGCCTCGACCACGAGAAGATTCCCGCGCCGACCAACCTGCCGCTTCGCGACCACGTCGAGATGTGCGTCGCTGCCACGGCTCGCAAGACGACCGTTGCGCTTCGCGAAGCGTGCCGCCGCCCAGATCAGGCCGAGGACGACCGCCAGGGAGAACCCGACCCGGAGGAACAGCAGGAACGTGGAGGCGCTCGTCATTGATCCGCCGAATCCGCGACCACCTCGGTGACACGCACGGCGTACGCCTCGTCGACCACGACCACCTCGCCCCGTGCGATGAGGGTGCCATTGACCAGCACGTCGATCGGGGTGCCGACACTCCGCTGCAGTTCGATGACGCCCCCCGGCTGCAGGTCGAGCAGTTCGCCCATGCTCATCGTCGTCCGCCCCAGTTCCGCGCTGACGCCGAGCTCGACGTCCGCCAGCAGGTGCAGGTTGCGTGGCGTCGGCCCCGAGGCCGCTGCCACGCCGCTCGACGCCTCCGCTGCGGGCGCCGCCCCACCGACGGCTTGCGCGTCGGCACGCTCCGCCACCGCCGCGGCCCGAACGCCGACCGACGCCACCGGC
>JAKOVA010000088.1 GCA_029782335.1 Actinomycetes bacterium | reverse complement strand
GGGGACCGGACGAGCGACGTCTGCGTGATCGGGGAGGACGGGGAGCTGCAGGAGGAAGCGCGGATTCCGACGACGCGGGCCGGGATGGAGCGGTGGTTCGGAGGGCGAAGGCGGATGAGGGTGGCGATGGAGGTGGGAACGCACTCGCCGTGGGTGAGCCGCCAGCTGAAGGAGCTGGGGCACGAGGTCCTCGTGGCCAATCCCCGCAAGCTGCGCTTCATCTACGAGAACCGGCGCAAGGGAGACCGGGTGGATGCGCGGTCGCTGGCGCGGGTGGCGAGGATGGACGCGACGCTGCTGTCGCCCGTGGAGCACCGGAGTGAAGGGATGGCGCAGGACCTGGCGGTCCTGCGAACGCGGGACGTACTGGTGAGGGCACGAGTGAAGCTGGTCAACCACGTACGGGGAGCGGTGAAGGCGAGCGGGCAGCGGCTGAAGGGGTGCTCGACGCGGACATTCGCGGAGAAGACCAGGGAGCAGATCCCGACGGACCTGAAGGAGACGCTGGGGCCGGTGCTGAAGGCGGTGGAAGCGCTGAGCGAGCAGATCCGCCAGCTGGACCGGCGGCTCGAGGGGCTGGCCCGGAAGAAGTACCCCCAGACGAGCCTGCTGCGTCAGGTGCCGGGCGTGGGGACGAAGGTGGCGCTGGGGTACGTCCTCACGCTTCAGGACCCGGGGCGGTTCGCCAGGAGCCGGGCGGTGGGGCCGTACCTCGGACTGGTGCCGGCGCGGCGGCAGAGCGGAGAGTCGGACCCGCAGCTGAGGATCACGAAGGAAGGGGACGGGATGGTGCGCCGGCTGCTGGTGCAGTCCTCGCAGTACGTCTTGGGGCCGTTCGGTCCGGAGTGCGACCTGAAGCGGTTCGGACAGGAGCTGGCGCGGCGCGGAGGAGGGAATGCCAAACGGCGAGCGGTGGTGGCGGTGGCCCGTAAGCTCGCCGTGCTGTTGCACCATCTGTGGCGAACGGGAGAAGTCTACGAACCGAACAGAGGCGGCAACGAAGCGCCGAAGGCGGCCTGATGGGAACGGCGCGAGAAGAGACGACCGGGGAGAGCACCTCTTAGAAGGCGGGGAACGACGGGGATGAGGATCCCTCGGCGGTCAACCAGACGAGTCGACGCCCTGTCCGGGCGACTGCGCAGCGGACTCCGGTCGGGACCGGGCTCCGGCCTGGGACCGAACACCGAGCGCGAGATTGCAGCGCCCGAACGGGACGGACACCCTCATGCACCGGGCTCGACGAACGCAGCCCATCAGAGTGCGAATGGAAGCGCGGCGCTCGACTCGACCAACGGAGACCGACGCAGACCCACCCTCATCGCTTGACTTCGACCGGCCTTCTCATTGAAGTCCGCTGCACGCCGGGTTAGGGCGCGCCCTGAAGCTACCGGTAGGCCTCTCGGCGGTGGGCGACCTTGATGACGGCCACGATGCGGACCCGATCGCTGACGGTGTAGAGGATGCGGTACGAGCCGAAACGAATTCGGTAGGCATCGGAGGCGCCCGCGAGCTTGAGGCTGCCCTGCGGCCGAGGGTTCTCGGAGAGCCCGCGAATGATCGCGGTGGCCCGCTGCCGATCCTTGAGTGTGGGAAGCGCTTCGAGTTCCTTGGCCGCCGAGGCCTTGATGGAGACGCTATAGCTTTCCACGGCGCTTGAGGCTCTGAACGACCTTTTCGAAGTCGAGGTCAGGCTCGTTAGCGCGCTGGCGGAGGGTGGAGAGGTCGTCGGCGTCCTCGGCAAGCGTCAGCCGCACCGCCTCACCGACGAGGTCAGAGATGGAGCGGTCGGTTGCCGCGGCCTTGGCCCGGAGGGCACGGTGGACGCCAGGGTCGAAGTAGACGGTGGAACGGCGAAGGCCCTGCATGCAGGGAGTATAGCGCTATGACGTCATGACGCTAAGAGCGTAGCTGCCTAACCGTAGCGTCAGCGGCGAGCGAAGCGAAGTCCGCTGCACGCAGGGTTAGGGGGCCTCGCCACGTAGTAGCTCAATGGGAAGCCAGTGGGGGAAGGTGCGTGATGACTGAGCCTGCAGATGCATGCGGATGGGCCGCCGCCCAACCGGACACGGCCGACTGAACTGCCTCGAGGGAACCAGAAGCTATCGCGAACCGATGTTCACCCTGGATCTCTGGCTCGGGGTGCTCGTGGGGATGCCCTTCGCTGCATGCGGTGCAGAGGATTCGCATGGTCGACCAGTCTTCGGCGGCGCAGCCGGCAGCTTCGCATGCCTTCTCGAACGCAACGAGGTCGTCGATCGTATGCGCAGTGATCGTGACTTCGAAGGTACCTTGACCTGATGAGGCGAGGAGGGCAAGTTCGTTGAGGACGGACACCTCCTCACCGTCGCGCATGCGGTACCCGACCGGGGCGCCATCGTTGAGAATGAGGTCTCCGTGACGATGCGCCGACTCTGGCAACGGTATGCTTGTCAAGAGCGCGCGAGCAGGGTCGATGCGACGTGCCCACACGACTTCAGCGTCGCTGTCTGGGTTGAGCCGGATTGGCACGGAGCCGAGATTCATGTCGGGGGGGCCGTCGCCCTCCGGTATCTTGATGCCATAGAGCGCCCATGCACGGCGCGCCTCGGGCCAGTCCTCAAGCGCTGTCGCCGCTATGCCCATGTTCCAAATCGCCGCCTCGTTCGAGGCATTGAGGCGAACGGCCTGGGCGTTGCAGCGGTACGACTCGTGCCACTCACTCATGTACTTGTAGGTGAGGCCGAGGTTGTACCAGGGGACACTCCATCCGGGCGCGTGCCGAACCGCCTTCTGGAAAGACGCGATGGCGCGGCCGTGCCTGCCGGCTGCTCTGTGCACGCTACCTCGGTGATCGAAGAGGACTGCGAGGGCCTTCATGAGGTCTTGATGATCCGGCAGCGCCCGAAGGCAGCCTAACGAACGGCGTCAGCGGCGAGCAACGCGAGATGGAATGAGAAGGCCGGTCTCCCGGCGCAGTCCGAAAGAATCGGCTGCAAGAAGCAACGGGCTCGAGGCCCAGAGAGGAGACCGGCCATGAGGAAGCGTAGCACCGAGGCGCGGAGGAGCGGAGGGCGTCAAGAGGGGCTGGAGGGCGGCATCGCCGGTGTCGACCTTGGGGACCGGACGAGCGACGTCTGCGTGATCGGGGAGGACGGGGAGCTGCAGGAGGAAGCGCGGATTCCGACGACGCGGGCCGGGATGGAGCGGTGGTTCGGAGGGCGAAGGCGGATGAGGGTGGCGATGGAGGTGGGAACGCACTCGCCGTGGGTGAGCCGCCAGCTGAAGGAGCTGGGGCACGAGGTCCTCGTGGCCAAT
>JAKOVA010000070.1 GCA_029782335.1 Actinomycetes bacterium | reverse complement strand
TCCGGGTCGAGCAGGCGGTCGAGTTGCGCGCGGGTCGTCCGCATGCGTCGCGCCATCTCCGACTTGGTCAGGCGCGCCTTCCTCATGCTCTCCTCGAGCTGGAAGGCCAGGACGCGCTTGACGGCGATCGCCTGCACGGCGTCGTAGCTGCCGTCTTCGCGCTGGAAGTCGTCGAGGGTCGACCCGACGTGGGGATTTCGTTTCATCGAGCGCTCCTCGGCCGGCAGCGCCTGCAACCACTCGCGAACGGGTTCGTTGCCCGAACTCTCGCGAAAGAAGCGCACGGCCAAGACCGCCTTGCTGGGTGCCGGGTTCCGGGAGTGTATCATTTTGTGTACATGCTCGACAACCGGAGTTGCATCGACCCCCCGATCTGGCTTCGCCCGCCCGCGAGGGGCGTCCAGGGACCAAGGCAAATTGTTCGTGTGGTTTCTCCGGGCATCAATCGACCGGGCTGCCGAGTCATCGGATTGACCCGACAGTCCGACTTTCATCAAGTGAACCCCTCGCGTCTCGCAGGCCTTGACGCGCCAATGCCATGAGCAAATAGCAAATACGCTATATGTCCGATAGCATGGAGGATCGGAATCTTCGACGGCGATCCGTCGGTTGCAGGAGGCGAAAGGTGAGCAGCGCGCTGAAACGCTTCAAGGCGCGGGCCCTGAAGCGCCCCGAAGTGAGGAAGGAGTACGAGGGGTTCGCGGACCAGGTCGCCTTCATCGACGAGCTCCTGAAGGCGCGCGCGAGCGCCGGCCTCACGCAGGCGCAACTCGCCGAGCGGATCGGCACCACCCAGTCAGCCGTCGCCCGGCTCGAATCGGGCAGCGCCGCGCATTCACCGTCGATCGCCACGCTTCAGCGCTACGCCAGCGCGCTCGGCTTTCGGGTCGAGGTGCGATTCGTGAAGCTCGAGAAACGATCCGGACGGTCGACGCGCGGCGCGCGCGTCGGGCGTCGTTCGGGAACCGGCGTCGGCTGACGCACCTCAGGCCAAAGCCACCGTCAACTGCCCCGTCCGTCGCTTCGACGGCCGTACCGCGATCTCGATGTCGTAACCGAGACGGGTCAGGCACTCCATCAGCTTGCGCTCGGACACGTTGGCGAGGTCGCCGCGCACGATGCTCGACACCTTCGGCTGGGTCAGCCCC
>JAKOVA010000057.1 GCA_029782335.1 Actinomycetes bacterium | reverse complement strand
GCGTCGCTCGATCAGGCCGCTGCCCATTCCCCGGATTGCCGCCGCCGCCGGGCGTACCGGTGCTCCTGCCGCTGCGAGCGCGCGGCGGCTGTGCCCGGAGCGCTCGGGGCCGGCTAGCCTTTCGAGAGCACCGTCAACATCTCGGCCACAACGACAAACCCCTCGTCCCCGTCGCCCGCCTCGATGACGATAGGCTCGAATCCCGGCCGATCCGAGTCAGGCCGCAACGTGATCCGCCGGTGCCGCCAGCCTCCATCCTCCGCTGGATCCTTCTCGCTCGAGTAGACCTTGATCGTGTAACGACCACCCGTCTCGGGGTCGGCGATGCTGCGATGCTGCACCACCACCACCTTGCCCTCGCGCGTTCCGGTCGGGTTGGCGCGGAACAGGCACCACGCGCCGTTGGGGATGCGGCGGTTCATGGACTCACCCGATACCTGCGCCACGAACAGGCCGGGCTGCGGGCGCACCCAGTCGGGCAGCGCCACCCAATCGGTGGCGCCTGTTTCGAGCGCCTGCGGGTCGGAGAACGGGCCAGCCGCGAGACGCAGGTCGATCACCGGCACTGCGGGCATGCCGGCGGCGCGCTCCGCGATCGAGACTCGGCGCAGCGGTATCACGTTCGAGTCTCGTGACTCGGCGTTCGGTGCTGCAGCAGTGCCCCGCGGTCGAGCGTCACCGCTATCGGTCGTCGCCGTCAGGCGGCCGCGGAGGTACGCAGCGAGTGGCGCATCGGTGCAGTAGACGTAGCAGCCCTTCATGCCACGCGTCATCAGTGTGCGATAGGTGTTCTTGACGATCGTGTCGGCCAGTTGCCGGGCGCGGTCGGGGTCGTCTTTCGACATGCCCTTCAGGCCCTTGACCGACTGGTCCGACCGCGCGCGCTTCGTCGCGTCGGTGACGATTCGTCCCTCCCGGTAGACGAGATCCGGGCCGACGATGACACCCACGTAATCCAGCTCGAGCCCTTGGCACGTGTGAATGCAGCCCACCTGCTCGACCGAGCCCGGCGTCACGATCCAGAGGCTGCCGTCCTTGTCCAGGTTCCATCGGCGCCGGTAGCCGAAGGCCGGCAGCTCGATGTCCCAGGCCTGCGGGTCGCGCTTGCTCGGCCACTCCCAGCAGTAGCCGGCCACGACCCGCGAGCGATTGCTGGCGCGGTTCTTCAGTTCGATGAGGTCGTGCAACTCGCTCGGGCTGTCGAAGACGCGAAAGTCGAACTCGGCCGGGTCGAGCGTGGTGTTCGCGGTAGGGCGAATGTCCAGCGTGTCATCGAGCCAAGCCAGGTAGCCGTCGGCGCCGTTGCAGCGGAATTGTGACGAGAGTTCCAGCTCGGTCACCGCGGCGTCGAACTCACGGGCGCGGGCGCGCAGCTCTTCGGTGTGGCCGATATCGTGGACCGTCACGCGCTGGTCGTCGTCGATGAAGAAGACGGTGCAACGTGCAGATCGGATCAGCTCGCGAATCTGGTTGTCGCCCAGGTTGCGGAACAGGCCGCTCTTCTCGTTCAGCCGGTGGGCCTCGTCGACGAGCAGCGTGTCGTAGGTGTCGGGCTCGTCGTTCACGAAGGCCCCGGAGCCGCTGAACAGGTTGCTGATGCGCGTCTTCGTGAATGTGCCCGCGAGCCTGGCCTCGTAGACGGCGCGAGGCGCGGCGTTCTTGGACACGTAGCGCGCATTGCGTTCGCGCGAAATGAGCGCTCCAAGCAGGTTTATCGCGACGACCGACTTGCCCGTCCCGGGCCCACCTTGAACGATCACGACCTGCTTGCGCTTCGTTGCCCTGGCGTCGGCCTGCAGGATGGTCTCGTGTACGACCTTCTGGTCGTCGATGAGCACGAACTCCGGTTTGCCTTGCAGCAGCCCCGCCACTGCTTCAGCCAGCATCTTCGACGGTCGGATGCGTCCGTGCTCGATTGTGTACAGCGCACCGCGGCGGTCGCCGTGGCGCACGTGCTCACGGATGAACGCCTGGAGCCTGGCGCGCTCCCGTGCCAGAAAGAGCGGCGCACGCTCGATGTGCTCGCGGTAATGCGGGTGGTCGATCTCGCCGTCGCGCGGGTGGTTGTGCAGGTAGGCGCAAGGCTGAAGTGCCATCGCGCCTTCCTGCACGGCGCTATTGAAGTCTTCGAGGTAGGCGGCATACGACCAGGCTTGATACGAAGGGTGCGGGCCCTCGGTCTCGCCTGCACGGCCGCCACGGCGTGCCCAAACGATTGCATCCTTCTCGCTGCGGCGCGACTCGGACCATTGCTTGAGCTCGACGATCACCACCTTCGTGCGCGCCGCAGCGTCCTCGCCGGTGATCACGAAGTCGATGCGCCTGGAGCTCTGCGGCAGCTGGTACTCGATGGCCACGCCGGCGTCGGGCGGGATCTCTTCGTCCTGCAGCACCTTGGCCATCTCCAGCAGCGAGTGCTTCCAGGCCTGGATCTCGGCAGGTGCGACCCCGTGGCCCGTCACGCTGTGAAACTGGCGCGAGACGATGTCTTCGATGTCTTGGCGCAGCGCGTGCTGAAGAAACTGACTCTTGGTGGCTTGATAGACGATCACTGTGGTTGTGCGCTCAGCGTTCGTTGCACTGCTTGCGGATGCCGCGCAGCGTGTCGTCCATCTCCGAGAGAGGGGCTTCGTAGCTCACCGCGGCGTCGCCAGCGTTGTCGCCGGGCTTCTTGTGGGTGGTTCTTGCCATTACACATCCTCTTGCGCTCGCCCGGGCGCCTCCGCGGCCCCTCCCTCGGGGCCCGCCTCATTGAACAGAGCGATATACGGCGCGTAGCGAAACCGCCGATTCCGCGCGTAGCCGGTCATCTCGCTGAGCACGCCCAGCTTCACCAGCCGGGACACCAGGCTGTTTGCCGCTGTGTAGGTGGTGCCTGTCATCTTCTGCACGTCGTTCACGGCGACGATCGGCCGGTCGAACAGCGATTCGAGGACCTTGTGGCCGTTGCCGGCCGCGCGGCCGAGTTGCGCCGTGATCGCGGCACGGTGCTGCTCTCGCAGTTGCAGGATCCGCCTTGC